>CAUJIK010000108.1 GCA_963205255.1 Pseudomonadota bacterium
GCGGATGATGGCCTGGGCCAGCACGGTGGCGGTGGTGGTGCCGTCGCCGGCTTCGTCAGAGGTGTTGGAAGCGACTTCCTTCACCAGCTGCGCGCCCATGTTCTCGAACTTGTCCTTGAGCTCGATCTCCTTGGCGACGGAGACGCCGTCCTTGGTGATCGTGGGGGCGCCGAAGCTCTTCTCGAGCACGGCATTGCGACCCTTGGGGCCCAGCGTCGCCTTGACGGCGTTGGCGAGGATGTTGACGCCGCGCACCATCTTGACGCGCGCGTCGTCTCCGAAACGGACTTCTTTGGCTGCCATGATTATTTGCCCTCGATGACGGCCATGACGTCTTCTTCACGCATGACCAGGAGTTCTTCGCCGTCGACCTTCACTTCCGTTCCGCCGTACTTGCCGAACAGGATCTTGTCGCCGACCTTCAGGTCCAGGGCGCGGACAGAGCCGTCGTCCAGGATCTTGCCCTTGCCCACTGCCACGACCTTGCCCTGGATGGGCTTCTCGGTCGCGGTGTCAGGGATGATGATTCCGCCTGCGGACGTACGTTCTTCCTCCAGCCGCTTCACTATGACGCGGTCGTGGAGAGGGCGAATTTTCATGAGCCACTCCTAAAAATGATGTTGAACCCAGTGCCTTACCGGAAACCGGTGATGCAGCCGCCAGCCCCCAGGGGGCTGTTAGCACTCTCATGTGGCGGCTGCTAACGGGGCGTAATAATAGCGGCGGAACTGTTCATTTCAAGGGAAACTCCAAGGAGGATGGGCCGGGGTTGCGGCAAGAATGTGAAGCGCGGCTCACCTCTTGCATAAGTTCATGAATAGAATGGACTTCCATCCTCGCGTATACTGCAGGCCGCACCCGGAGACCGCATGTTGCTGATGGCCCGTATTCGCCCCCTGTCCGGCCTGGCCTCCACCCTGATGGTGACCCTGCTGGCGGTGATGTCCCCCGCCGCGTTGGCGGCCAGCGCCGCCGCCCTCACCACACTGGGCGGCGCCAGCTCCGGCGATGAATTCCTGCACCCGGACGTCGCGTTCCGCGTGGGCGCGGAAGCCGTGGCGCCGGACCGCATCGAAGTGACCTTCCAGGTGCACGAGGGCTACTACCTCTACCGCAGCAAGATGAAGTTCCAGGCCGCGGAAGGTCTCAGCGCCGGTCTCGGCACGCCCGGCCTGCCCAACGGCGAGAAAAAGACCGACGAATACTTCGGCGAGCAGGAGGTCTATCACCAGGACGTGATCGCGCGCCTGCCAGTGTCGCGCGGCGATCTGGCCGCCTTCACGCTGCCGGTCAAGGTGACCTACCAGGGCTGCGCCGACGCGGGCCTGTGCTATCCACCGATCACCAAGAGCTTCGATGTGCAGATGCCGCGGGCAACGGCCGTCTCGTCGCTGGCTCCGCTGGACCCGGGCGCCGGCGGCGATGGCTTCGTGTCGAAGCAGGATGCGCTCGCCGGCCTGATCCGCGACGGCAACATCCTGCTGATGGCCGGCGCCTTCCTGCTCGCCGGCCTCGCGCTGGCGTTCACGCCCTGCGTGCTGCCCATGGTGCCGATCGTCGCGGGCATCATCGCCGGCGAAGGCGCGAACGTGACCCGCGGCCGCGCCTTCTCGCTGTCGCTGGCCTATGTGCTGGGCATGGCCGCGACCTACACGGCCGCCGGCGTGGGCTTCGCCGCCGCCGGCCAGCAGGCGCAGACGCTGTTCCAGCAGCCGTGGATCATCCTGCTGTTCGCGGCGCTGTTCGTCGCCATGGCGCTGTCGATGTTCGGGCTCTACACCGTGCAGATGCCCTCCTTCATCCAGACGCGGCTCACGCAGATGTCCAACCAGCAGAAGTCCGGCAACTATGCGGGTGTGGTGGTGATGGGCGCGCTGTCCGCGCTGATCGTCACCACCTGTGTGGGCCCGGCGCTGGTCGCGGCACTGTCGGTGATCGGCCAGTCCGGCCAGATCGCGCGCGGCGGCGTGGCGCTGTTCGCCATGGCCATCGGCATGGGCGTGCCGCTGCTGGTGGTGGGCGCCTCGGCCGGCCAGCTGCTGCCGCGCGCCGGCGCGTGGATGGAAACGGTCAAGCAGGCCTTCGGCGCGCTGATGCTGGCCGTGGCGGTGTGGATGCTGTCGCGCATCCTGCCCGAGCGCGTCACCTTCGTGCTGTGGATGATCCCGCTGGCGGCGCTGGCCTTCATCCTGCTGCGCGCCACCACCCGCACCGGCACTGGCCGCCTCGCGGCGCGGCTGATCGGCGCGGCCGCCGCGATCTATGCGCTGATCATCGGCATCGGCCATTTCCAGGGCGCCACCGATCCGCTGCGCCCGCTCCAGGCGGCCGAAGCCCGCCCCGAATTGCCCTTCGAGCGCATCAAGTCGGTGGAAGAACTCACGGCGCGCGTGGCGACGGCGGCGGCCGAAGGCAAGTCGGTGATGCTCGATTTCTATGCCGACTGGTGCGTGTCCTGCAAGGAGATGGAGAAGTACACCTTCCCGCTGGAAAGCGTGCGCGCCGCGCTCGCGGACACCCTCTGGCTGCAGGCCGATGTCACGGCCAACGACGCCGCCGATCAGGCGCTGCTGAAGCACTTCGGCATCTATGGCCCGCCGACCATCGCCTTCTATGGCGTGGACGGCGCCGAACGCACCCGCTACCGCGTGGTGGGCTTCATGAAGGCCGATGAATTCGCGCCGCTCGCCGCCCGCGCCATCGCCGCCGAGCAGGCAGTGGTCGCAGCCCTGGCAAGCCAGTAAAGTCACCTCCGTGAACGAACCCGTCCAGCCAGCCCAGCGTCCCTCCAGCAAGGGCCTGTGGATCGTGATGACCATTGCCATCGCGGCGGCCGTGGGCGTTGCCGTGGAGCGCGGCCTGCGCAGCCGGCAACCCGCGCCCGCAGCGGAGCTGACCGCCTCAGCCCCGACCGCTGAAGAAGCCCAGACCGAAGACCAGCTCATCGAGAAGCTGCCGGAGATGCTGCCCCATTTCGAGCTGCAGGACCGCGAAGGCACACTGCGCTCGCTCGGCCACTGGAAGGGCCAGCCGCTGATGGTCAACTACTGGGCCACCTGGTGCCCGCCCTGCGTGCGCGAGATCCCGCTGCTCTCGCAGCTGCGGCGCGAACGCCAGAAGGACCGCCTGGAAGTCATCGGCATCGCGGTGGATTTCCGCGAGGACGTGCTGGCGTTCGCCGACGAGCGGCAACTGGACTACCCGCTGCTCATCGGCGAGGAAGATGGCCTGGCCGCGGTGCAGGCCGTGGGCATGACGCCGGCCCTGCCCTTCACCCTGTTCGCCGACAGCCAGCAGCGCATCATCGCCATGAAGATCGGCGAGCTGCATCACGACGAGGCCACCCTGATACTGGACCGCGTGATGGCGGTGGATGCAGGCACAATGGATCTGGCCGTGGCGCGCGAGCAGATCTCGGCGGGCCTGAAGCAAATCGCCACCGAGCGCGGCCTGGAAGAAGCCGCCGGGGCCGCCTCGCCCGCCGCCGGCTGAAGACTCCCTCGGCGCAGCCGCGCCAGCCCGTGCGACCCCGTGCCGGCCCCTGGCCGGCCTTCGCACGCCATCTTCGGCGAAAATCGCTACCTGCTCGCCGATTTTAGGGTTAAATGTCGCCCCCGAAGCGATTTACCAATAACTACAACCATGGCGCGCTTGCTGCTGCTGAATGGTCCCAACCTGAATCTGCTCGGCTCGCGGGAGCCCGGCGTCTACGGCAAAGACACGCTCGACACCATCGTCGGGCGCTGCCGGGCGCTGGCCGCGGAGCTGGGCCACG
Source organism: Pseudomonadota bacterium (assembly GCA_963205255.1). Classification (GTDB taxonomy): domain Bacteria; phylum Pseudomonadota; class Gammaproteobacteria; order Steroidobacterales; family Steroidobacteraceae; genus ZC4RG30. Next base: position 3,776 of record CAUJIK010000108.1, read on the forward strand.
AGCTCGTCGCCGCCCAGAGCAACGCCGAGCATGAACTGGTGGAGCAGGTTCAGCAGGCGCAGGGACAGGGCATTGCCTTCATGATCCTGAACCCCGGCGCCTTCACCCACACCAGCGTGGCGCTGCGCGATGCCATCCTGGGCGTATCGCTGCCCTTCATCGAAGTGCATCTTTCCAATGTGCATGCCCGGGAAGCTTTCCGGCGGCACTCCTATTTCTCGGATATCGCCGTGGGCCAGATCGTGGGGCTCGGGGCGCTGGGCTATGAACTGGCCCTGCGCGCCGCGAGCCAGCGCCTCGCCTGAGCCGATTCCCTCCCGCAGGAGACAAATTGATGGATATTCGCAAGGTCAAGAAGCTGATCGAGCTGCTGGAAGAATCCGGCATCGCCGAGATCGAGATCAAGGAAGGCGAGGAAGCCGTGCGCATCAGTCGCATGCCCACGGGCGCGGCGATGCCACAGTTCATCCAGGCTGCCCCCCTTCCGGCCGCGCCCGTCGTGGCAGCGCCAGCCGCCGTGGCCGCCGCCGCTCCCACCGCCCCGCAGGCCCGCCGCAAGGACGATCCGAACATCGTGCCGGCGCCCATGGTCGGCACCTTCTATGCCGCCGGCTCACCCACGGCGAAGCCCTTCGTATCCATCGGCGATGAAGTGAAAGTCGGCCAGGTGCTGTGCATCATCGAGGCGATGAAGATGATGAACCAGATCGAATCCGATCGCGCCGGCAAGGTCACCGCCATCATGGCGAAGAACGGCGACCCGGTGGAGTTCGGCCAGCCGCTGTTCGTGGTCGAGTAAACGCCCTTGCCAATGCTGGAAAAAGTCGTCATAGCCAATCGCGGCGAGATTGCGCTGCGCATCCTGCGCGCCTGCCGCGAGCTGGGCATCAAGACCGTCGCGGTGCATTCCACCGTCGATGACAACCTCAAGCACGTGCTGCTCGCCGACGAGACGGTATGCATCGGCCCCGCGCCCTCGCAGGCCAGCTACCTCAACATGCCGGCCATCATCAGCGCGGCGGAGGTCACCGATTCGGTGGCCATCCACCCCGGCTACGGCTTCCTGTCCGAAAACGCGGACTTCGCCGAGCGCGTGGAGAAGAGCGGCTTCGTATTCATCGGCCCCAAAGCCGAAACCATCCGCCTGATGGGCGACAAGGTTTCCGCCATCAAGGTGATGAAGAAGGCCGGCGTGCCCTGCGTGCCCGGCTCGGATGGCCCCCTGGGCAGCGACCCGGACGAGATCCTGCGCATCGCACGGCAGATCGGCTATCCGGTGATCATCAAGGCCTCGGGCGGCGGCGGCGGCCGCGGCATGCGCGTGGTGCATGCCGAAGCGGCGCTGCTCAATGCCGTCAACGTCACCCAGCAGGAAGCGCAGGCGGCCTTCGGCAATCCGCAGGTCTACATGGAGAAGTTCCTCGAGAAGCCGCGGCACATCGAGTTCCAGGTGATCGGCGACAACCACGGCAATGTGGTGCATCTGGGCGAGCGCGACTGCTCGATGCAGCGCCGTCACCAGAAAGTGATCGAGGAAGCTCCCGCTCCGGGCCTCACGCAGAAGGTGCGCGACAGGATGGGCGAGCGCGTGGTCGAGGCCTGCCGCGCGGTGGGCTACCGCGGCGCCGGCACACTGGAATTCCTCTACCAGGACGACGAGTTCTACTTCATCGAGATGAACACGCGCGTGCAGGTGGAGCATCCGGTCACCGAGATGATCACCGGCGTCGACATCGTCAAGACGCAGCTGCTGGTGGCCTCGGGCGAGAAGCTGCCCTTCAGGCAGGGCGACATCGAATTCCGCGGCCACGCCATCGAGTGCCGCATCAATGCCGAAGACCCCCGCACCTTCATGCCCTCCCCCGGCCTCATCAAGCGCTGGCATGCGCCCGGCGGCCCGGGCATCCGCGTGGACAGCCATGTGTATTCGGGTTATTCGGTGCCGCCGAACTACGATTCCATGGTGGCCAAGATCATCTCGCACGGCGACACGCGCGACACCGCCATCGCGCGCATGAAGAACGCGCTCGCCGAGCTCGTCGTGGAGGGCATCAAGACCAACACCGCGCTGCACCAGGAGATCCTCGCGCACTCGGCGTTCCGCAACGGCGGCCTCGACATCCACTACCTGGAGCGGCGCCTCGGGCTCAAATAGCCCACGCGCCCATCGCATGTCCGCGTGGCTTGCACTCAGCCTCGACCTCAACGATCTCGATCCTGCGGTCGCGGAAGAGGCCTGCTTCGACGCGGGCGCGGTTTCCGTGACGCTCTCCGACGCTGCGGACGATGCCATCCTGGAGCCGAAGCCGGGTGAGGTACGCCTGTGGCCGCAGACCGTGCTCAAGGCCCTGTTCCCCGCGGAAACCGCCGGCCCCGCCACGTTGGTTGAGCTGGCCGCGGCTTTGCAGCTGCCGATGGAGCGCATCCGCGCCGAACACGTGCGCAATCGCGTCTGGGAGCGCGAATGGCTCAAGGATTTCCACGCCATGCGCTTCGGGAGGCGCCTGTGGATCGTTCCCAGTCATGAGACGCCGCCGGCCGATCCCGCGGCCGTTGCCGTGCGGCTGGACCCCGGCCTCGCCTTCGGCACCGGCACGCACCCCTCCACCGCGCTGTGCCTGACCTGGCTCGATGCCCATCTGGCCGCGGGTTCCGGGGTGATCGACTACGGCTGCGGCTCCGGAGTGCTGGCGCTGGCCGCGGCGAAGCTCGGCGCGACAAGGGTGGATGGCTACGACATCGATCCGCAGGCTCTGATCGCCACGGCCGACAATGCCGCAGCCAATGGCGTCGCCGGCCACATCTTCATCCATGAGACGGCCGCCACGCTGCCCACCACCGCCGACGTGGTGCTGGCCAACATCCTGGCCGGCACGCTGATCGAGCTTGCCGCCGACCTCAGCGCCCGCGTGCGCCCCGGCGGGCATCTGGTGCTTGCCGGCATCCTGAAGCAGCAGGTGCATGAAGTGCGCGCCGCGTACTCGCCCTGGCTCGATCTGAAAGTCTTCGCCGAGCGCGACGACTGGGCGGCGCTGGCCTCATGAGCCGCATGTCCACCACCTGCCCGAACTGCGCGCTGCACCTGGCGGTGACCGCGGCGGATCTGCGGGTGGGCCAGGGATATGTGCGCTGCGGGCGCTGCGAAAAGGTATTCAACGCGCTGCTCTCGCTGCTGGAAGATCCGCAGGAGCCGCCGCAGACCGACGACTTCGCCACCGGAACGACCTCCATTCCGGTGATGGACACGCCCGCCGCAAAGCCAGGCGAAACGGCCGACGTTGAGACAGCAGACCTTGCGACGGCCGACCGCGAGCTCGCCGACCTCGACCTGGCTGACCTTGAGATCGCCGACCTCGAAGACGCCGATCTCGACGGCTCCGATCGCGACCTGTCCGGCCTCGATCTGGCTGAACCGGTCGAGGGCGAATCAACCGGCGCCGAGATCGTGGCCGCCGCTTTTGATTCCGGCCGTCCGGCGCCCCTCCCCATCGACACCGACGCCGACGCCGACGACATGGAAGTGGTCGAGACGCTCGCCACCGGCACCTTCGAGACCATCGTGCTGGAAGGCGACGGCGTGCTGCAGACCGAGGAGATGGTCGACGAGGCGGAGATGGACCAGCGGCTGCAGGAGATCGCGCGGCAGATCGGCTCCGTCGTGGAGAGCCCGCCGGGCGGCGTCAATATCGCCGGGGAGGCCGATCCTGGCCAGCCCCTCGAGCCTCCGGCGCCGACCCCGGAGCCGGAGCAGGCCTTCGAGGACGCGCTGGCTGCCCCGCCACGCCTGCACCGCGGCTGGGTCGCGGCCGCCGCATTGCTGGCGCTGCTGCTCGCCATCCAGCTGGTGCATCACAATCGTCAGTCGCTGGCCGCGCACGGCTGGGCGCGAAGCCTGATGGCGCCGGTCTACCGCCTCTTCAATGTGACGCTGGAGCCACGCTGGAGCCTTGCCTCCTACGACGTGCGCCAGCTCGGCGGCGAAGCCGTGGCGGGCGCCCAGGAGAGCATCCTGCTGCGCGCCACGGTGCTGAACCGCGCCCTGCATCCGCAGCCGCCGCCAATGCTGCGCATCACGCTGCAGGACCGCTTCGGCAATGCGCTCGCCACCCACGATGTGCCGCCGCAGGATTACCTGCCGGGCGCACCACCCGCGCGGCTGGCGGCCGACCAGCGCCTCGACGTCGAGATGCTGTTGCCGGATCCCGGCAGCAAGGCCGTGGGCTTCGAGATCGACGCCTGCCTGCCCACTGCGGCGGGCGCGCTGCGCTGCGCGTCGCAGCCGTGAGCTTCTCCATCGGCCCGTGGCAGATCGCGCGCGCGGCGGTGCTGGCGCCCATGGCCGGCGTCACCGACCGCCCGTTCCGCATCCTGTGCCGGCAGCTCGGAGCGGGCCTCGCGGCCTCGGAGATGATCACCGCCGACCAGCAGCTGTGGCAGTCGCGCAAGTCGCGCCAGCGCATGAACCACGAGGGCGAGCCGGAACCACGCGTGGTGCAGCTGGCGGGCAATGACCCGGCGCAACTGGCCGAAGCCGCGCGCGTGAACGCCGATCTGGGCGCACAGATCATCGACATCAACATGGGCTGCCCGGCCAAGAAGGTCTACGGCAAGCTCTGCGGCTCGGCGCTGCTGGGGGACGAGGCGCTGGTGGGACGCATTCTCGATGCCGTGGTGCGCGGCTCGCCGGTGCCGGTCACCGTCAAGATCCGCACCGGCATCGACCGCGCGCACATCAACGCGCCACGCATATCACGCATCGCAGCAGAAGCCGGCGTACGCGCCATCGCCGTGCACGGCCGCACGCGCGCGGATTTCTACGAAGGCGAAGCCGAATACGAGACGCTGCGCGAAGTGTGCGCCGCGGCCGGCATTCCCGTCATCGCCAACGGAGATATCGACAGCGCAGTGAAAGCGCGCGCGGTGCTCGATTCCACCGGCGCGAATGCCGTGATGCTCGGCCGCGCCGCGCATGGCACCCCATGGATCTTCCGCGATGTCAATGCATTTCTGGAAAACGGCCGTTTGCCGCCGCCGCTCTTGCGATCCGAGATCAGAGACATCATCCTTGGACACCTCGAGGCGCTGTACGTTTTTCATGGAGAAACGCATGGCGTCCGGATTGCCCGCAAGCATCTCGGCTGGTACTGCCAGCAACACTCGCAGACGGCTTCATTCCGGCCAGCACTGATGGCCGCGGAGAGTTCGTCGGCGCAGTTTGCCCTCGCGGCCCAATGCTTCGGACAGTGGGTTCGGCACGAGAACAACAAGATTCGAGTCGTGGAGCAGGCTGATGGTGCGGACGAAAAACGGTGCGGGCGCGAAAGTCACGCGCAGGAGGCCCACCCCGGTTGACGGCAGCAAGCTGCCGCTGCGCGGCCACGCCGAACGCGCGCTGCATGACTACTTCGCCAGCCTCAACGGTCACCGCCCCGCGCGCCTGTACGACATGGTGCTGCGCGAGGTCGAGGAACCCCTGTTCCGCACCGTGCTCGACTACGCCGCCGGCAACCAGAGCCAGGCGGCCGTGATCCTCGGCATCACCCGCGGCACGCTGCGCAAGAAACTCCGCGAATTCGGTCTCTCGGTATCGGCATCCTGATCATGAAACGTGCAATCCGTCGTGCCCTGCTTTCGGTTTCGGACAAATCCGGTCTGCTGGATCTGGCGCGCGCGCTCGCCGCGCGCGGCATCGAGCTGAT
>CAUJIK010000109.1 GCA_963205255.1 Pseudomonadota bacterium
CTCATGACGCGCCCGACGCTGGTGTGGGATATCCAGTCCTCGCGCGCGGGCGCGCACCAGGCGCGCGTGAGCTACCAGACTGGCGGCATCACCTGGTGGGCGGACTACAACCTCATCTTCAGCGCGGGCCGGGATGCCAACAATGGCTTCGTGGATCTGTCGGCCTGGGTCAGCGTCATCAACCAGTCGGGCGCAAGCTTCGACGATGCACGGCTGAAGCTGATCGCCGGCGATGTGAACCGCGCGCAGCCCAAGGCGTCCCCGCGCGTGAGGATGGCGATGGAGAGCATGGCGGCTGATGCGGGTGGCTTCGAAGAGAAGGCCTTCGACGAGTTCCACCTCTACACGCTGTCCCGGCGCACCACCTTGCCGGACAACTCCACCAAGCAGATCGAGCTGTTCGACCAGGCGCGCAAGGTGCCGGCGCAGCGGCTGCTGGTCTACGCCGGCGGCCCGGGCCGCATCTATGGCGGCGGCAGTCCCTATGCCGACAGCAACTTCCCCGCTACCGGCAACACGCGTGTCGACAGCTACCTGGTGTTCCGCAACGACCGCGCTTCGGGCCTGGGCGTGCCGCTGCCCGCGGGCCGCATCCGCGTGTCGCGGCTGGATGCCGCGGACAATTCGCTGGAGTTCATCGGCGAGGATGCCATCGGCCACACGCCGCGCGATGAAACCGTGCGCGTGAAGCTGGGTTCGGCCTTCGACGTGGTGGGCGAGCGCCGGCAGGTGGATTTCCGCTCCGATACGCGCGCGCGCTGGATCGAGGAAGAGATCGAGGTGCAGCTGCGCAACCACAAGGACGAGGATGTGCAGGTGCAGGTGCGCGAGTTCCTGTTCCGCTGGAGCAACTGGCAGATCCTCGCGAGCAGCGTGCCGCACCAGAAAGAGGATGCCGGCACCGCGGTGTTCCCCGTGAAGGTGGCGAAGAACGGCAGCACCACGCTGCGCTACAAGGTGCGCTACAGCTGGTGATCGACGGTAGCGCCCTGACCGGAACGCTGTGCTCCGTCAGGCGCTGCGCAGGTTCAGCGAAGCCAGCTCAGTGAGCGGCAGGGGGCCTTCGAGCAGGTAGCCCTGCGCGAAGTCGACGCCGATGGCCGCGAGCCACTGGCGCGCCGTGGCCGATTCGATGCGCTTGGCCACGCAATGAGCTCCCAGCACCTTGCTGGCCTGGGCGATGGCCACCACCTTCGCCTGCGCCACTTTGTCGCTGAGCGCGGAGACGGTGAGCACCGGGTCGATCTTCAGCAGCTTGATGGACTGATGGCGCAGCAGCGCCAGCACGTCGCTGTGGAAGGTGAAATCGTCGATGACCACCTGCAGGCCGGTGCGGGCGCATTGCTGCACGAAGCGCTCGGCCTCGCGCGGCCAGATGCGGGCGAGGCCTTCACGCAGCTCGAAGCCGATCAGGCGCGGACTCAGGCGTGCCTGACGCAGCATGGCGAGCACCGAGTCGAGGAAGGCGACATTGCGCAGTGCGCCGGCGGAGAGATTGATGGTGAAGCTGGCCGGCTCGCGCTCCAGCGCCTCGCGGTTGGCGCTCATCCAGCGCACCAGTTCGCCCAGGATGTGACGATCCAGCTCTCCGGAGGCGTCTTCGGCATCGGCGTGCTCCACCACGGCGCGGGGGGCTTCTTCCGACGGATCATCTTCCAGGTTCGAGCGCAGCAGGATCTCGTAGCGGCGGGTGCGGCCGCTGCTGCGCAGCTTCAGCAGTTGCTGCACATAGAGGGTCAGTGAACTGCCCAGTGTTTCTTGTGGAGCGGATTGGGCAGCCTGCCTGGTGTCCGCCAACGCCATGGCGAGGCGCCGCAGCAACGCCGCGAAAGCCGGCTTCAATGCCTTCTCGGCGCCACGACCGCCCAGTGTGCGCGTGGTCACCTCGATCATGACCGCGCCGCGATTCATGCCGCGAGGATCGTGTACCGGGAAGATCAGCTTGCAGCGGTCGGCATTTACCGGACGTTCCACGCAGGCGCGAGCGGGCTCCAGCGCGAAGCAGTCCAGTGCGTCGAGCAGCAGCGCGTAGTCTTCCGGGCCGACCGCACCACTGGAGGTCCAGACAGTTTCACCGGTGGGATCGTGAATGGAGCTGGCATGCAGGTCCAGCCCCGCCAGAGCGGTCGCAATCCCTTGCCCGAGCTGGTCCAGCAGGGCGGACGAGGTGTCGCCGGAAGACTCGGGGGTGTTTGTCATGCCCGGAATTGTCCCGGATCCGGGTCCGCAGAGCCGTGATCAAATACTCGAGTCTGAAGCTACAATAAGACTAATTGCGACAACCATTGGTCCATGCATGAACCAGTCAGCGGTTGATTCGAGCCCTCGTCCGCACCTGATAGCGGACGAAATGGCGATCTTCGCAAGGGTGGTGGAGCTCAATGGCTTCACGGCCGCCGCCCGTCGGCTCCAGGTGCCGAAGGTGCGGGTCAGTCGCGCCGTTGCCCAGCTCGAGCGTGTGCTCGGCCTGCGGCTGCTGGAGCGCACCACGCGACGCATTGCCCTGACGGCCGCGGGACGCGCCATCCTCGCCCACTGCCAGCGTGTGGCGCTGGAGGTCGAGGCCGCGCGGGCCGCCTTGCAGCCGGTGGCGGAGGGCGCCTCGCTGCGCGTGGTGATCGATCAGGGCTATGGGCGGCTGCTGGTCGCGCCGCTGGTGCCGCGCTTCCTCGAGCGCTTCCCGCAGATCGCGCTGCGGCTGGTGCAGGTGGAGGAGCTGGGCGGCGGCGCCGACTACGACGTGGCGCTGCGCAGTGATGGCCGGGTGGCGGAGAACGAGACCGCAACCGAGCTGGGCAGCCCGCCGATGATCCTGTGCGCCTCGCCGGCCTATCTTGCGGACAAGACGCTGCCGCAGTCGCCGGTCGATCTCGCCCAGCATGCGCTGCTGTGGGCGGGCGGCGGCGAGCATGCCGGCCTCAGTCTTGCCAAGGACGGTGGCGCAGTGGCCGTACCGGCAACGCCGCGTCTGGTTGCGCAGGATCTCAACGCCCTGCACTCGGCAGTGGCGGCGGGGCTGGGCATCGGTGTGCTGCCGGAGTTCCTGTGCCGCAATGGGCTGGCAATGAAACGCCTGGTGCGGCTGCTGCCCGACTGGCAGGTGGCCGGGCAGGTCGAATTGCTTGCCGTGAGTCTGAAAGATCGTGCCGCTGACCCGGCGGTGCGCAGTTTCGTCGAGTTCCTGTCCGCCAACGTGGTGCCGGCGCTGGCCGGTGCGCCGGCCGCGGCCACAGGGGCGGGGAGTTGACCATGATGTATCAGGCTCCGTTGCGCGAGATCCGCTTCGTGATGCACGAGCTGCTGGATGACGGCCAGCTCGACCGGCTCTATGAAGATGCCGGCTATTCGGCGGAAATTGCCGATAATATCGTCCAAGAAGCGGCCAAATTCGCCGAATCGGTGCTTCTGCCGCTCAACGCTCCGGGCGACCGGGAGGGTGCGCACTGGTCCGCGGAAGGGGTCACCACGCCCAAGGGTTTCCCCGAGGCCTACAAGGCTTATGTGGAGGCGGGCTGGGCGCAGCTTTCCATCGGGCAGGAGCATGGCGGCCAGGGCATGCCGCAGCTGCTGAACTCCGCGGTCGAGGAGCTCATGTTCTCGTCGAACATGGCCTTCTATCTCGGCACCTCACTGGCGCGCGGCGCGGTGGAAGCCATCGCGGCTTCCGGCAGTCCCGAGCAGCGTGAGCAGGTGTTGCCCAGGCTCGTCACCGGCGAGTGGATGGGCACCATGAACCTCACCGAGGCTCAGGCCGGTTCGGATCTGGGGATGATGCGCACCCGTGCCGTGCCCGAGGGCGATCACTACCGGATCTTCGGCCAGAAGATCTTCATCACCTACGGCGATCATGACCTGACGGACAACATCGTCCACCTGGTGCTGGCGCGCATCGATGGCGCGCCCGCGGGCACCCGCGGCATCTCGCTGTTCTATGTGCCGAAGTTCCTGCCCGGCGCGGATGGCGGCCTTGGTGCATTGAATGACCTGCGTTGTCTGTCGATCGAACACAAGCTGGGCATTCACGGCAGCCCTACCTGCGTCATGGTGTTCGGCGAGCAGGAAGGCGCCGTCGGTCATCTGCTGGGCGAACCCAACAGCGGCCTTGCGCACATGTTCATCATGATGAACGCCGCGCGGCTTTCGGTGGGCGTGCAGGGCCTGGCGCAGAGCGAACGGGCATTGCAGAGCGCGCTGGACTGGGCGCGCAGTCGCGTGCAGGGCAAGCGTGCCCGCGGCGATGCGGCCGTCGCCATCATCGAACATCCGGATGTGCGGCGCATGCTGCTGTCGATGAAGGCGCGCACCGAGGGCATGCGCGCGCTGGCGTATTTCGCGGCCCTGGAACTCGACAAAGGCCGCAGGCTCGGGGATGAGGCGGCGCGCGCCGCGGCGCTGCAGCGCGCGGAACTGCTGATTCCGGTGGTAAAGGCTTGGTGCACCGAGACGGCGGTGCAGGTCACTTCCACCGGCATCCAGGTGCATGGCGGCATGGGTTTCATCGAAGAGACCGGCGCGGCGCAGTTCCTGCGCGATGTGCGCATCGCCTCGATCTACGAGGGCACCACCGGCATCCAGGCCAATGATCTCGTCGGCCGCAAGCTGGGTCGCGATCATGGCGCGGCGATGGCGGCGTTGATAGAGGATTTGCGCGCTGGCCTTGCGGCCGCGCAGGCGGCATCGCAGCAGGCGCAGGCAACCTGCCAGGCTGCGATCGCGGCGTTGGGGTTGTTGCGCGATGCCACCGATGCCCTGCTGAAGCAGCAGGCGGAAAACCCCGAGAACGCATTTGCGGTGGCGGTTCCCTATCTCGATCTGTGCGGCCTGGTGATTGCCGGTGCGCTCAGCGCGCGCGCGGCAGCCGTCGCGGAAGCCGCGTTGCAGGCGGCGCCGGAGGATGTGTTCTACCGGGCGAAGCTGCAGACCGCCCGCTACTACGTCGGGCAGTTGCTGCCCGGCGCGGCAGGGCTCGCGGTGGTGGTCAGGGCTGGGGCGGCGAGTGTTCTTGCGGCGTCGCCGGAGCTGTTGTAGCGATATCCACGGCCTTCGGCCACAGCACGCTGCCGATCATCACGCACACGGCGGCGACGCCCAGCAGCGCCACGGCGATGGCATTGCCGGAGAACAGGAACAGCAGCAGGGATTCGGTGAGCTGCAACAGGCCGCAGATCACGATCACCTCGCGGGTGACGGCGCGTGGACGAAAGGCCACGATGGCATACAGCAATGCGATCAGCAGCGATTGCGCGCCGAAGGCAAGCCACAGCGCCCGCACCGAATCCTGGTAGTGCAGCTTCATGCCGCTGCTGCCCAGCGCGACGATGAGCAGCATGTAGGTAACGAAGTAGTAGATCGCGACGCCGGCCAGCGCCACGGCGCCGATCAGCATGCAATAGCGGAAGCTGCTGTTCTTCATGGCGGCAGTGTGGCCTCGTTCAGCGAATCAAGGAAGTGCCGCCGCTGCGCGGGCTCCAGGGCCGCCCAGTCGATCTTCTGCGTGAACAGGGCGCGCAGGTCGGCATCGGTGTAGGTGTGCATGGCCTGGGCCACCGGCGGCACGGTGGCGGCGAGCCCTGAAGGGCGCTCCTGGAGCAGGTCGATCAGCGCCGCGTGCACCAGTGGATGGCGCGGCAGCTCGCTGTGGCCGACGGGCACATAGCCCGTCGCCGCGCCGGCCAGCACGGCGCGGGTCAGCGGTACGGTGCCGTCGCCATTGCGGTCGACGTGATAGCCGAAGCCGTCACCGGTGCGGCTGGCGCGCATGACGGTGTCGAAGCCGTGGCCGGCGATGCAGGTGATGCGTTCGGCTGACGCGGGGGCATCGGGCAGCCGTGAGGCCGCCAGCAGTTCGGCGCAGGGCCGCGGCCCCGAGGCGGGCCAGGCGGCCGCGCTGCGAAAATCCGGTTCGGCATCATCAGGCAGCATCTGGTACAGGCTCGGAAAGGTCGAGAACACGCGCGCGGCAAGCTCTTCGGCGCTGTGCCGGGGATCCAGCTGCGCCACGCGCCGTATCAGGGGGTACACGCCGCGCAGCGCCTGCACCGGCGCATAGGAGCCACGATGCGGTGTGCCCAGCGTGATCAGATGCCGCACGTGCGCGCCCTCGGGCGTCGCCAGGGCGAGGCGTCCGATCAGGCCGCCCATGCTGTGGCCGATGATGTGCAGCTGTGCGGCGGGCTCTGCGGCCAGCCTTGCCGCAAGCTTGCGGCCCAGCTCATTCAAGTCCTGTCGCCAGTCGTAGTCGAAGTAGCGCACGGTCCAGCCGGCTGCCTCCAGCGCCAGCTTCAGCGGCAGGTAGCTGTAGAGCACCGGCCCCAGTGAGCGGATGGGTGGCCCCGGCAGCGCCAGCAGTTCCAGATGGCCCTGCTGGAAGTCGGTGGGGTCGATCCACAGCAGGTTGTCAGGCAGCGGCGCGGGACGCGGCAGGCCCAGCTGCGAGCCCATGATGCCGGGCACCAGCACCACGCAGCGCTGCGGATCGCGCGATGCGCGCGCCGCGGCGCGCGCCAGCGGCAGCAGAGAGAGGTATTCCTCTTCGCCCAGATAAGCCACCAGCTCGCGGCGCCGTTCGCCGCTGGCGAGCAGCGCCTCGATGGCGCCCTCGGGCCACACCAGCCGGTCATAGGGTGAGATCTGTTCGCCGCCGGGAATGCTCACGCCTGTCCGAGATGCCGGGATGCGGTTTCGGCAATGACATCGCACACGGCGCTGATGGCCGCGCCGCGCGCGGAAGTGCGGCGCCACAGCGCGCCGATGTGGCGCACCGGCGGCTTGATGAAGGGCACGATGTTCACGCCGCGCGCGCTGCCATAGGCACCGCTGCTGGCCAGTTCCGGCAGCAGTGTGATGCCGCTGCCCGAGGCCACCATCTGGCGCAGGGTCTCGAGCGAGGTGGCGCGGAAGTCCTGCTTTTCATGCGCCGTGGTGCGGCTGCATACGGCCAGCGCCTGGTCGCGCAGGCAATGGCCGTCTTCCAGCAGCAGCAGTGTCTGGCCGTCGAGGTCGCTGGGGCGCACCGAGCGGTGGCTGGCCAGTTCATGGTCGGCGGGCACGGCCAGCACGAAGGGCTCGTCATAGAGCTCGCGGTGCTGCATGCCCACTGTGGGCGCGGGCAGCGCGAGGATGCCCACGTCGATATCGCCGGCCTGCAGGTGTTCCAGCATCGAATCGGTCTGGTATTCGTACAGCAGCAGGTCCAGGCGCGGCAGCTTGCGTCGTATGCGCTGCGCGACCAACGGCAGCAGGTAGGGGCCGATGGTGGGCAGCAGGGCCAGACGCAGCCGGCCCATGAGCGGATCGCGCTGCTGCGTGAGCGCGGTGATTTCTTCGCTGGTCTCGATGATGCGGCGCGCGTGCTCCACCACCTGCGCGCCGATCTCGGTGAGCGCCACCTTGCGTGGGTGGCGCTCGATGAGCTGCACGCCCAGATAGTCTTCCAGCTTCTTCAGCTGCGCCGACAGTGTGGGCTGGCTCACGAAGCAACGCGCCGCGGCCTGGCCGAAGTGGCGCGTGTCCGCCACGGCGACCAGATAGCGCAGATCCTTGAGTTTGAGATCCGCCATCAGGTCACAGCGCGGTGAAATGACCGTCGGGGCGCCATTGCCTCGTGGTCTGCTCCAGGCCCGCGCGCACCGCCTCTTCGGCGCTGGGGCCGGGTTTTCCCGGTCCGTTCGCCGTGCCGATGCAGATGAAGCCGATCAGATGATCGTGCGCGGCGAGGCCAAGGCTGGCCTTGAAGGGCTCGTCGGACACAGCGGGGCCGGAGAAAAGATAGGCCCGATAGCCCAGCGCATGCGCCGCGCTGAGCACCAGCTGGGTCGCGCCGCCAGCGGCAAGGATCTGCTCCACGGCTGCGATCTTGTGCTGCGGATCGATTTTTGCCGCGGCGACGACCAGCAGCGGCGCGCGCGCGGTGAGCCGGTATTTGTCGCGGAACTGTTCGTAGCGCGAGGGATCGCCCTGCGCACGGGCGGCTGCCTCGGCGAGGCGGTCGTAGAACACCTCGTAGTCATCGGGCTGGACGACGAAGAAGCGCCAGGGCCGCAGCCGGCCGTGGTCGGCGGCGCGCTGGGCGGCGCCCAGGATCTGCCGCAGCTCGGCATCGGAAGGGGCCGGCGACGCAAGGAAGGCTCCCGCCAGCGAGGTGCGGGAGAGCAGGGAGTCGATGGCCGGGATGTCCGCAACATTCATAAAGTGCCTGTTATTCTAGCCTACGTGGAGCTTTCGTCCGTGGGGTGATCCCGATGTCGGAACATGCAGTGGAACTGGTGTGGGAGCGCGGGGAGCAGGCCTTCGTGGACATGCGGTACAGCCGCCGGCACCGCATCCGTCTCGATGGCGGCCTGGAAATAACCGGTTCTTCGTCACCCGACGAGGTTCCGGCGCCCATGTCGGATCCGGCAGCGATGGATCCCGAGGAAGCCTTTGTCGTTGCGCTGTCGAGCTGCCACATGCTGTGGTTCCTGGCGTTGGCCGGCAAGCAGGGCTATCGCGTCGACCGCTACGTCGACCGGCCCCTGGGCACTCTGGCGCGCGCGGACGACGGCCGCAAGGCGATGACCGTCGTGACGCTGCGTCCGAAGGTTGATTTCTCGGGCGAGCGGATTCCGGACCAGGTGGCCTTCGATGCCCTGCACCATGATGCGCACAATCTGTGCTACATCGCCAATTCGGTGAAGACCGAGGTACGGGTGGAGCCGCAACGCTGACGGCCGGGCGCTGGAAATCCGCCAGCGCCGGTTTCAGTCGCGGAAGTTGTTGAACTGCAGCGGCACGCCGACCTCTGTCTTGCGCAGGAAGGCGATGGCGCTCTGCAGATCGTCGCGCTGCTTGCCGGTGACGCGCACCTTGTCGCCCTGGATCTGCGCCTGCACCTTCAGACCGGACTCCTTCAATATCCGCACGATCTTCTTCGCCGTGTCCTGATCGATGCCGTGCTTGAGCACCACGTTCTGGCGCGCCTCGGCGAGGTTGGTTTCCACGTCCTTTTCTTCCAGGCAACTGGCGTCGATGCCGCGTTTGGCAAGGCGCATGCGCAGGATGTCGAGCATCTGCTTGAGCTGGAACTCGGCCTTGGCCTTCATCTTCACCACGAAGGGTTCCTTCTGGTCGCGGGTGTATTCCGCGCCCGAACCCTTGAAGTCGAAGCGCTGCGAGACCTCGCGGCTGGCCTGGTCTATGGCGTTGGTGACCTCGTGGCCGTCGATTTCCGAAACCGTGTCGAAGGAAGGCATCAGGTGCTCTCCGCCAGCAGCGCTTCGATGCGCTGTCCGAAGTCGCGCGTCAGCGCGGTGTAATGTTCGCCGGTCGCGGGGCCGGAAAAGCCGGTGTGGATATGCCGTACCACGCCCTTGCGGTCGATGAAGATCGTCGTGGGGTAGGCGAACACGCCATTGAGCTGCGGCAGCTTCGTGGCGGCGTCGTCGTTGGGGCTGATGCCGGCCAGCAGCAGTGGATAGGGCACGGCTTTCTGGTCGCGGAAGCGCTCCACCGCGGCGCGCGCTTCCGGCGCGGAATCGAACTGCTCGAACATCAGGCCGATGATCTCCAGTCCTGCGTCCCGATGCTGCAGGTAATAAGGACTGAGGAAGGCCGCCTCGTCATGGCAGTTCGGGCACCAGCTGCCCGCCAGCGTCACCACCACCACCTTGCCGGCAAAGCGCGCATCGGAGAGCGACACGGGCTGGCCCGCAAGGTCCGGAAAGGTGAAGTCGAAGCGCTCGGCCGGCTGGCGCAACGCGGTTTTCTGCGTGGTGTCGCCGAGACTGGCGTTCGCGTCGCGGCGCGCGGCGAAACGCTGGTGCGAAGCAAGCCCCGACCAGAACTCGCCTTCGAGCGCGCTGCCGTCGGCGGACAACCCGGCATGGAACAGGAATGCCTGGCCGCCATTGAACGTGCCCAGATAGAGCCGGCCTTCGCGCAGCTCGCCGACGAGGTAGCGGTAGTCGCCGGTGGGCGTGAGGAAGGTGCCGGTTACATCGCTGCCTTGCTGGCGGAATTCGCCGACGGCGATGGAGGTTGCGCCCGAGTCGGACGTGAAGGTCACGGCCCAGCGGCCGGATATGTCTCCACCCGGCGCTGCGGGCTGCGCGAAGAAGCGTGGCTCGACGCCCGGCTGCGCGGCGAAGGGAATGCGCTGGTGCTGGCCGCGTGCCTTCACGAAGAAGAACTCGCCGTTCAGCATGCCGTTCTCGCGCTGCGCGGTGATCGTGTTCTCGAAGCCGGGCAGCGCCAGATGCAGGGCGCCATCGCGCAGCGTGACCTCGTCGATCCGCAGGCGCTCCTCGCCATTGCGGACTTCCGCGACGAGGCGTTCGCCATCCTGCCGGATGGTGAAACCGAAGGGCAGTTCGCCGCCGGGCAGTTGCAGTGTGGCGCGGTAATCGCCGGCCCAGCCGGCGGTGGCAGCGGGAGCGGACGACTCCCGCGCGCAGCCGGCAAGCACGCACAGGCCTGCGAGCAGGGCGAGGGGTGCGATGCGGGCCACGCTGCTCATGCGCGCACCGGGAAGCCGTCCGCGCCGCGCCGCCATGGCGTCCACAGCAGCAGCACGCGGCCAATGGCGATATCCGTCTTGCGCGGCGCCACGGCTACCTCGCGCAGCGCGACCGTGCCCGCATCGAGAGAGACGTCCAGCGCCGCGATGGCTTCCTCGCACTCCTTGTTGAGATCGGCGATGCGCTGCTGAATCCGTTCGACGCTCTCCTCCGCGCGCTGCACATCCTCGGCTTCGCGACCGATGCGCGAGGCCGAGCGCGCGGCGCTGGTGGCGCGCCCGAGGTTGCCGGCCGACAAGGCCTTGCGGCCCAGCAGCGCGCCGAGCACGGTGGCGCCGACGCTGATCGCCGTCTGCATCTTCTGGCTCGAGGCCTGCTGCTTCTCGCGTTCGGTTTTTTCGCGGGCACGTTGCATCTGACCCTCCAGCGTTGCAAGTTTCGGCGCGAATTTGGCGCGCAGTGCGCTGGTGCGCGCATCGCGCTGCTCGCGCGCGGCCAGCGCCAGGCGACTGCGGAAGTCGCCTTCGGATTCACCGGGCCTGGAAACCAGTTTCAGTGCATCACAGCTATAGAGAGTGGTGCGCTGCCGCTCGTAGATCTGCGCCGAGAGCGCCTTGCCGTACTGAGCATAGGCGGCCGCGCGCAGCGCCCCCGCGGGCAGCTCACCCCAGGCGGCGCCCGCGACCGGATCGCGCCCCAGTTGCGCGGCATCGCAAGCTTCGGCTTCGTCCCACAGCACGGCCTTGCCATCCTCGGACAGCGGCGCGGCCAATCCCAGCGTCTGCCAGTCGTCGAGGTCCAGCGACTTGTCGACGAAGTGCAGCTTTGCCGTCGCGAACACGCGCGGCTGATAGATGACCTGTCCGGCCGCATTGCCGGCTGGCAGGAAGGCCTCTTCGATTTCGGCGGGCAGGGGCGGGCGCGCCGCGTTCTGCGGCGCCGTGCCTGCGGCCGCGCTCGGCACCGTCTGGGCTGCGGCTCCCACCGGCGTTGCGATGGCGGCGGCGGCCGCAGCAGCTCGGGGGGCCATGAGCCGGCCGATCTCCGCCGGCGTCAGCGGGCCGCGCAGATAGGACAGCGCCCAGCGGCTCTTGAGCAGCACCGGCGCGTCGTCGTGCACATTGCGCATCAGGAACATGCGCTGCGTCAGCGCGCCGAGCAGCCGTGCAAGTTCAGCGCGATCCGGCCCGTTGCCGGCCATCGCCGTCGTCAGGCCATCCAGCAGCCGGTCGCGGTCGCGCTCGGTCTGCAGGCGGCCGATGAGCCAGGTGCCAGTGTTGCCCAGGCCCTTGTAATCCAGGTCCACCGGGTTCTGTGTCGCCAGCACCACGCCCACGCCATAGGCGCGCGCCTGCTTGAGCAATGTGAGCATGGGCGGCTTCGAGGGCGGGTTCGCCGTCGGCGGGAAGTAGCCGAAGATCTCGTCCATGTAGAGGATGGCGCGCAGCGAGCTGGTGCCGGCCTGGCGACGCATCCAGCCGATCACCTCGTTGAGCAGCAGCGTGACGACGAACATGCGTTCGGCGTCCGACAGATGCGCGATGGACACGATGGCGATGCGCGGCTTGCCCTCGGGCGTATAGAGCAGGCGCTGTGCGTCCAGCGGTTCGCCCTTCGTCCAGGCCGCGAAGCGTGGCGAGGCCAGCAGCGCATTGATGGCCAGCGCCAGCGCGGTGCGCTCCTTGGCGGGGAAGAAGGTCTCGAGGTCCAGCGCGCCGAGTTTCTCCAGCGGCGGTTTCTGCACCAGACCCACCAGCGCGGCCAGATCAATGGCGCGACCTTCCTGCCAGCCCTGGCCGATGAGGTTCGACAGCAGGATGTGTTCGCGGCTCTGCAGCGGGTCGGCGTCGCGCCCCAGCAGCGTCAGCAACCCCGAGACCACCGAGGAGACGCGCTCGGCCGTGGCGCCGGCATCGGCCAGCAGCTCCGGCGACGGCGCGGCCAGTGATTGCAGCACCGACAGCGGCATGCCGGATTCGGCGCCGGGCGTATAGATGGCGATGTCCACTGCGTCGCGGAAACGCGCGATGCGCGCTGGCTCCTGATCCCACTCGGCCAGGCCGCCGCGCCACTGCTCGGCGACTTTGGCGCCATATTGCTCGATGGTGAGGTTGCGTCGGGCGGCCTCGCCGGAATCCACCCAGCTGGTGAAGTCCTTCGGGGCCAGATCCGGGAAGGTCAGCAGCAGGTTGCCCAGATCGCCCTTGGGGTCGATGCAGATCGCGGGAATGCCGTCGATGGCTGCTTCCTCGAGCAGCGCCAGACACAGGCCGGTTTTGCCGCTGCCCGTCATGCCCACGCACACCGCATGGGTGGTCAGGTCGCGTGAGTCGTAGAGCAGGGGTTCGTCGGCGAGCTGGCTGCTGGCCGGGTCGAAGGCCTTGCCGAGGTAGAAGGCGCCGAGCTTTTCGTAATCTGGGGTGGTCATTTGAAGGAATTTACCCCAGGCGCGGCCCTTGGGGGTCTGCTCCTTGCGCGTCGCCAAGGGGTCCGCCATACTGATTCAATGACCTGCAAAATCGCCTCCCAGCGCTGGTGGTGGCCCCTCTCCTGACGGAGCGGGGTGCTGGTCGTCATCAAGAAGCCTTAACCGGCTCAAGGACTCCAAGCCAGAACCCATCTCCGGACGCGCCCGGGATGGGTTTTTTGTTGTCTTGAGGAAATGCATCTGAAACCGCCATTCGATATCGCAGGGGACCTGGACACGCCGGTGTCGGCGTTCGCCAAGCTCCATGCCTTCCGGCCGTACTTCCTGCTGGAGAGCGTGGAGGGCGGCGAACGCCTGGCGCGCTATTCCTTCATCGGCTTCGGTGAAGGGCTGGAGGTGCGGCTCGATTCCCGGGCGTTGACCATCGGCAGCGACCACTTTCCGGTGCCGGCCAGCCGCGATGAGCTGCTGGGCCGCCTGCGCCAGGCTTTGGCCCTGGCGCCGCGGCCCCTGCCCGAGCTGCCCGGCGTGCCGCTGGCGGGCGGGCTGGTCGGCTTCACGGCTTACGATGTGGTGCGCTTCTTCGAGCGTCTGCCGCAGCATCTGGCCCGCCGGCCCGATGCGCCCATCCTGCACTACGTAGCGCCGCGCTCGCTGCTGGTGTTCGACCATCTCACGCGCGGCATCGCGCTGTTGCATGCGGGCAGCGAGGCCGAGCGCCAGGCGCTGCGCAGCGAGGTGATCGCCGCCTTGCGTGGCGGGCTGCGCGTGCACGCGGCGACGGGCAGCTTCGGCGAGCCCACCATGTCGCTGCCGCGCGAGGCCTACATGGCCGGCGTGCGCCGCGCGCAGGACTACATCGCCGCGGGCGATGTATACCAGCTGGTGCTGGCCTCGAAGTTCAGTGGCCGCCACAACCTCGATCCCTTCCAGGTCTATCGCGCGTTGCGGCTCATCAATCCTTCCCCGTATCTCTATTTCTGCCGCCTCGGCGGCGTCTCGGTGGTGGGGTCGTCGCCCGAGGCGCTGGTTAAGCTTGCGGGTGGCCATGCGGAGCTGCGGCCCATCGCGGGCACGCTGCCGCGCATGGCGGACCCTGAGGCGGATCTGGCCAACGAGCGCCGGCTGCTGGCTGATCCCAAGGAGAACGCCGAGCATGTGATGCTGGTGGATCTGGCGCGCAATGATCTGGGCCGCGTGGCGCGTGCCGGCAGCGTGCATGTGAATCCCTATCGCGCCATCGAGCGCTACAGCCATGTGATGCACATCGTCAGCGGTGTGCGCGGGGATCTGGCTCCGGGGCAGGATTCCTTCGATCTGTTCGCGGCCACCTTTCCGGCCGGCACGCTGGTGGGCGCGCCCAAGGTGCGCGCCATGCAGATCATCGAGGAACTGGAGCCTGTGGACCGCGGCCTTTACGGCGGCACCATCGGCTATTTCGGCGCGCAGGGCGACATGGATCAGGCCATCACGATCCGCACGCTGGTGTTCGAAGGTGACGAATACAGCTACCAGGCCGGCGCCGGCATCGTTGCCGACAGTCGCCCCGAAAGTGAATTCGACGAAGTTTTCGCCAAGAGCGCGGCGCTGCGCAGTGCGCTGACCCTGGCGCAGGAGGGACTGTGAGCGAGACACGGCAGCCGCGGCTGCTCCTGATCGACAACTACGATTCCTTCACCTACAACCTGGTGCAGGCTTTCCTGGTGCTGGGCGCCGATGTCACGGTGATTCGCAACGATGCGATCACGGTGGAAGAGGCGCAGCGGCTGGATCTCACGCACCTGTGCATCTCGCCCGGTCCGGGCACACCGCGCGATGCCGGTGTGTCCATCGACATGATCCGCGCCTTCGCGGGGCGGCTGCCGGTGTTCGGCGTGTGCCTGGGCCATCAGTGCATCGTAGAGGCGTTCGGCGGTGACGTGGTGCGGGCGCCGCGGCTGATGCACGGCAAGACCTCGCCGGTGAAACATGATGGTCGCACGCTGTTCGAGGGATTGCCGCAACCCTGCGAGGTGGGCCGTTACCACTCGCTGATCGCGCAGGCCGATACGCTGCCCGCGGATCTGGAGGTGAGCGCGATGACTCCCGAGGGCGAGATCATGGCGGTGCGCCATCGCCGCTATGTCATCGAGGGTGTGCAGTTTCATCCCGAGAGCGTGCTCTCGCCGCAGGGGCCGCAGCTGATGGGCAATTTCCTCAAGCTCACCGCGGCGCTGAGGCAGGCGGCATGAGCGCCGCGCTGCCCGTCATGCGCGGCTATCTGGAAGCGCTGCTCGAAGGGCGCGCCCTGTCCACCGACGAGGCGCGTGATTTGCTCGTCGGCCTCACCGATGCCGAATTGCCGCCGGCTCTGGCTGGCGCGCTGCTCGCGGCGCTGCGCGCCAAGGGCGTGACTCCCGAGGAATTGCGCGGCTTCGCGCTGGGCATGCGCTCGCTGGCGCGGCGGCCCGACAATGCGCAGCGTGCGGGCAGCGTCGACATCGTGGGCACGGGTGGCGACAAATCCGGCAGCTTCAATCTTTCCACCGGAGCTTCACTGCTGGCGGCTGCTGCCGGTCTCACCGTCATCAAGCATGGCAACCGCTCTGTTTCCAGCAAGGCGGGCAGCGCCGATGTGCTCGAGGCGCTGGGCCTGCCGCTGCCACTGGATGAGAGCCGCGCCGCGCAATGTCTCGCCGCCACGGGTTTCACCTTCCTGTTCGCGCCGCACTATCACCCGGCCATGAAGGCCGTCGCTCCGGTGCGCGCGGCCATGGGTGTGCGTACGGTGTTCAACATCCTCGGACCGCTGTCGAATCCGGCCGAGCCGCCCTTCCATGTGATCGGCGCCTACAACGAGCCCACGGCGCGGCTGATGGCGCAGGCGCTTTCGGGCCTGCCCATCGAGCGGGCCTTCGTGCTGCATGGCGCGGCGGGCTGGGATGAGCCCACACCGCTCGGGCCTTTCCTGCTGATGGATGTGCGGCCGGGAGCCGTGCGCGAGTCGCGCCGCGCGCCGGCGGACTATGGCATCGAGGTGTGCGACGAGGACGCCCTGCTGGGCGGTGATGCCGCGTTCAACGCCGCGGCGCTGACGCGTGTGCTGAACGGCGAGGATCATGGCCCGCATCGCGACGCGCTCTGTCTGGGCGCGGCGCTGGCGCTGGAAGTTTCCGGTCGCGCCGCTGACCCGCGCGCGGCAATCGCGCTGGCGCGCGCCGCCATCGACGATGGTCGCGCCGCCGGCATGCTGGCAAAGCTGGCGGCATTTTCCGGAGCGCGCGCGTGAGCGGCGATTTCCTTGCGGCCATGGCCGCGAGCAGCCGCCAGCGCGTGGCGCTGGCGCGCGGCGCTCTGAGCGAGGCCGAGCTTTTCCGACGGGCTTCCGAAAGCCCGGCGCCAACGCCGCTGTCCCTGTCGCCCCGGGGCTTCGACGTCATCGCCGAGGTGAAGCTGCGCTCTCCGGCCGTGGGACAGCTCAAGGGCGGCGATGAGAATGTGGCGGCGCGTGTCGGCAGCTATGCCGCTGCCGGGGCGGCCGCGGTTTCCGTGCTCACCGAGCCGGATCGTTTCGAAGGTTCGCTCGATCATCTGCGGCAGGCATCACGCGCGCTGGCCGGGCGCGGCGTGTCCGCGATGCGCAAGGATTTTCTCGTCGATCCCTGGCAGGTTGCCGAGGCGCGGCTGGCCGGAGCGGGTGGCGTGCTCATCATCGTGCGCATGCTGGAACGCGACGAGTTGCTGGCGCTGATCGCCGCGGCGAAGCGTTTCGGGCTGTTCGTGCTGGTGGAGTGTTTCGACGCCGCGGATATCGCCATCGCGCGCGAGCTGATCGCCGCGCCCGAAGCACAGGGCGCGCGGCTGCTGATCGGTGTGAACAGTCGCGACCTCGTCACACTCAAGGTGGTGCCGGGCCGGCTGGAAGAACTGTTGCCGCTCTTGCCCGCGGCGCTGCCGCGTGTGGCCGAGAGCGGTGTCGCGACCCCGGAGGATGCCGCGCGTCTGGCGGCCTGCGGCTATGAACTCGCCCTCATCGGCAGCAGCCTCATGACGGCGCCCGATCCGGCGGCGCTGCTGGGCGCGATGCTGGCCGCAGGGCGCGGAGCGCGCCGCGGATGAGTTTCATCAAGGTCTGCGGCATGACCGATGCCCGCGCCGTGGAAGCGGCACTGGCGGCAGGTGTGGACGCCATCGGCTTCGTGTTCGCGGCGTCGGTGCGGCGCGTGACGCCCGCGCAGGCGCTGGAGCTGGCGCGCCCGGCGCGCGGCCATGCGCTGTGCGTGGCGGTGACGCAGCATCCAGCGCCCGAACTGCTCGCAGAAGTGTTCAGCCTCTTCGGGCCCGATGTGCTGCAGACCGATCATGGAGATCTCGCGGGCATCGAGCTGCCGCCCGGTGTGGCGGCATGGCCGGTGCTGCGCGGCGCGCTGGCCGCGGATGCCGTGGTGCAGCCCGGCGCGCGGCCACGCGTGCTGTTCGAGGGGCCGCGCAGCGGCACCGGGCAGGTGGCGGACTGGAGCGCTGCGCGCGTTCTGGCGGGTCGCTGCGAGCTGATCCTCGCTGGCGGGCTGTCGCCCGGCAACGTGGATGAGGCGATCGCGCAGGTGCGTCCTTTCGGTGTGGACGTGTCCAGCGGTGTCGAGGAAGCGCCGGGCCGCAAGAGCGCGGCGCTGATCGGGTCTTTCGTATCCCGGGCGCGCACGGCGTTCGCACAGTCCGGAAGTGGAGTGAGTTCAAGATGACTGCAATGGACAAGGCTGAGGCGGACCGGCTGCTGGCCGCGCTGCTGGCTGGCAAGCTGCCCGATGCACAGGGCCGGTTCGGACCCTATGGCGGCCGCTACATTCCCGAGACGCTGGTGCCGGCCTTCGACCGCCTCGAAGCGGCGGTCAAGGAAATCCTGCCCTCGAAGCCGTTCCGCGACGAACTGGGCGCCGAATTGCGCGACTGGGTGGGCCGTCCCACGGCGCTCTCACCCATGCGCAACCTCGGCCGGCGCTGGGGCGCCGAACTGTGGTTCAAGCGCGAGGACCTCGCGCACACCGGCGCCCACAAGATCAACAACGCGCTGGGCCAGGCGCTGATCGCGCGCCGCATGGGCGCAAAGCGCGTGGTGGCCGAGACCGGCGCCGGCCAGCATGGAGTGGCAACGGCCGCGGCCTGCGCCCGCGTGGGCCTGCCGTGCACGGTGTACATGGGCGAAGTGGATATGGCGCGCCAGGCGCCGAACGTGGGCCGCATGCGGCTCATGGGCGCCACCGTGGTTCCCGTCACCAGCGGCGAGCGCACGCTGCGCGCCGCCATCGACGAGGCCTTCCGCGACTGGGTGGCTGATCCGCAGAACACGTTCTATTGCCTGGGTTCCGCGCTGGGTCCGCATCCCTACCCCTATCTGGTGCGCGAGCTGCAGGCCGTCATCGGTCGCGAGGCGCGCGCGCAGATGCTGGAGCGCGCCGGTGGTCTGCCCGACATCCTCGTGGCCTGCGTGGGCGGTGGCTCCAATGCCATCGGCCTGTTCCATGCCTTCCTCGGCGATGCGTCGGTGAAGATCTATGGCGTGGAAGCCGGGGGTCGGGGGCCGGGGCTGGGCGACAACGCCGCGCGCATGGCCGGCGGCCGGCCCGGTGTGCTGCATGGCACCTATTCATTGCTGCTGCAGGATGCGGAAGGGCAGGTGCAGGAGACGCACTCGGTCTCCGCGGGCCTGGATTATTCGGGCGTCGGTCCCGAGCATGTGCTGCTGCGCGACATCGGCCGCGCCGAATACCTGAGCGCGCTGGATCAGGACGCGCTGGATTGCGTGCGTGAATGCAGCACCTATGAAGGCGTGTTGCCGGCACTCGAGAGCGCGCATGCGCTGTGGGGCGCGCGCGAGCTGGCGCGTCGCCATCCGGGCACGCGCATCCTCGTGGGGCTTTCGGGTCGCGGCGACAAGGACATGCCCACGCTGCAATCCACGCTGCTGGCGCAGCAGGAGGTGCGCTCATGAGCCGGACTCCCGCGCAGAAACTCGCCGATGCGCTGCGGGCCGTGCGCCGTGAGCGCGTGGCCGTGGTGGCCTTCCTCACCGCAGGTTTCCCGACCAGAGAGCGCTTCCGTGACGAGCTGCTGGCCGTTGCCGCCGAGGCCGACGTGGTCGAGATCGGCGTGCCTTTCACCGACCCCATGGCCGATGGCGTGACCATCCAGCGCTCCAGCGAAGTGGCGCTGGCGCAGGGCGTGAACCTCTCCTGGATTCTCGATACGCTGAAATCGCTGCCGCCGCTGAAGGCGCAGCTGGTGTTCATGGGATATTTCAATCCCATGCTGGCCTATGGCCTGCCGCGGCTGGCGCAGGACGCGGCCGAGGCCGGCATCTGCGGTTTCATCGTGCCGGATCTGCCCATCGAGGAAAGCGCGGAGTTCGAGCAGGCGCTGGGCGCCCATGGCGTCGCGATGATCCGCATGGTCACGCCGGTCACGCCGCCGGCACGGCTGGAACAGCTGTGCCGCACGGCGCAGGGCTTCGTGTATGCCGTTTCGATGACGGGCACCACGGGTCGCTCGGTGGGCGGCGACGCGGGCGTGCCGCAGGAAACCCTCGATTACCTCGACCGCGTGCGCCAGCTCGCGGGCGTTCCGGTCTGTGCCGGTTTCGGCATCCGCGGACCCGCGCAAGTGGCTGCGCTGGCGCCGCATGTCGATGGCGTGGTGGTGGGGTCGGCATTGATAGAGGCAATGGAAAAGGGCGAATCCACCGTTGAGCTGTTGCGCCGCCTGCGTGGCTGACGCAACGGGAGGGTCATTGAGGATCAAGGTCACCAACGCGAACGGCAGGCCCGCACTGGGGATCACGCTGCTGCTCGCCAGCCTGTCGATGATCAGCCCGCTGTCCATCGACACCTTCCTGCCGTCCTTTCCGACGATCGCGGCCGACTTCGGCCTCACCGCGTGGGAAGTGCAGCAGATCATCACCGCCTATCTGCTGCCATTCGCGGTGTTCTCGCTGGTGCACGGGCCGCTGTCGGACGCACTGGGGCGCCGTCGCGTGGTGATCGGCGGGCTGGTGCTCTACACCATTGGTTCCATCGGCTGCTTCCTCGCGCCCACCTTTGCAACGCTGCTGTTCTGCCGCGTGCTGCAGGGCCTGGCGGCCGGCATCGGGCCCACCGTGGCGCGCGCCGTGGTGCGTGACATGTTCGAAGGCGCCAACGCGCAGCGATTGATGAGCAGCACCATGCTGGTGTTCTCGCTGGCGCCGGCCGCGGCGCCCATCATCGGCGGCTGGGTGCATGTGGCGCTGGGCTGGCGCTGGGTGTTCGGCATGCTGTGCGTCGTCGGTGCGGCGCTGGTGCTGGTGTGCATGCTGCGGTTTCCTGAAACACTGCCGCGCTCGCAGCGCACGCCCTTTCATCCACTGCTGCTGATCCGCAGCGCCTGGCGGGTGGGCTCCCGTCCGGCGTTCTTCCTGCTCGCGCTCGCCGCCGGCCTTGCCATGGCCTCGATGTTCATCTATGTGGGCGCGGCGCCGGCGATCATCCTCGACGTCTGGCATCTGAAGGAAACCCAGTTCCACTACATCTTCATACCCATCGTCTGCGGGCTCATGGTCTCCGCGTTCGTCAGCGGCCGGATGGCCGGCCATGTGCCGCGCGAGCGGCAGCTGCTGTACGGCTTCGGTCTTCTGGGTATTGCCAGCGCCGTGGGCGCGCTGCTGCAGACATTCATGCGATCGGTGCCCATTCCCGCGGTGCAGGTCATGTGGTTCGTGATGGCCCTGGGCACCCAGATCACCTTCCCGGTGCTGTCGCTGCAGATGATCGACATGCACCCGGAAGCGCGGGGCGCCGCGGCATCAGTGCAGTCGTTCGTGGCGCTGAGCGTGGGAGCCGTCGCCATGGGCATGATCGCGCCCGTGGCGCATGGCGACCTGCGGCTGCTGGCGTGGATCTCCCTGAGCGGCGTGCTGGTCGCGTTTGCGGTGTGGCGCACCGGCTCGGCGCTCGCGCGGCGTCGGCAGTCAGGAGCGCAGGCGCCGGCCTGAGGCAATGGCTGCCGCCGCCATCGTCAGAGCTGCTGACTCCCGGCACCCGCGATGATGATGGCGTCCTGCCGCCGCACCACCCTGAGGTCCGGTTCGCGCATCAGTATGTCCGCCAGCGACTGGGGATCGTCCGCGCTGAATACGCCTGTGAATCGCAGCGCTTCCGGTTCCATGTTTTCGAGCACGAAGCGGGCGGATTTGTTGTAACGATTGAATTCCGCGACGATGTCTTCGAGCGTCGCGCGCTTGAAGATGAGAATGCGCTGTTGCCAGGCGATGGCTTCGGTCGCATCCATGTCCGTTTGCCGTTCTATCCGGCCGTCAGGCTGGACATTGGCCACCTGGCCGGCAATCAGTGTCGCGAACGGCTCCTGTGCCGGTGTGAGCGGCACTCTTTCGTTGGATACCTGTACCTTGCCCTCCAGCACTGCCACGGCGGTGGCGCCATCATGGCGGGCATAGACGTTGAACTGCGTGCCCACAGCCTCCACCACCGCGCCTTGTGCGTGCACGCTGAAGGGCCGTCTGGGATCCGGGGCGACCTTGAACGTTGCCTCGCCCCGGTCGAGCATGACCTCCCGCCGGGAGTCGTCAAAGCGCACCCTGATTCGCGTGAGCGTGTTCAGATTGACGATGGATCCCTCGGCCAGCTGCAGCGTCCGTTGCTCGCCGGTGGTGGTTTCGAAGTGTTCGACGATGCTGCGGTTCGACCAGAGCAGGGCGCCAATGGCAACGATGCACATGGCCGCCGCCGCGGCCGCGGCCGTCCACCATCTGCGCCTGGTTCGCGGCGCCCGGCGCGCCGATACGGTCAACAGGGTGCCGCTGTCGATCACTGCCGTGACGCAGGACTCCATGGACAGGCAGGGCATCCAGTCGGTCGCGGACCTGTCACGCAGCATGCCTGCGGTCACGTTCCGCCAGGGTCCCACCAGCGACCGGATCGCCAATATCTTGATCCGCGGCATCGTCTCCATTTTCGGCGCGCCGACCACCGGCATCTATCTCGACGACACGCCGCTGCAGAAGCGTCTGGCGAACGGCGCCGTGACAGGCTCCGGGTCGCCGCTGCCGGTGCTGTTCGATCTGGACCGTGTTGAGGTCCTGCGCGGACCGCAGGGAACCCTGTACGGCGGTGACTATTCGGACTTCACGAACAAGGTCGATCCGACAGAGCGGTCGAACGACGACGAAAAATCCCTCTTCATGACTGGCGTGCCGTTTGGGCAGAGGTCCGGATCGCCGGTCATTGACGGCAACATCGTTTCGCATCGCTATCAGGAGTTCAAGGAAACGGAGGCGGCGGCATTCGGCGAGATTGCCTACAACTTCACGAACCGGTTGAAGGCCACGTTCGGCTCCCGCTATACGAGGAACACCTACGACTACTACCAGTTCTTCGAAGGTCCGCTCGCGGGGCCTGCTTCTCCGGTCACCGTCACCGGCGAGCAGAACGAGACCTCATTCACGCCCAAGGTCGGGCTGAATTTCCAGATCAATGAGTCCAATCTTCTCTATGCGAACATTGCCCGCGGGTTCCGGCCGGGCGGCACGAATGCACCGATACCGGTGACCAATTGCGCCGTGGATCTGGCAGTGCTGGGTGGTGCGCAGCCACCTTCCTCTTACGGTTCAGACACGGTGACGAGCTTTGAAGCGGGTGCGAAGATGCGTGCCCTGGGTGGAAGGGCGCAGATCAACTCCAGCCTCTTCTTCATCGACTGGCAGGACATCCAGACCCAGACCCGGCTGCGCAACTGCGGCTTCCAGTACGTCGTCAACGGCGCGGAAGCCGTATCCAAGGGCGGCGACATCCAGGCGCAGGTGCTCGTGGCGGACGGGTTCATTGTATCGACCACCATTGGTTACAACGATGCGTACTACAAGGAGGCGGTGCTCGGGCCGCAGCCACCCGCCGGGGTGACCCGACAGATCCTGTTCAACAAGGGCGATTCGCTGGGCGCGCCCAAGTGGACATACTCGGTCGGCGCGCAGTACAACGGAGAGCTGACGAGCGACTATGGGTGGTATCTGTCGGCGAACTATCAGTACCAGGGGAAGTTCTTCGCCACCTCCGGTCCGGGAACGCTGACGTATGATGAGTATTCGTACAGGGCCGGCGCCGTCGACTACATCAACGCGCGAGTGGGCCTTACCAGAGGAGGGGTTGATGTTGCGCTGTTCGCCAACAATCTGACCAATTCGCGCGACCTGCTGAGTGACCAGAAGCAGCCGTATGGCGTGCTGATTACCCAGCAGACACTTACTCCACGGACCGTCGGGCTCAGCCTCACGTACCGGCATTGAGTAAAGAACAGCTGAATCAGACTGGAGGTTGATGTGAAACAATCCTTTCTCACTCGCGCGGGCTGGTTTGCGACGCTGGTTTGCAGCGCAGCATTGGTCTCGGCTGCTCAGGCAGCAGAGACCAACCGGTTCGCGCACTTCGACGGCATCTGGAGCAAGACCCGCGGCAGCCTGAGGTATTCGCAGAATCCGCCATTCACGCCGGCGGCACAGGCGGCATTCGACGGGCTGCGTCCCCAGGACGATCCGGGCTCCCGCTGCGTCGAGAGCGGAACCCCGCGCATCATGATCACGCCCTATCCGATGGAGATCATTGGGCGGGATAACTACATCCTGCTGGTTTCGGAGTTCAACCATGTGGTGCGCCGGATCTGGACCGATACCAGGGAGCACGATCCCGATGCCGATCCTAGCTTTTACGGCGACACGGTGGTCCACTGGGAAGGGGACGTAATGGTCGTCGATTCGGTCAATTTCAATGCCCTGAACTACCTCGATCCGGCAGGGGATCCGATGAGCACCAGAATGCGCCTGGTCGAGCGCTGGCAGTTGACAGATTCCGATACGCTGCAGATCGAGTTCACTTTTGATGATCCGGAGCACTACACTAGGCCCTGGACATCAGTTCAGACCTACAAGCGGCAGCCCAAGGGCTTCAAACTGGGTGAATTCAGTTGCACGGAGAACAACCGCAACAATCCCGATGATCCGAACAACCCGAAGAGCTTGACATCGACCGATACGCCACAACCTTACGAAAGGAAGAGGCCGCAGTGAATCTTATGAGGAGAAAGCAGATGAATTTCAGCAAGGTACTCATGCTGGGCGCGACTCTCGCGATTGCTGCCGCGGCAGAAGCCCATCATTCCTTCGCCATGTTCGACAACGAGAAGGAACAGACGATCGAGGGCGAGGTGAAGGAGTTCCAGTGGACCAACCCTCACATCTGGATCCAGATCAACGTCGCCGGCGCGGACGGCAAAGTTGTGGAGTACAGCATCGAGGGTAGCAGCCCCAATGGGCTGCGCCGCCAAGGCTGGACCAGGAACACGATGAAGCCTGGCGACAAGATCGTGATGACGATGCATCCGCTGAAGGATGGTTCGCCGGGCGGCAGCTTCGTGCGCGCCGTGGTCAACGGAGAGCCGATCGGCCGCAACTAGCGGGAGTCGGTTGACTGCCTGCGTGGCGCACCTACCGGGTGCGCCACGCCCGCAACGCCGCAACGGCAAGCCACAGCGCACCGATGCCGGCGATGGTCCAGCCCAGTGCCTCGGGAATTCGCTCGGTGCCCAGCGCCGCCACACCCGCGAGCAGCACCAGCGCGGGGGCGATGCAAGTGGTGCTTCGCGTGACGCGCGGACGCTGATCGTGCCGGTGTGCGTCGCTGGCGAAGGCGGCCTCGGACGGCTGAATCCTCGCCCGCTCGACCAGTGTGCGCCGCAGCGCCACTGGCGCGGCTTCCAGCGCCTCCAGCAGATCCGGCATCTGCGCCCAAAGCCGCCGCGCGACATTCGCGGGATGATGCTTGTCGCGCAACCATTCGCGCAGGATGGGGCTGGCGGTGGTCCAGATGTCCAGATCCGGATACAGCTGCCGCCCCAGCCCCTCGATGTTGAACAGCGTCTTCTGCAGCAGGATGAGCTGCGGCTGGATGCGCGCATCGAAGCGCCGCAGCACTTCGAACAGCCGCAGCAGCACCACGCCGAAAGAGATGTCCTTCAGCGGTTTGTCGAAGATGGGTTCGCAGATGGTGCGGATGGCCGATTCCATCTCCTCCACACGGATGTCGTGCGGCACCCAGCCTGATTCGACATGCAGCGTCGCGACGCGGCGGTAGTCGCGGTCGAACACGGCGAGAAAGTTCTGCGCCAGGTAGTCCTGATCACGGGGATCAAGTGTGCCGACGATGCCGAAGTCCACCGCAGCGTAGCGCGGCTCGGCGGGGTTCTCTACCAGCACGAAGATGTTGCCGGGGTGCATGTCCGCATGGAAGAAATTGTGGCGGAACACCTGGGTGAAGAAGATCTCGACGCCATTCTCCGCCAGCTTGCGGAAGTCCGTGCCGAGCCCGGCGAGGCGCGCGATCTCGCCGATCTGCACGCCGTGGATGCGCTCCATCACCATCACATTGGTGCGCGTGAGATCCCAGAACACTTCCGGCACGTGCAGCTTCGGGTTGCCGGCGAAATTGCGGCGCAGCTGCGTGGCGTTGGCGGCCTCGCGCATCAGGTCCAGCTCATCGAGGATGGTGCGCTCGTATTCGCGCACCACTTCCTTCGGTCGCAGTCGCCGCGCTTCGGCCGACTGACGGTCGGCGAGATCGGCCAGGGCGTGCAGCACTTCGAGGTCGCGCTGGATGATCTCGCGCATGCCGGGGCGCAGCACCTTGACGATGACCTCGCGGCCTTCGGGCAGCTCGGCGGCATGCACCTGGGCGATGGACGCCGCGGCCAGCGGCGTGGTGTCGAAGCGGCGGAAAGCCTGTTCCACACTCTGGCCCAACGCTTCCTCGATGAGCGCGCGTGCCACGTCGCCATCGAAGGGCGGCACCTGGTCCTGCAGCTTGACGAGCTCGTCGGCGATATCCGGTGGCAGCAGGTCGCGACGCGTGGAAATCGCCTGCCCGAACTTCACGAACACCGGCCCCAGCTCCTGCAATGCCAGGCGCAGACGCTCGCCGCGCGAGCCCTTGCGGCTGCCCTGCAGCCACAGCCACGGAGACAGCGCTTCCATCAGCCGCAGCCGTCCGTGCAGCGAAGTGCCGTTGGTATAGTCGATGAGCCCGTAGCGAGCGATGGTGCGATGGATGGTGACGAGCCGGGCCAGTACGCGGGCTTTCATGGACGGTGCTCCGGAGTGGCGGGGCGGGAGGTCAGGGCATCCACGCGGGCGGCCAGCCGGTCCGTGCGTTCACGCAGCCGGTCGACTTCATCGAGGAACTGCCGTGCCTCGGCGCTGCTGACGAGTTCGCCGCGTTCATGCGCCACATATTCGCCCACATTGCGCGCCACGGTGTGCAGGCTGTCGCGCCCGTAACCCGCGGCCATGCGCAGCAGCTTGCCCACTCCCTGGGCGGGCACATCGCCCATCAGCCCGGACAGCGCCTCTTCCAGGTCGGGCCGCAGCAACTGGATGATCTGCTGGAAACGTTCGGCCACCTGGCCATCGCCATCGATGGTGACATCGCCGCGGCGGATCACATCAGCCGGGTTCTCGCGCGCCAGCGCAAGCAGCGCCAGCGGCGTGCCGGACAGGCGGGCGTCAGCATCGTCGGCGGCGCCTTTCTCCAGCAGCAGGCGATCATGCGCCGCGTGCAGCGTCATGCGCCAGGGCGTGTAGCGGGCTTCGATGGCAAGGCTCTGGCCTTCGAGCAGGGCCAGCAGTTCGCGGGCACGCGGGCTGCCCTGCACCTCGCGATCGATCGCGGCCTGCAGACGTTCGGTGAGCATCAGTAGCAGTAGCCGCGGTGCACGGCGACCAGGCCGCCGGAGAGGTTCTGGTAGCTGCAGTTCTCCAGGCCCGCCTCTTTCATCATGCCCAGCAGCGTTTCCTGATCGGGATGCTTGCGGATGGATTCGGCAAGGTAACGGTAGCTGTCCGCATCGCCGGCCACCCACTGGCCCAGCCTTGGCAAGGCCTCGAAGGAATACAGGTCGTAGAGCTTGCGCAGCGCCGGCACCGCCAGCTGCGAGAACTCCAGCACGATCACCTGCCCGCCCGGCCGCAGCACGCGTCGCATGGAGCGCAGCGCCGCCGGCTTGTCGGTGACATTGCGCAGGCCGAAGCCGATGGTCACGCAATCGAAGCTGGCATCGCGGAAGGGCAGGCATTCGGCGTTGGCCTGCGCGACGCGGATGTTGTCCGCGAAGCCGTGATCGAGCACGCGGTCGCGCCCGCGCGCCAGCATCTCGGCGTTGATGTCGGTAAGCAACACCAGCCCCGAAGGTCCTACCTGTTTCGCCATGCCCATGGAGATGTCGCCGGTTCCGCCCGCCACGTCCAGCGCCCGCTGGCCGGGTCGCAGTCCGGTGCATGCGAGCGTGAAACGCTTCCACATGCGGTGCAGACCCATGGACATGAGGTCGTTCATGAGGTCGTAGCGGCCGGCGACTGAGTCGAAAACGCCACGCACACGGCGCGCCTTGTCGCTCCAGGCCACTTGCTCGAAGCCGAAGTCGGTCTGCTGTCTGGTCTCGCGATCCTGCATTTTTCAGCCTTTTGGGACGATTTTGAGGGCCGCAAATACCTGCCGCGGCAACTGAATTCTCGCTGATTCATGGCCTCCAGGCGCAATCGTTGCCAAACAACCAACTTTGTTGCGCCAGGGTCTTTCAATCTGCGCCGAGCTGAAGCATGATCCACCCGGGCTCGGTGCTCGATGAGCGGCGGCCAATGGGGGTCTTGTCAAGATTCGGCCGGGCAATTTGCCCGGCCTTTCTTTTTGCCGTGGCTCGAAAGCTACGCTGTGCTGTGGCGCCATGCGCGCATTGTGGACAGTCCAGCTCTTGTTTCCTAGACTTCGCCGCCTTTGCGCAAGCTGGAGAGACACGTGGGAAAAGGTGATCGCAGAACCCGTCGCGGCAAGATCTACGCCGGTTCATTCGGCAAGTCGCGGCCCAAGGACCCGAAGGCGACCAAAGTCGCCAAGGCCGCGCCCGTGAAGTCCGCCGCCGCCAAGCCGGCTGCCAAGACCGCGGCACGCAAGAAGTCCGCGTAATTGCTGCGATGGCCTGGCGGAGCATTGCTCCTGCCAGGCCGCCCGGCCTCCTCGGGCCAGGTCGCTGCAGAAGGTCGCTACAGACCAGTCCGCTACAGAATATAGCGGCTCAGATCCTCATCGCGCGCCAGCTCGCTGAGCTGACGGTCCACATAGGCTGCATCCACGGTCACCGTCGAGCCGCCCTGTTCCGAAGCCT
This sequence comes from Pseudomonadota bacterium, assembly GCA_963205255.1. Taxonomy (GTDB): domain Bacteria; phylum Pseudomonadota; class Gammaproteobacteria; order Steroidobacterales; family Steroidobacteraceae; genus ZC4RG30. The sequence goes on from CAUJIK010000109.1 coordinate 28,150, forward strand.
CGTACGAGGCTGAATCCAGCAGCCGTTCCATCACCGTGTGCAGGCGCCGCGCGCCGATGTTCTCGGTGCGCTCATTCACCTGCCAGGCCACTTCCGCGATGCGTCGCACGCCGTCGGGCGTGAAGGCCAGCTGCACCTGCTCGGTGTCCAGCAGCGCGCGGTACTGCGCGGTCAGCGAGGCGTCCGGTTCGGTGAGGATGCGTTCGAAATCCTCGACCTTGAGCGGCTCCAGCTCCACGCGGATGGGCAGGCGGCCCTGCAGCTCGGGGATCAGGTCCGAGGGCCGCGACATGTGGAAGGCGCCGGAGCAGATGAACAGCACATGGTCGGTCTTGATCTGGCCGTGCTTGGTGGAGACGGTGCAGCCTTCCACCAGCGGCAGCAGGTCGCGCTGCACACCCTCGCGCGACACATCCGCGCCCATGGTGTCCTGGCGACGGGCGATCTTGTCGATCTCGTCGATGAACACGATGCCGTTCTCCTCGGCATTGGTCAGCGCCTTGAGTTTGATCTCTTCCTCGTTGATCAACTTCGCGGCTTCCTCGTCCAGCAGCAGCTTCTGCGCCTCGCGCACCTTCACGCGGCGGGTGCGCGTGCGCCCACCACCGAGGTTGCTGAACATGCTCGCCAGCTGCTGCTGCATCTCTTCCATGCCGGGCGGCGCCATGATGTCGATGCCGGCGGGCATGGCGCGCACTTCGATTTCGATCTCGCGGTCGGCGAGCTGGCCCTCGCGCAGCATCTTGCGGAAGCGCTGGCGGGTTTCGGCATCGCGCGGCTGGGTGGGTTCGTCTGTGGAGAAGCCCATCTGCCGGGGGCGGGGCAGCAGCGCATCGAGCACGCGTTCCTCGGCGGCTTCCTCGGCCTGACCGCGCACGCGCGTCATCTCTTCCTCGCGCGTCATCTTCACCGCGACGTCGACCAGCTCCTTGATGATGGAGTCGACCTCGCGGCCCACATAGCCCACTTCGGTGAACTTGGTGGCCTCCACTTTCACGAACGGCGCCTTGGCAAGCTTCGCCAGCCGCCGCGCGATCTCGGTCTTGCCGCAGCCGGTGGGGCCGATCATGAGGATGTTCTTGGGGGTGATCTCGTGGCGCAGGGGTTCTTCGACCTGCATGCGGCGCCAGCGGTTGCGCAGCGCAATGGCCACGGCGCGCTTGGCCGACTGCTGGCCGACGATGTGCTTGTCCAGTTCCTGCACGATCTGGTGCGGCGTCATGACTTGCCCCCGAGTTCCTCGATGGTGAGATTCCGGTTGGTGTAGATGCAGATGTCGGCCGCGATGCCCAGCGAGCGCTCGACGATGTCGCGCGCGGAGAGCTCCGTGTTCTCGTACAGCGCGCGCGCCGCCGACTGCGCGAAGGGGCCGCCGGAGCCGATGGCCGCCAGCGGCTGCTCGGGCTCGATCACATCGCCGTTGCCGGAGATCACATAGAGGGTGTCGGGATCGCCCACCAGCAGCAGTGCCTCCAGGCGCCGCAGGTAGCGGTCCTGCCGCCAGTCCTTGGCCAGCTCGATGGCGGCGCGGGTGAGGTTGCCGAATTTTTGCAGCTTGCCTTCGAAGCGCTCGAACAGCGTGAAGGCGTCGGCTGTGCCGCCGGCGAAACCGGCCAGCACCTTGCCTTCATAGAGGCGGCGCACCTTGCGGGCATTGCCCTTCATCACCGTGTTGCCCAGGGTCACCTGGCCGTCGCCGCCGAGGGCCAGCAGCCCGTCGCGGCGCACGGCGAGGATGGTCGTGCTGTGGGGGTCGAATTTTTCGCTCATAGGTCTGTGGGACCTTGGGGCGACAGGGCCGGATTCAACCCCTGTTCTGGGCCTTCTTGCGGCGGGTTCGGGCGCGCGGGTGGGCGCCGTCGTAGACCCGCGCCAGGTGCTGGAAATCCAGGTGGGTGTAGACCTGAGTGGTGCTGATGTTGGCGTGCCCCAGCAGCTCCTGGACGCCGCGCAGGTCCTGGCTGGACTCCAGCAGGTGGGTGGCGAAGGAATGCCGGAACAGGTGCGGGTGCAGGTTCACGGGCAGCCCCTGACGGCGGGCCAGCGCGGCGAGCCGCAGCTGCACCGAGCGGGCGCCGAGACGGCGGCCACTGCGGCCGACGAACAGGGCCTGCTCATCCGGCTTCGCAAGCGCGGGACGGGTGCGCGAAATCCAGCCGCGCAGCGCTGCCTGGGCCTTGCCGCCCACCGGCACCACCCGGGTCTTGCTGCCCTTGCCCAGCACGCGCACCGTGCCATCGCCGAAGTCCACCGAGCCGAGGTCGAGGCCCAGCAGCTCCGAAAGCCGCAGGCCGGAGGAATAGAGCAGCTCCATCATCGCAAGGTCGCGTTCTTCCAGAGGGCCGTCGGCCGGTGATTCGAGCAGGCGGCTCATCTGGTCGACGTCGATGGTGTCGGGCAGGCGCCGCCGGGCCTTGGGCGCCAGCACGCCGACGGCGGGGTTCTTCGTCGCGAGGCCCTCGCGCAGCAGGAATTCGTAGAAGGTGCGTATGGCCGACAGGCGGCGCTGGATGCTGCGCGGGCCGAGGCCGCGCGCATGCGAACGCGCGGCAAAGGTGCGCACATGCGCATGGTCCAGGTCGGGCCAGGCGGCAAGGCCCTGGGTGTCGCACCACTGGGCGAGCTGGGCCAGATCGCGCTGGTAGGCCGCGGCGGTGTGCGGTGACAGCCGCCGCTCGGTGGACATGTGGCTCGCGAAGCGCCGCAGCGCCTCGCCGGCATCGGGAGTCATGCCGTGCACCCGCCAGCAAGGCGGGCATGCGACGACGCTCTGTCAGTCGCGCGACAGCGCATCGGCGATCAGCTCGCCCAGCGTCGCGAGGAACTCGGTGCTCATGCCGGGATGGAAGCGGTCGCGATCGTGGCTGCCCAGCACCAGCAGGCCCTGGCCCGCCAGCGGCACCAGCGCCACGGAGCCGATTTCCCCGGCGTCGGCGCCGAAGAGGTATTCGCGCTGGCTGTCGCGCACCTGCCCGCAGCGCGGCTTGCCGGAAGTCAGCAGCGACTCGAAGCCGGCGAGGCTCTCCTCGCGCCGGTCGACGCTGCGCACGAAACGCATGCTGGCGTCGCTGGCATTGGGCGAGAACAGCAGCAGCACGATCTGCGAGGCATCGAGGTCTTCGCGGAAGCTGCGCTCGATCTGCGTCAGGATCTCGCGCCGCGTGGGCGCGGCCATGAGGCGCCGGCCGAACTGGTGGATCTTGCTGGCCAGCTGCTCGTTGGCGCGCGCGATGCTGACCAGCTCCGCCAGCCGCGATTCGGTGGTCTGCTGCTTCTCGCGCAGCACCTCGACCTGGCGCTCCACCAGCGAGATGGCGCTGCCGCGCGCATGCGGCAGCCGCAGCGCGGCCAGCAGGTCGCTGTGGCGCAGGAAGAAATCCGGATGCTCGAGCAGCCAGGCGGCGATCTGTTCTTCGCTGAGGGCGGGCTCGGCGGCCCGCGGTGCCAGGCTGGTCATGGATTGGGGAACTCCTGCAGGTTGATATGGCCGATGAAAGATACTTCGGCGGGGCCTTCCATCCAAAGGTGCTGGCCCGGACCCGCCCAGCTGATGGTGAGTCTGCCGCCCGGCAGATCCACCTGCACGCGCTCATCGAGCAGGCCATCGCGGCGGCCGGCGGCGACCGCGGCGCAGGCGCCGGTGCCGCAGGCCTGGGTCTCGCCCACGCCGCGCTCGAACACGCGCAGCAGAATGTGGTCGCGCGCCAGGATCTGCCGGAAGCCGACGTTCACCCGACGCTGGAAACGGGGGTCTGATTCGAGCGCCGCGCCTACTGTGCCCACGGGCGCGCTGGCGACATCGGCTACTTCGATCACTGCATGGGGATTGCCCATGGAGACGATGCTGAACTGCGCGCGCGCGTCGTCGACGTCGAGGTGATACGGCGGGCCAGGCTCGCCGGCGGTGTCGAAGGCCACGGCTCGGGCGGAGAAGTCAGGTTCGCCCATGTCCACGGCGACGATGCCGGGGGAGCGCAGTTCAGCCGCCACCGGGCCGCTGGGGCTTTCCAGTGCAAGGCGGCCATTGGTGGCGCGATCACGCAGCAGTTCGGCCACGCAGCGCGCGCCATTGCCGCATTGTTCGACCTCGGCGCCATCGGCGTTGAAGATGCGGTAGTAGGCGACGGTGCCGGCGCTGCGCGGCGGCTCGATGACCAGCGCTTGGTCGAAGCCGATGCCGCGATGACGGTCGGCGAGCGCGCGCCACTGCCTCGGCGGCAGCGTGCCGAGACGGCGGTCGCCGGTCTCGAAGACGATGAAGTCGTTGCCGAGACCGTGCATCTTGGTGAATTCGATCTGCACGCCGGCATTTTACACTGGCGGATGCGGCGCCTGTGCTCTTCAGCGGTGGGCGTCGAGCGCATCCTTCACTTCGGCTGCGAGCCTCCTGCTCACGGACAGTGGCTTAGGCGTGCCGCGCAGCCGCAGCAGGTACTGGCCCTCGTCGCCGCGCTCCAGCGACTCGACGAAGGCACGGTTGACCAGCGTGTTGCGGTGGATGCGGACGAAGCCGGCGCCCAGCTCCTGTTCGAGCTGGCGCAGTGAATCCTCGATCAGGTTCTCGCCGTCCAGGTGGCGCACGGTGACGTATTTCTGGTCCGCGACCAGACAGATGATCTGTTCCACGCGCAGCAGCCGCACCCCGTCGCGCTGGCGCAGCGACAGATGGGTGCGCGGCGCGACCGAGGTCATGGCCTGCATCTGCCGCGGGTTGAGCCGGCTGGCGCGTTCGGTGGCGGCGGCCAGCTTCTCTTTGCGCAGCGGCTTCAGCAGATAACCGACGGCCTGCGTCTCGAAGGCTTCCAGCGCATGTTCGTCATGGGCGGTGGTGAAGATCACGGCCGGCGGCGCATCCAGGCCCATCAGGTGCCGCGCCAGTTCCAGCCCCGACATGCCCGGCATGCGCACATCGAGATAGACCACATCGGGGCGCAGCTCCACGCAGCGCGTCAGCGCCTGTGCGGCATCCGCCGCCTCGGCCGCGACTTCGACCTGCCCCAGCTCGGCGAGCAATGCCTTGAGACGCGAGCGTGCCGGCGCCTCATCGTCCACGACGATGGCCTTCAGCAGGCTCATGGCGTGCCTTCCGCCGCCTGGGTGTGCGGGAAGCGCAACCGCACCACGAATTCGCCGCCCTCATCGCCCACGGAGACCTGCGCCTTTGCGCCGTAAAGCAGGATGAAGCGCTCGCGGATGTTGTCGAGCGCGATGCCGTGGCCGCCGCGACTGTTGCGCGATGTGGCGGGCAGCGGATTGCGCACGGCGATGACGATGCCGTCATCCTCGTCCGCGCCATCGATGATCACCTCGCCGCCGTCGGGCAGGTTCTCGATGCCATGGCCGATGGCGTTCTCCAGCAGCGGCTGGATGGTGAGGCTCGGGATCAGCGCCCGCATGGGCAGGTCACGCACGTTCCAGCGCACCCGCAGCCGCTCGCCGAGGCGCAGCTGCTCGATGCGCTGGTAGATGCGCGCGATCTCCAGCTCCTCCTTGAGCGTGATCAGGCTGCGCTTTTCGCTCAGCGCGGCGCGGAACAGGTCCGACAGATCCTGCACCGCTTCCTCGGCGCGCGCCGGGTCGCTGCGCGTCAGCGCGGCGATGGTGTTCATGCTGTTGTAGAGGAAGTGCGGACGGATGCGTGCCTGCAACGCGTTGACGCGCGCATGGGCGTGGCTCTCCACGTTGAGGCGCCACTGCTGGGTGACGTAGAAGTAGCGCAGCGCCAGCGCGCTGACCATCAGGCCGATGACCACATTGCGCGCCACGAACAGCCAGCGCTCGCCCGAGGCGGCGCCCAGCAGGCCGCCGGGGTTGAGCGATGGGCTTGCCATCAGCGACCAGGAGGCCAGCGAAACGATGGCGACCAGCAGAGCCAGGGAGGCCAGCACCAGGGTTGCGCCCGCGGCCGCGGACTGGCGGGCGATGAGCCGGCGCATTCTGCACAGCAACGCCGCGCCGGCAAGGCCGATCCACACCAGGAACATCGCGGCGCGCGCCAGCGCGATCCAGAAACCCGAGCCGAAACCGGCCGCGGCCAGCGCCAGCATCAGCGCCGTGAGCGCGACGATGAGCAGCACGCCCAGCACGGCGCGTGGCTCGCAGAAATCGGGCAGCAGCAGATGGCGGGCTTCGGACACGGCCGGAACCGTATCAGAAGAAGGGGGTTACGGACCGCAGGCCAGGTCGCGCGCGGAGCGTGCCTGCAGACGCGCGGCATCGAGCTCGGCGTCGTTCAGGAAAACCCGGTTGCCCTTGTCGTCGGTGCGGTACATGCGGCGGGCCTGCACGGATTGCTGATAGCTGGCCTCGGCCTTCTTGCATTGCTCGGCTTTGGCCGAGGCGGCCTCGGCGCGCACTTCCTGCGCCACCTGGCTGCTCACGGCGGGCAGTGGGGACGGTGCACCCGCATTGTCCTGGGCGGCCGGAGTGGGGGCGCTGGCCGGCGGAGCGGGCGGCGGGCGGCGCGTGCCGCTGATCAGCTCGGCACCGGGCTGCGGCTGATCCGCGTAATGCCAGACGCCGTTGGCGTCCTTCCAGCGGTAGATCTCGCCCGCGGCAAAAGCCACCGACGTGGCACCGAGGACGCAGGCAGCGGCAATGAGGATGATGTGGCGCATGTCGTTACTCCAACCGAAGTATCGCCGCTGGCGGGGCAAGCCAGTGTGATGTCCTTCACAGTGACGTTCCGCCGGAAGTCTCTCCAAAAAGGAAAACCCCGGCAACCTTGCGATTGCCGGGGTTGCGGGGCGCCTTGCTCCCGCCGGAGCGCCCTCAGTCGTAGGCGCGCTCGCCGTGCTCGGTGGTGTCCAGACCCTCGCGCTCCACCTCCTCGCTGGGGCGGATGCCGACGGTGATCTTCGCCACGAAGAAGGCGATGGCGGTGATCAGCGCCGACCAGATGATGGTGAACAGCACGCTGACCGCCTGGATGAGGAACTGGTGGCTGATGCTGTCGATCTCCGCCACGCCGCCGAAGGCCGGGGCGCCGAGGATCGCGACGCCCAGCGCGCCGATGATGCCGCCCACCGCATGCACACCGAACACGTCCAGCGAGTCGTCATAGCGCAGCGCCTTCTTGAGGCCCGCGACCGCCCACATGCAGACCACGCCGGCGATGAGGCCCAGCACGATCGCGCCCGTGGGGCCGACCGAGCCGCAGGAGGGTGTGATGGCCACGAGGCCCGCAATCGCGCCCGAAGCGGCGCCGAGCACGGTGGGCTTGCCTTTGAAGATCCACTCGGCGAATACCCAGGACACGACGCCCGCCGCGGTGCAGACGAAGGTGTTGAGGAACACCAGGCCCGAGCTTGCGCCCGCGCCGAGGCCGGAGCCGACATTGAAGCCGAACCAGCCCACCCACAGCAGCGAGGCGCCGGTGAGCACGTAGGGCAGGTTGTGCGGCTGCATGGGCGAAACGCCGTAGCCCAGCCGCTTGCCGACGATCAGCGCGCCCACCAGGCCCGCGATGCCGGCGTTGATGTGCACCACGGTGCCGCCCGCGTAGTCGATGGCGCCCAGATCCCCGATCCAGCCCCCGCCCCATACCGCGCGTGCAATGGGCAGGTAGCACAGCGTGAACCAGATGACCGCGAAGATCAGCACGGCGCTGAACCTGGTGCGCTCGACGAAGCCGCCCACCGCAAGAGCCGTGGTGAGCGCCGCGAAGGTGGCCTGGAAGGCCACGAACAGCAGCGCCGGAATCGTGCCGCCGTCGAGGATTTCCTCGGGGCCGATGCTGGCCAGCAGGAAGTTGCTCAGGTCACCGATGTAGTTGCCGTCGCCGCTGAAGGTCAGGCTGTAGCCGTAGACCACCCACAGCAGCGACAGCAACGAGAACACCATGAACACCTGGATGGAGGTGGACAGCATGTTCTTGGAGCGGGTCTGGCCGCCGTAGAACAGGACCAGGCCAGGTACGGCCATCAGGATCACGAGGGCGGTTGCGACGATCATCCAGGCGGTGTCGCCCGTGTCGAGGACCGGCGCTGTTTCCTGCGCGCTGGCAAATGCCGGCAGCGTGGCCATCAGGGCCATCAGGAATCCTCGCGCCCGTCGCGTGAGAGATGCCGGGGCAAGACTACAGGTGTGCATGCAAGACTCCTTGTTTGACCTTGATCGGAATTGCAGGATCCATGCCATGCTGTGGGCGCCGCTGGCGTTCATTGAAGGCGACCGTGGCAAGGGTGGAATGCACAGTTGTGGGCAGATGCATCGACAGGGCGCACCAATCCGGTGCTTGAGGGGAATGACTTGGAACAATCGCGACTCGACGAATTGCTGCGCCGTTTCATGGAAGGGTTGCCGCCTTCGCTGCAATCGGCGCGGGCCGACCTGGAAGCACATGCAGGGCGAGCGCTGCGCGCGGGGCTTACGCGGCTGGATCTGGTCACCCGTGAGGAGTTCGACGCGCAGTCGCGCGTGCTGGCGCGCAGCCGAGAGCTGATCGGACAACTGGAGCAGCGCGTGGCCGAACTCGAGGCGAAACTGGGTCAATAGACGGCCGGTCCGGCGTTACTGCCCGTTCGCGCCGCTTTGTCCGCTTGCCGCGTACCGTGGCGCTGCGATGCCATGCGGCCATGGGTTTCGCACAGATACTGAGCCGCGCACAGATCGGCCTCGCCGCGCCGGAGGTGCGCGTCGAGGTGCATCTGGGCAGCGGTCTGCCCCAGTTCTCCATCGTCGGCCTGCCGGCTCCCGTGGTGCGCGAGAGCAAGGAACGGGTGCGTGCGGCGCTGGCGCATTGCGGCTTCGAGTTTCCGGCCGGGCGCATCACGGTGAATCTCGCGCCGGCGGATCTGCCCAAGGAGGGCGGCCGTTTCGATCTGCCCATTGCGCTGGGCATCCTGCTCGCCTCCGGTCAGCTGCGCGAGCCAGAGGGCCTGGCGTGCACCGAGTTCTATGGCGAGCTGGCGCTGACCGGCGAACTCAAGCCGGTGCCCGGGTTGCTGCTCGCGGCGCTGCACGCTTCGCAAGCGGGCCGCAGGCTGGTGGTGCCCGCGGTGCAGGTCAGGGAGCTTGCCGGTCTGGAAGGGCTGCAGGTGTGGGCCTTGCAGCAGCTGCGGAATCTGGACTCGCCGGTCATGCAGACCGCCGCGGCCGTGAGCGGCGCGGCTCCCGTCATGGCGCAGGTGGGCGGGGAGCCGCCGCCCGATCTTGCCCAGGTGCGCGGCCAGCAGCAGGCACAGCGGGCGCTGGTCATCGCCGCGGCAGGGCAGCACTCATTGCTGCTGTGCGGGCCGCCGGGATCGGGCAAGAGCATGCTGGCCCGTTGCCTTCCGGGCCTGCTGCCGCCTCTGGAGCAAGCCGAAGCGCTGGAGGTGGCTGCCATCGCCGCTGTGGCGCAGCTGCCGCCGCGCTGGCCACCGGAGCGCCCTTTCCGCTGTCCCCACCACAGCGCTTCGGCGCATGCCATCGTCGGCGGCGGCCCGGCATTGCGCCCGGGCGAGGTGAGCCTGGCGCATCGTGGTGTGCTGTTCCTCGATGAGCTGCCGGAGTTCGATCGCCGCGTGCTCGAGGGTCTGCGCGAGCCGCTGGAGGCCGGCGTGATGCACGTGGTGCGGGCCAGGGCGCAGGCGCGGTTCCCCGCGGCATTCCAGCTGGTCGCGGCGATGAACCCCTGTCCCTGCGGATGTGCCGGGCTGGTGACGCCCCGCTGCCGTTGCCGCAAGGCGCAGGTGGAGCAATATCGCGCCCGCATTTCCGGGCCGCTGCTGGATCGCATCGATCTTCAGCTGCACCTCCCCGCGGTCACGACGGAGGATCTGGTGGCGGCGCCGGCACTAGGGGTGGAGGAGCCGGCGTTGTGCACGCGACGCGCGGCGGCGGCGGTGCATGCGGCGCGGCAGCTGCAGCAGGCGCGTCAGGGGTGTCTCAACGCCCATCTGGGCCCGGCCCAGACTCTGGAGCACTGCCACCCCGACGGCGCGGGCCTGAGGCTGCTGCGGGAGGCAAGCCAGCGCCGCGGCTATTCGGCGCGCAGCCAGCACCGCGTGTTGCGGGTGGCGCGCACCATCGCCGACCTCGGCGGGTGCGCGCAGACGCGGGTGGAGGAGGTGGCCGAAGCCCTGGCGCTGCGCTGGAGCGACTAGGCGCGCGCAGCGCCCGGGATCACATGGCCAGCATGTGGTCGAGGCTGGCCTTGATCAGGTCGTCGGACAGATCGGTGCGGCCGCCCTTGGGGGGCATGACTCCGTCCGAGCCGGTGAAGCCCTTGATGGCGTGATCGTAAAGCGTGGGCATGCCCTTGGAGCGGCGCGGGCCCCAGGCGGCGCTGTCCCCGGCCTTGGGGGCGCCGGCGATGCCCAGGCCATGACAGGCCTTGCAGGCCTGCTCGTACACCTCGTCGCCGGTGGTCGGCACGGCCATCGCGAAGCTCGCGGTCGCTGTGGCCGCGACCGGCGCGATGACCAGGGCTGAGTTGTCCTGGCCGGCCACGGCAACGCGCACGGGCAGCGCCGTGCGGGCCTGCACGTCCTGAACCACCAGCGGGTCTCCCTTGAGCGGCGCCATCTGCTGCGTGGCGCCCAGATGGCGCGCGAGCGCGAATATCGACAGCATGACCACGACCAGAAGGCCGATGACGACGCTGAAAACGTTGAAAAAGTGGGTGTCCTGCTTGCTCACGATGGAGGAATCCGGCTGTCGAGTGGTTCTATAACAGGCGATTATAGCCGGATCGGCGCTTTTCCGGGTGAGGCAACGCCCCGGGCGCCGGTCGGGGCGCCGGTCGGGGCGCCGGCGCCCGGGCGTTCCTCAAAGCACAAGGCCCTCAGGATCAGTAGCGATCCGTCGCCAGGTTGTGCACATCCTCGGAAAATGTGTGCTCCGGATAGGCCAACATGGTGGCATTCCAGGTATTGAACGCCGCCTGCAGGGCAGCGAACCGCTCCGGATGCACGGCGCGCAGATTGGCCTGCTCGCGCTGGTCGGCAGCCAGATCGAAGAGATATTCGCGGCCGCCGATACTCAGGTATTTCCACTGGCCGTCGCGCACCGCGCGCTGGTCGTTGGCCCGGTAGCGCCAGTACACGGTGCGCGGGCTGGTCGCGGCGCCTTCCAGCACCGGCAGCAGGGACTGGCCGTCGGTCGGAAACCGCGGATCAGCAGCGCCGCCCGCGGTCTCCAGCAACGTGGGCAGCCAGTCCATGGTCATCGCGACCTGGTCGGTGTCGCGTCCGCGACGGATGCGCGCAGGCCAGCGCACCAGCAGCGGCACCCGTATGCCGCCCTCCAGCAGCTCGCCCTTGCGCCCGATCAGCGGCCAGACATCCGAGAAGCGCTCGCCGCCATTGTCCGAAGTGAAGATGACGATGGTGTTGTCGGCGAGGCGGGCGCGCTGCAGCGCCTTGAGCAGCTTGCCGACATTGTCGTCCAGCGAGCGCAGCATCTGGTGATAGGTCGCAAGGTTGCCGCCATCGCGATGCTGCAGGCCGGAAAGCCTGCGCGAAACCTCCTCGTCATCGGGCCCTTCCCACGGCCAGTGAGGCGCGGTGTAGTGGACGCTGAGCAGGAACGGCGAGGAGCCGGCAGCCAGGCGCCGCACCTCGCTTGCCGATTCGTCGCCGAGCACGTCGGTGAGATACCCGAAACGCTGCACCGCGTTCTGGCCGTCGTTGAGGCCGTTGTAGGGGTCCGTCGTATCCTGGGCATTGAAGCGATGGGTGAAATAGTCGACCGCGCCGCCGTAGATGCCGAGGAAGCGGTCGTAGCCGCTCTTCAGTGGCCCATAGGCAGGCGCGGGCCCCAGATGCCATTTGCCGACCAGCGAGGTGGTGTAACCACGGCCGCGCAGCAGCGAGGGCAGGGTCGGATGCTCGGGAGGCAACCCGATCTGCTGGCTGGCGCTGGCATAGGGCTCTTCCAGGCCGATCCGCAGGCGGTACTGATAGCGCCCCGTCATCAGCGCCGTGCGCGTGGCCGAGCACACGGATGAGTTGGCATAGGCCTGGCGGAAGCGCATTCCGCCGGTGCCGATGCTGTCGATGAAGGGGGTCCCCGGTCCATTGCGGCCATAGGCCGAAAGGTCGGCCACACCCAGATCGTCCGCCATGATGAACACGATGTTGGGCTGCCGCGCGGCGGCCGGCGTCCGGGATGCGGCGCCTGATGCAAAGGGCGCCGCGACGGCGGCCCCCAGGAACTGGCGTCTGGAAAAGTTGCTCATGACCTGCTCCCCGCCCTGGTTGTCTTGCAGCTGACAGTATCAAGAGCCGCGCAGGACCGTGACGGGTGTCGCTGGTGCATTGGCAGTGGAACTTTGGTTCCCTTATGGTGGGAGGCCGCTGCTGTGGCCTCCGGCCAATGCCCCTACGATCCTGAAGATTCCACTCCCTCCAACTCCAGCGGTGGTCGTCAGCATGACAACCTTGACCGATTCTCTGCAGCTGTCCGCGTACTTCGAAGTCCAGGCGGCGCTGAACAAGTACATCGAAGGCATCCGGACCGGCGACGTCGCGCTGCTGCGCAGCGTGTTCGACGAGAACGCCCGCCTGCATGGCACCATCATGGGCAATGAGGTCAACGGCCCGCTGGATGTGTTCCTCAAGGATGTGGCCGGGAACCCGCCGCCGGTGAAATCCGGCGAGCCGTTCCGCGCGGCCATCGTCGACATCCACGTGAATGGCAACACCGCGCGCGGCACCGTCATCGAGCAGTCCTACTTCGGGCTGAACTTCATGGATCACTTCCACCTGCTGAAGACGGCGCGTGGCTGGGTGATCGTCGACAAGCTTTTCTATCACGAGCCGCCCGCGAAATAACAAGGCCGCCATGACAGGAGCCACACTTCGGGCCGGTCTGTTGGCGATGGCCGCGGCGCTGGCGTTGCCGGCCTGGTCGCAGCAGCCCACCAGCACTCTTTATGGGCCGGCGCAGCTCTCGCAGCCGCAACACAAGGTGCGGATGGAGCACAACGTCAAGGTGCGCATGCGCGATGGCGTCGAGCTCTCGACCGACATCTACCGGCCCGATGCGCCGGGCAGGTTCCCGACGGTGTTCGGCCGCACGCCCTACAACAACATCAGCGCGGGCGCGCTGGCCACGGGCAGGTACTACGCCGAGCGTGGCTATGTCTATGTGACGCAGGACGTGCGCGGCCGCTATGACTCCGATGGCCAGTTCACGCTGTATGCCAGCGAGGCGAAGGACGGGCTGGATTCGCTCGACTGGATCGCGGCGCAGCCGTGGAGCAATGGCAAGATCGGCATGACCGGCGGTTCCTACGGCGGCTATGTGCAGATTGCGCCCGCGGTGCATCAGCCGCAGAACCTTACCGCGATGGCTGCTTCAGTCACCACCAGCGACATCTTCAATGGCTGGACCTTCATCGATGGCGCCGCGTATCTGAGCTTCGACATCGGCTGGGCCGGTGTGGACATGGCCGGTCGTGGTTTCCAGTATGGCGCCGGGCTCGACTGGCCGACCATCTATCGGCACCTGCCGCTGGCGACCATGGGCGAGGCGGCCAGCCAGCCCAATTCCGGCTATCGCGAACTGCTCAGGCGCCCGCGCGCCGATGATGTTTTCTGGCGTGGCATCAGTCTCGAAAAGGAAGTGCACAAGATCTCGGTGCCCTTCCTCACGGTCACCGGCTGGTACGACATCTTCCTGCGCGGCGCGCTGAGTGATCATGTGGATATCCGCGCCAACAGCCCCTCGGAGCTGGCGCGCAACAACAAGCGGCTGATCGTCGGTCCGTGGACGCACAGCACCGGTGTGCGCAACAACAATCCGAGCCTGTCGGCCACCGGCCCGGAACGCGGCGTGGATTTCGGCGCCGATGCGCAGGTGAACCTGGGCGATATCTATCTGCGCTGGCAGGACCACTGGCTCAAGGGCGTCGACAACGGCGTCGAGCGGGATGCGCCGGTGAAGATCTTCGTGATGGGCGAGAACAAATGGCGCGACGAACAGGAGTGGCCGCTGGCGCGCGCGAAGTACACGAAGTATTTTCTTTCGAGCGGCGGCAAGGCCAACAGTGTCGACGGTGACGGCACGCTTTCAACCAGTGCGCCGCGCGGCGCGGCCAGCGACCAGTACACCTATGATCCGGCCGATCCGGTGCCGACGCTGGGTGGCAACCTGCTCGACTGCCTGATGTGCCTGACGGTGCAGCAGGGGCCGGTGAACCAGGCGAAGGCCGAGGCGCGCCAGGACGTGCTGGTGTACACCACGCCCGTGCTCACCGAGGCCGTGGAAGTGACTGGCCCGCTGAAGGTGAAGCTCTATGCCACCAGCAGCGCGCGCGACACCGACTGGACCGCGAAGCTGGTGGACGTGCATCCGGATGGTTACGCGCAGAACATCCAGGACGGCATCATTCGCGCCCGTTACCGCCAGGGCAAGGAGGCGCCGGCCTCGCTGCTGGAGCCGGGCAAGGTGTATGAATATGACATCGACCTGTGGGCCACCAGCAATGTGTTCCTGCCGGGGCATCGCATTCGCCTCGAGATTTCCAGCAGCAATTTCCCGCGTTTCGACCGCAACCTGAACACCGGCGAGGATCCGGTGACGGGTGTGCGCATGGAGAAGGCGCAGCAGATCGTGCTTCATTCTGCGCGCTATCCTTCCCACATCCTGCTGCCCATCATTCCCATGAGTGATGGCGTGGCGCGGAAATGAAAACGCGGTTTTCGACACTACAGCGTCTGGTTCAACTGGAGAGATTCATGCGTGGGATGGTGAAAGGGATTGGCGTTTTCGTTGCAACGTTCCTGGTGTGGAACGTGGCTTCGGCCCAGACCGTCGATCTGTGGCCCGGCGTTGCGCCCGGCTCCGAGAACTGGACCTATGTCGAGAAGCGCGTGAACGACGCGCCGGGCGGCGCCATCGTGGTCAACGTGGTCAAGCCCACGCTGACGGCTTATCTGCCGAAGAAGGGCAAGGCCACCGGAACCGGCGTGATCGTCGCTCCCGGCGGCGCGTTCGTGGCGCTTTCGATCGATGCCGAGGGCGAGGCCGTGGCGCGCTGGCTGCAGGCGCGCGGCATCGCTGCCTTCGTGCTCAAGTATCGCCTGATGGAGCAGCGCCCCGGAGGCGCCATGCCGTCGATGCCCGACATGATGGCGGCCGAGAAATTCGCCGTCGCCGATGGCATGCAGGCCGTCAAGGTGGTGCGCGAGAACGCGGCCAGGTGGGGCATCTCGCCCGATCGCGTGGGCGTGGTCGGTTTCTCCGCCGGCGCGACGGTGGCCACCACCGCCCTGTTCAGTGACGATGCGGCCGTGCGTCCGAACTTCGCCGGCGTGATCTACGGCGGTCCGTTCGGCGGCCCCGCGTCGGTGCCGAAGGATCTGCCGCCGGTGTTCCTGGCCTGGGCGCAGGATGATCCGATCGGCGAGAACACCACCGGCAAACTGTTCACGGCGATGAAGGCCGCGGGCTACAAGCCCGAGACCCACGCCTATCCTGCTGGCGGTCATGGCTTCGGCGCTAAGAAGCAGGGCCTGTCCAGCGATCACTGGATCGATTCTTTCCACCATTGGCTGCAGAGCCAGGGCTTCGGCAAGGCAGCCAAGTCGGCGCGTTGATCGGAACAGGGAGACAACATGTTTAATAAAAAATCGTTTCTGGTCACGCTGACGGCGGCGGGTCTCGCGGCCCTTGGCCTTTCGGCGCTGGCGCAGACGCAGACAGAGGAACCGCAGCCGCTGCCCGAGGAGGAAGCCACACTCACCGGCGGCCGCCCGGACATCATGGCGCCACCACCGGCCAAGCAGCTCTACGAGCGGCGCTGTGCGATCTGTCACCTGGATATCGATCCGGGTCTGGTGCTGAACGGTCGCGTGGTTCCGAACGCCGCCACGCTCAAGGCCATGCAGGCCAGCAAGGTCTACGAAAGCATGGCGCACGGCAAGATGATGCCGCAGTCCGAGGGCATCAGTGACCGCGACATGCGCGGCATCGCCGAGCTGATCACCGGCAAGAAGATGGAAGGCAGCGGCGACACGCTGATCGCCGCCATGACCGGCAACTGCCGGAACAATCCGCCGATGCGCGATCCGGCGCGCTCGGCCGGCTGGAACGGCTGGAGCCCGAAGCCCGACAATGCGCGTCATCAGACGACGGCGGCGGCCGGGCTCAGAGCAGGTGATGTGCCAAAGCTCAAGCTCAAGTGGGCCTTCGGCCTGCCGATGGGCTCCAGCACTTCCTCTCAGCCCACGGTGGTGGCGGGGCGCATCTTCGTCGGCAGCGACAACTCCACGCTCTATTCGCTGGATGCGAAGACCGGCTGTGCCTACTGGTCCTACCGCACGAAGACACCCGGCCGCGCCGCGCCCATCGTTGCGCCGATCGCCGGCTATCCGGGCGTGAAGTACGCGGTGTTCTACGTCACGGCCAGCAAGACGATCTACGCGCTCGACGCGCAGAACGGCAATCTGCTGTGGGAGAGCGCCATTCCGGGCGACGGCAATGGGCTCACCGGTTCGCCGACCTACCATGACGGCCGGCTGTATGTGGGCCTGACCGCATCGGGTGTCACGGCTGGTTTTACGCCGAACGTCGAATGCTGCAAGTATCGCGGTGCGGTCGTGGCGCTCGATGCCCGCGATGGCAAGATCATCTGGCGCAGCGAGGTCGTGCCCGAGCCGCTGGAGGATCTGGGCAAGAACAGCATCGGCACGCAGGTCTGGGGCCCGGCGGGCGCCAGCGTGTGGAATGCGCCCACCGTTGACGCCAAGCGCGGCCTGATCTACGTGGGCACGGGCAACAGCTATGGTCCGAAGGTGGCCTCCACCAGCGACTCCATCGTTGCGTTCAACATGGCGGACGGCAAGATCCGCTGGCATCACCAGGAGTTCAAGGATGCCTTCATGCTGGGCTGCCCGGACAAGGGGCCGGCTGGCGAGATCTGCCCCGAGGAGATCGGTCCGGACTATGACTTCGGCGGCGCCTCGGCCATTCTGCAGCCGCTGGGCAATGGCAAGGATGTGCTGGTCGCGGCGGGCAAGGGCGGCATCGCGGTGGCGCTCGACCCCGACAACAATGGTGCGCTGCTGTGGCGTACCAAGCTTTACGACACGACTCCGCCCACGGCCGATGGTCTGGTGCTCTTCGGCGGCGCGGCGGACGGCAAGCGCGTGTACTTCCCGCTGCAGCAGGAAGGCGGCGGTCTGAAGGCGTTGCAGCTGGCCACCGGCAAGATCGACTGGGATGCCAAGGTCGGCGCCGACAAGCGCGGCCAGGCCGGCGCCGCCACCAGCATTCCCGGCGTGGTGTTCACCGGCGGTTGGGATGGCATCGTGCGTGCCGTGAACATGAACGGCGAGGTGATCTGGTCGTTCAACACGCGGCAGCGCTTCGATTCCGTCAACGGCGTCATCGCGATCGGCGGCTCCATCGGTGCGCCCGGCCCCACCATCGCCAACGGCATGGTGTATGTGGCTTCGGGCTATCCGGGCTTCCAGGGCGGCACGCCGGGCAATGTGATCCTGGCCTTCGGCAAGTAACCGGTCCGGTCATCGGTTGAGCGCGCGCCCGGGCATGTCCCGGGCGCGCTGCTTTCAGGGCCAGGGCTTCCTGTATTCTCGCCGCGGTTGGTCTTCTCGATGACCAATAGGTGCGTTACCACGTGCATATCAACACGCGGGAGGAGGAGATCGCTTTCCACGACCAGACCGGTTACTGGCTGTGGGAACCGGCCACCGGCCTCATCATGCAGACGGTGGCGATTCCGCGCGCGCAGGTGGTGCTGGCGGCGGGGCATGCGAAGCCTGACGACACCAAACTCGTGTTGACCGCGGAGCGGGGGAAGACGGACTACGGCATCTGTTCGACCACGTTTCTCGACCTCGCCTTCCGCACGGATGCCTATCGCATCGAAGTGGATTTCTACGACGACGGTTCGTGGGGCTATGTGTCCGATACCACGCTGATGGTGCGCGGCCGTGATGAGCCCTTCCTGCATCGCGACCACAACCGGTTGAAGAAGATCGCCGAGCCGGATCTGAATCCGTGGGCGCGCATCATTCGGGACAAGAAGGCGAAGTCGGGTGCGTAGGGGCGTCAACCGATCTTCCGCAACGCGGAGCCCTTGTGCAGGGCGATGTGATCGGTCTTGTCGCTCTTGATCTCGTATTGCGGCTCGTCCGGACTGGCATGGTGCGTGTAGCCCTTGTAGTCCGTGTCGCGCGTGTGGACCTTGATGATCCTGCCGCTGACATGCCCGGCCTCTGAATTCCAGGTGACGTGGTCGCCGACCTTGAAGCGTTCGTTCATGGGATCTTCTCCCCGGTTCATGCAGCTGCCTCAAGTCTACCCAACTGAGCCGCGCTACCGTCTGCTGGCGCGGGGAGACCGGGTACCGGCGTTCCTGTAACTGGGGGATTTTGGCGCGCCCGACTGGATTCGAACCAGTGACCCCTGCCTTCGGAGCAGCGGTACATGATTGCGCTCATGTACTACCAAACACGCCGGACTTGGTTTTTCAAAGACTTAGCGGATCGTAGACTACTCCCGTCTCCGCTACAACCTGCCTACTTTCGACCTTCTCCGGTCACTCCCTGGTCACTCCTTTTCGCAGGAGATTCGCCGTGCCGCGCCTGAAACTACGACAGGACATTGTGCGCACCGTACCTTACCGCGGACCTGGCGGGAAAGCTCAGTGCGTCTATTGGGACGAATCCCTGGAATCGTTCGGCCTGCGGGTGCATCCGAGTGGCCGCCGGGTCTACGTGTGCGCGTACCGGATCAACCGGCGCAAGCGCCTCGCCACCCTCGGCCGGGCCGACGCACTGACTCTGGATCAGGCGCGCAAGAAGGCGATGACCTATCTTGCCAAGGCTGCGAACCAGGAAGACCCGCAGAACAAGGTGGACGCCCATCGGGAACTGAAGGCGATCGACGAACTCTGTGAGGCGTACATCGAAGGCCATGCGAAGAAGAAAAAGAAGACCTGGAAAAACGACGAATCCAGCCTGAAACGCTACGTCCTCTCCAAGCTCTCGGGGCGTCTGGTAGCGAGCCTCGTCACTGCGGACATCGAGGCTATCCACTCGGAGCTAGGTGTCGCCCATCCCTACGGGGCGAACAACCTCCTGAAAGTCATCCGCAAGATGTTCAATTGGGGGAAGGTGGCGGGCCTGGTTCCGAGGGACTTCCCCAACATCGTCTCGGGCATCGTCCGTTTCCCGGAGCGTTCTCGCAAGAGGTTCATCACAACGGTGGAAATGCCGCGCTTCTTGCAGGCTCTTGAACAGGAGGACAACGACTATGCCCGGCACGGCATCTGGCTGCTGCTGCTGATGGGGCTGCGATGCAAGGAACTGCTCAAGGCCAAGTGGGATGATATTGATTGGGACATGGGGACGCTCTTTATCGGGCTGACCAAGAACGGGGAGCCACTGCTTGCTCCGATCAGCGATGCGGCGATGGAGCGGCTAAGGATCATCCCGCGAACGTCCGAGAATCCTTACATCATCTGCGGGAAGCTCCGCGGGAAGCACCTGAGCGGCTTGGGGGAGCCATTTCGCCGGACGTTAAAACGGGCGGGGCTGGTGAACCTGCGCATCCACGATTTGAGGCGCACGGTCGGGTCGTGGCTGGCGCAGGATGGGCAGTCGCTACACCTGATCGGCGACGTGCTGAATCACCGTGATCCGAAGACCACCGCCGGCTATGCGTACTTCCAGACGCAGCAGCGCCGGGAGGCGCTTACCGGCCACGGCAATCGCGTGCTGGCGCTTACGCCAACGCATTTGCGGATGCCTGCGGCGCCGACCGGAATCTCGGCCAGTACGTTGTTGCCCACCGCCGAAGCCGAGCCGGTCATCGCCACGGAGAACAGCACTGCTCGCTACCGACACTATTTCCGGCGCGACGATCTCTACCGGCTGGTGTGGACCTCGCCGGTCAGTGAGATTGCCGAACGCCTTGGCGTGTCCGACGTGGGGCTCGCAAAGCTCTGCCGTCGCGCTGAAATTCCCTTGCCGGGGCGGGGTTACTGGCAACGATGCGAGGCGGGGCAGGCTGTCGAACCGACGCCATTGCGCGAGGCCCCGAAGGGGCTGGCAGAATGGCTCAGGATTCGCGGGAGCAAGCCGGCTGCTGGCACGCAGATGATCCCGATGGCGGAGGCTGCATAAACAAGATGGCGGTTGCGACCAAGGCGCGGAAAACCTCCGTGCAGACTCCCGAAGCGACATTTCCCAAACACTGTCGGGGAAATCTGGTGACGGGCCGCGCCTTGGAAAATCCGAGGCAGTGTCTCGGAAATTCACCCTGCTGGAATTGGCGCAAGCGTTTCATGGCTGGGCAAGCAGCGGAATGGTCGCCAGGCAGCGGTGGAAGCCGTGCGGGGCGGAATCATTCCTGCTGTTGCCATTTATATCCGAACGGGTATAATTGATGACTACGAAACGCAAGCCCCTGTACTGGGAAGGTTCCTCGAAGAAGGACTTCAAGGAATTCCCTGTCCCCGTGCAGAAGGACATGGGCGTGGCTCTGTTCGTCGTCCAGTTGGGCAGCACGCCGGATTCGGCCAAGCTCTGGAAGGGGCTCGGCTCCGGGGTGTACGAACTGGTGGAGGACCACCGCGGTGACACGTTCCGCGCCGTCTATGCGGTGCAGATTGGCGATGCCGTGCATGTGCTGCATGCGTTTCAGAAGAAGTCCAAGTCCGGCATCGCCACGCCGAAGCCGGACGTGGATCTGATCGAGAAGCGGTTGAAGGCCGTGCAGGCCCGCCACGAGGCGAGCAAGGCAGAGGCGGATAAGCCGGGCAGGAGAAAGCAATGAGTCGCAAGGTCGGTCCTAGGGCTACGGATAATGTGCTGGTGGACCTCGGTTTCGAGGATGCGGAAGAACTGTCCGCGAAGGCGACGCTTGCGCTCAAGCTCAACGAGTTGATCGAAAAGCGGGGCTTGAGCCAGGTCGAGGCGGCAACGCTCACCGGCATGACCCAACCCAAGGTGTCGCAGGTACGCCGCTACAAGCTCCAGAACATTTCGCTCGAACGGCTGATGCAGGCGCTAGTGTCGCTGGATCAGCATGTCGAAATCGTGGTGCGCCCGGCGCGTAAGACCCAAGCACAGGGCATCACTGTCGCAGCCTAGCTTGATGGCTGGCGCGGTGCTTAGGCCGGTCCCCGCCATCGGCGGCAACGGATTCCGTGCTCTTGGCTAGAAAGTCAAAGGCTGTACTGTCTCCTGCCCAAACCATCTGCCAAGCGTGCTGATGGCCGTCGGTGTCAGTTGCTGGGTGAAAAGAAGGGCTAGGCGCCGCTTCGGGCGCGAGCAAGCGACATAGAACAAGTTTCGATTGCGCTCGAATGCGTCTTGCTTTGCTGCCGGAATTATTCTGGACCCCGCAAGGTCAAGCATCTCTCCGAAGTTGTACCTGTTCCAACCTCGGCCCACCACAACAAGCACGTTCTCGAACTCGGCTCCCTTCACGCCATGCTTCGTCTCGAAAGGGGAGAAACCACTATGGTAGGCGCGTAGCGCCTTAATCTCCGAGTACGGAACTGCGCGGAACTTTTCGATCTCTGCCAGTGCCTCGGGCATGGGTTCGGCCTCGGAAGGAACAAACGCCTTCAATTCCCGTTCCTTATCCTCTATCGAGTCGGGAAGTCGCGGGCGTCGTGCGGACTTCAGGTGGTCCAGAACATCTCCAACGGTGCCACGTGCACGTAGGGCAATCAACTCATCCATCGCTCGTGCCCACGCGGCCTTGTCGGACGCTTTTCTCACGTGCGGGAACTTGGCTCCAATGGCCTCGAACATCGTTCCGAACTTGCGGGATTCGTAGGCGTCACATGCAGGCTCAAGCACATCGACCAGGTATTCAATGTATGGGTGATCCTTTGCCGTAAAGGCATCGCTGTAACGAAATACACTTGGCAGGCTCGAATATCCCTGTTCTGCGGCCAAGACTCGATGGGTGAGCATCAGAATCTTCGTGCTGTCAGCCGAGAAGGTCCAGCCGTCCTCGGTGAGGATGGCCTGGGTGCGGACGAGCGAATCGTGGCTCACTTCGGATGGAAGATCGCCGCCCCAATGCGCGCCGGTTTGTCTGGTGCCAATCCAGTTGTTCGAGTGGAAAATTCGGACCTGCCCTGGTGCCTCAGTATCTACTACAAACTGAGGCAACTCCGGCCTCATCCGGTTCAGCGAATCAACAACAGCACATACCGATCTGAAGTTTGCCTCTTTGCCGATCTCTTTTACGGCGGGATGCTCAAGTTTGCCGCATCCGTTGCCGTAGATCTTCTGCCAGTGGTCGCCAAAGAAGCCAAAAAGCGGCGCCCCCGCTTGACCTAGGAAATGGGTCTTGATGGCGCCGATCCAGTCCGCGTCAGTGTCCTGATACTCGTCGATTAATATTATCGGGTATCTGTCTGCAATAAGCCGGCGAAACTTGACGTGCTCCATCAGCTTGATGGTCAGTGGCAGAACGTCGTCGTGGTGCAGCGATATTATTTGTTCACGAATATACCTGTGCCCAAGGTTGTACTCGACGGGCCTCTCGCCGAGGCCGCCAGCTTCCTCAATACGTTCATGCCACGCAGCAATCTGAGGGATCAGCTCTCGAAGCTGGCGCTGAAATCCGCTGATGAGCGACCAGCAAAAAGCATGATTCGTTTCGCACAAGATAAATGGGCTGCGATCCGTGCGAGATGCAATCTCATCTTTGGCGACATTGGTGTAAGTGATGCACGCGATTTGTTGACTCTTGCGAGACATTGAGACGGAGTGTTTCTCGACAAGAAAGCGCAGGGCTTTGACCAGAGAGTAGGTCTTTCCTGCGCCGGCGCCGGCTTCCAATCGGAAACTCTGGCCTGCCCCCAAGCAGGCGTAGACCTCAGCCAGTGCTTTCTTACTCGCAGCTTCGGCCGGGCTGTCAACCTCAGCCATGTTCGGCGCCTTCCGGGGATGGAGCGGCGATGGTGGACGTGCTAGCGGTCGTGGAGACGCCCTCATCTTGAGCCAACCAGCGAACCCCATCGACAATATAGCGAGGGGCGGTCCAGTCCCTGTCTGCTATTGCGTAAGTCAGGGCAAAATCCGACTTCTTGTGATTTGACGCCATCTCTCGGGCTGCCGTTTCGAGATCGCCTGGCGTCGCGCCGGAAACACCGAACTTGGTGGAATTCGCCAGTATGAAGGCGTCCTCAAATGTCCGTCCACAAGGTCCACCAGCGACTTCAGGGCATTGGTAAGCGATGCGGCTGCGGCCCTTCAGCTTTTGTTCGTTGGTCTTCGCCAGTATGAGTTCGAGTGTCAGGGGGTCATCGTCGGAGAACCATGACTTGATGCACGCATTGCTCGTGGCCCTTCCTTCGTGAACAGTGCATGCGGCGTCACCTGCCGCTAGAACGGCGTCAATATCAGTGATGACCAAGGAACGCAGTTCAAGGAATTCGAGCAGATCAAAGAATCGGTGTGCGTAGGCCCCACCGACCTCCATGACCGTCAAGTATTGCGACGACAGTTTTTGGGCTTCCGGCTCAGAAGATTCGAGCTTTTCGATAACCACAGGCAAGAGCAGGCGCTCGCTCAGTCCTTCGACAAGGACTGCCTTATCTGCGAAGAACAAGTCACAGCGGGTCAGCGTCAGATACTGATGGAGAAAGTTCTTGTCTTTATCAGGCTTCTTCGAAAGCCCTTCTCGAAGATCCTTTATTCTCGTATGTCGAGCGCCGGGCGTCGCACCGGGCATGCTGGTGCTCAGGAAGTAGCGGATCGACTCAAATCCTGCTTCGTTCGCAATGTGGGATGAATGCGTCGACACGATGAACTGCACAGGCCATTGCTCTGCGGTTTCGCCCCCAGCCGCTAGTTGCTGAGCAATCCTTGCTAGCTGACGTATGAAAACCTCCTGCATCTGCGGGTGCAGATGAGCTTCCGGCTCCTCGATGAATACGAGGTGGACTCCGGGAGCCGTTGGGGATGCGCGGTAGGCTTTGTAGAAGCCCACGAGTTGAAGAAGGATGAATATGAGATTGCGAATCCCCAAGCCGTTGTAGGCTTCCGGTAGAGCAATTCCCCCATAGCCCGCATAACGTACTTTGGTGAAATTGGATAGCAGGCGACGCACGTCCAGTGTTGTCTCGGTTTGGAGTTCCTGACCCCCAAGACCGGGGTAGCCAAAACCCTTCAGGGCGGGTAGCAGCTTCTTGAGCTGGCTGCCGATGTTCTCGTCCATTTGGGTTTGAATATCTTGTACGGCGGCGGTCAGGGCCTCCGCTACAAGTTTGTCTTGGCTGTCCGCGGAGTCCGACGATGCGGTGGAAAAGAGTCCTTCCAGGATTTTTGCCAGAACGTCAGATTCCTTCGACGTCACATCATCAAGCCCACGCTGCGCGTTGATGAATCCGGTCTTCACTAGGTTGCGGAGCGCCGACGCTGGCATCTCGCGCCGATTCGTCGAATCGTTGGGGTCTTCTGCCCATACTCTTGCGGTGAAGTGTGCTGATACCCGCTCTCGTAGTGACTTGAAGAAGGCGAGCTTGGTTTCTGCCGACAGTGGGCATAGCGGCAGTTCCTCGAAGAACGCCGCTATTTTCCCGGCCTTGAGTTCGTAGCGAATAACGACAACGGCATCATTGCAGTTCGGGTCAAGGTCAATGACAAATGGAGCCAATGGACCCAGGTCCATCGCCATTGGGTCGTATCTGAAGTTCAGCCGAAGCTCGATGACGGGGAGCAGCTCGCGGACGGCTGCTTCTTCGCTTCCGCTCTGATGCGCCTGGAGCGCAGCGCAGAAGCTCTCGTAACTGGTGCTGGAAAAATCCTCTAACTGAAAGGAGGCGCTTCCATCCTCCAGAAGCCGCCGAACAACCTCTGAAAGAGAGGTCTTCCCGCTATTGTTTCTTCCGACGATCAGGGTCGTCTTCTCCTCCAAGGCGAGATTGACGTCGGACAGAAGGCGGAAGTTCTTTACGTTGATCTTGTGGATTCGCATGTCTAGTTTCGATTGCCGGATTGGCAGTCAATCTCCCTGGGCGCGCGACCCGATGCGCCATGCTGACCTTTGGTTCTTGTTCCTACAGGCGTTCGCTGTAGCTCCCTGCCGGGGCCTGCGGTTTCTTTCGGATAGTAGCAAATGGCAGTAGTCCGATCGGGCTATATCTATTGTTGAAACAGTGAGTTGCGTCACGTTGGTATCTCAATTTAAGGCTGCGGCTCCGTCGCCTAGTTCTCGGAAGGAGGATTTGCAGCTCGCCCATGTCGTCAATATGAGCGTCCCGGCGTTCCGCCGTCGGGCTCGCGGGCTTTGCCCCGCGCCTCGTTCCGAGTCGCGACCATGCGGCGCTGATCCCTGACGCCTCCGGCCCTCGCGGGCCTGCGCGCTCCGCTTGCCATCGAAGTTGCATGGCAGGTGGGCGGTCTTGCTGTGTCTCCCCACGGTATCACGGCGTGCTCGCCGTCAAGGGCTGCGCGTGTGCTGCACGCTTGCGGCCCGTGGCCGTCTGCGACCCTGTGACAGCTTGCGCTGCGCCGTGCTCCGGCCGGGTCGGGCAATTCCGCCCGATCAATCGGAGTACGGTCATGTCGCAGTTGTTCTTCACTTCCGAATCCCCGCTGATGGTCCGCGACAGCGAGAGCCGGCGCTATCGTCTGGCGACGCCCGAGCAGATCCTGGCCGCAGCGCGCCGGGTCATCGACGACAAGAACCCGCGGGGCACGTTGTTCGAGTCGCCAGCAGTCACGCGGGAGTACCTGCGCACCAAGCTCGCTGGCTACGACTACGAAGTGTTCGCCATGATGTTGCTGGACAGCCGCCATCGACTGATCCAGTACATCGAATTGTTCCGCGGGACGATCGACGGCGCTTCCGTCCATCCGCGCGAAGTGGTCCGGGAAGTGCTGCGGGTCAATGCCGCAGCGGTGATCCTGGCCCACAACCACCCGAGCGGAGTTCCCGAGCCAAGCCAGGCCGACGAGCTGATTACGCTTCGGCTCCGAGAGGCGTTGGCGCTGATCGACGTGCGGACGCTCGATCACATTATCGTCGGCGGTGATCGGACGACATCGCTGGCCGAACGCGGCCTGCTTTGACGAAAGGGGGCTTCGGCCCCCTTTTTGCTGCGCCTTGTGTCGATCCTTGCAGTTGTCTTCGCGCCTTCGGCACTGCGCGCTTCGCTTGCGTGGGGTCGGCGCCGACGCCGGCCGTTGCCTTGTCGATCCATCTTTCCTGACTTCATCACCTTTCCGCGACTGTAGCCCGCGGCCGTGTGCCGTCAAGGCGCGCCAGGGCCGTGTCCTCGCCTGCGGCTGCGGGCCGCACCACCCCTGTCGCTTTTCTCCTTGACGGCACCCGTCCACGCGCTCCGGCCGTCGCGGGCGATGAACTCAGGAAAGACGGTGGCAACGAGGCCGGCCCAGGTCTCTGCGCCGACCCCACCGGAGCCAAGAGCAAGAGGGCTCCGAATCTAGGAATCCGGTGGGGATTCGATCAGCAACCTTCACAGGAGAACAGACATGCAACTTGCATCCCGATTTGCTCCGCGCTCCCCCGTGCTGCGCTCGGCACGTCCGCTGGTGGATGACCAGATTCGCCGCGTGGCCCCTTCAATCTTCGCGGAGGACAAGCACGGCAGCCGTTCGGAACGGTACTGCTATATCCCCACCGTCGCAGTGCTGACCGAACTGCGCAAGGAGGGTTTTCAGCCGTTCATGGTGTGTCAGACCCGCGTGCGGCGCGACGACCGCCGCGAGTACACCAAGCACATGATCCGGCTGCGCCACGCCAGCCAGATCAACGGCCGCGAGGCCAACGAAATCATCCTGCTGAACTCGCATGACGGCAGCAGCAGCTATCAGATGCTGGCCGGCATGTTCCGCTTCGCCTGCGAGAACGGGCTGGTGTGCGGCGACACCGTGGCCGATGTGCGCGTACCCCACAAAGGCGACGTGGCAGGTCATGTCATCGAAGGCGCCTATGAAGTGCTGGAAGGCTTCGAGCGCGCCGAGGCATCCCGCGAGGCGATGCAAGCGGTAACGCTGAACGAAGCCGAGGCCGAAGTGTTCGCCCGTTCGGCCATCGCACTCAAATACGACGAGGCGGACACCGCCGCGCCGATCACCGAACGGCAGGTGTTGCAGGCCCGCCGGTACGACGACAACCGCTCCGACCTGTGGAGCGTGTTCAACCGCACGCAGGAAAATCTCATCAAAGGCGGGCTGCATGGCCGCAACCGCAACGGCCACCGCCAGAAGACCCGCCCGGTACAGGGCATCGACCAGAACCTGCGACTGAACCGCGCCCTTTGGCTGCTTGCCGATGGGCTGCGCCAGTTGAAAGCCGCCTGAACCCCACCCCGGAAGGGGCGTGAAGCCCCTTCCGTTTCGTCCGCTGTTGTTCGTGTCATCACTAGGAGTCTCACCATGAATACCGTTACCAAAGCCGAAGTTCATGCCACCGAAGCCGGCGCGCTGGAAGTAGCCGACCCAAGCAAGAACCTGATCTTTGTCCCGCTGTCGCAGTTGCGCCCGTCCCCGCGCAACGTGCGCAAGACCAACCCCAAGTTGTCCATTCCCGAACTCGCCGCGAGCATCCAGCACGTCGGCTTAGTACAGAACTTGGTGGTCACGAAACCCGAGGAAGGTGGGCACTACGAGGTGGAAGCCGGTGGGCGACGCCTCGCTGCACTCAAGCTGCTGGCGAAGAAGAAGCGCATCCCTGCCGATCATCCGGTGGCTTGCCTGCTGGTGGCAGACGGTTCGGCTCGTACCGTCAGTCTGACCGAAAACGTGCAGCGCGAGGCGATGCACGGCGCAGATCAGTTCGAGGCGTTCGCCGCGCTGGTGAAGGAAGGGCGGCCCATCGAGGACATTGCCGCCGGCTTCGGCGTGTCGCCGCTGGTGGTGCAGCGCCGGCTCAAGCTCGCCAACGTCTCGCCGCGCCTGCTGGCCGATTACCGGCGCGACGATGACACCGTATCGCTGGAACAATTGATGGCCCTCGCCATCACCGATGACCACGAGGCGCAGGAGGCCGCGTTCTACAACGCCCCGGAATGGCAGCGCAGCGCGTCGCTGCTGCGCGAACGCCTGACTGCGCGCCAGATCGCCGCCAGCGATCCGCTGGCGCGGTTCGTCGGGCTGGACGCATACGAGGCGGCGGGCGGCGGCAGCTTCCGCGACCTGTTTGCGGATGAGGACAGCATCTATCTCAATGACGCGGCACTGCTGCACCGGCTTGCGCAGGACAAGCTGGCGGCGCTGGCCGAGGAAGTCCGCGCCGAGGGATGGGCTTGGGTGGAAGCGGTTACGCGCCTGACCCATGCCGACCGGCAAGCGTTCCGCGACGCGCCCCAACAGATGCGCGAGCCGAATGGCAGCGAGGTGCGCCGAATCGCCTCCCTACAGCGGCGCATCGCTGCACTCGATGCCGCGCTGGAAGCCGCTTATGAGGCCGAGGATGAGGAAAAGGTCGAGGTGTTGGAGGAACGGCAGGAGCCTCTGGCCGCAGCCTTGCAGGGCTTGGAGGACAGCTTGCGCGAGTACGCCCCGGACGTGCGCGCCGTGGCCGGAGCCATCGTCACCCTCGACCGTGAGGGCGAAGTGACGATTCATCGGGGATTGCTGCGCGAGGCCGAGGCCAAGGCGCTGCGCACGCTCGAACGGCTGCGCGGCAAGCGGGCCGTGGACGAGGCCGGGCGCGATGATGACGAAGGGGACGATGAGGATGACGCCGCGCGCGAGGGCGCGGGCCTGTCTGACAAGCTGGCGCGACGCTTGAGCGCACATCGCACGGCCGCGTTGCAGATCGAGACGGCGCGCCATCCGCAGATCGCGCTGGCGGCGCTGGTCCACGGCATGGTCCAGAAAGTGTTGCAGGACGGCTATGCCCCGGAGCTGCCGCTTGGCGTGCGGCTCACCGTGCAGGACCGGCTGGACCAGCCGGCCCCGGACTGGCCGGACTCGCCCGCCGCCATCGCCCTGCGCGACCTCAAGCAGCAGTGGGCCGACCAGCTTCCGCAGGATGCGGGCGAACTGCTCGGGGCGCTGCTGGCGCTGTCGCAGGATGAACTGCTGCGGCTGCTCGCCCTTTGCGTGGCCTGCACGGTGGACGTGGTGACGGTGCGCGCCACGAAGCACGAGCCGGGCGCAGAACTGGCGCAAGCGGTCGGCCTGGACATGGCCGCATGGTGGCGGCCCACCGCCGAGAGCTACTTCCGGCATGTCTCGAAGGCGGTGATTCTGGAAGCGGTGGCGCAGTTCGCGCCGGAGCACGTCAACAGGCTGGCGAAGGTCAAGAAGGCCGACCTTGTGAGCGAGGCCGAACGGCTGGTTGCCGGCACCGGCTGGATGCCGGCGATCTTTGCGAGCACCGGGACAGAAGCGGTGGCGTCGGAGGACGCCACCGAACCGGCCAGCACCGCGAGGGTGCGGCAGGCCGAGACCGAAGGCGCGGCGCTGGCTGCGTGAGGCGACGAAGCGCCCCCGGTCGTCACCCGGGCGCTTCGGGTTCTTGTCTTTATGCAGCCGCGTACACCGGCGGCCCGAAACCGGCGCCCCCGCACAGCACGCGGGGCGCCAGCCT
>CAUJIK010000110.1 GCA_963205255.1 Pseudomonadota bacterium
CTCGGACGTGTTCGACTACATCGAGATGTTCTACAACCCGGTGCGTCGCCATGGTTCCGCTGGCGACGTCTCACCGGTAGAGTTCGAAAGGCGCTACGCGCAAAGCGGCCGATGAGTGTCTATGAAACCTTGGGCGGTCCAGAGCGACTTCGGAACAGCGCGCTCCTCGATGGGCCACAATGGCTTCCCGGTCAGGCGGTCGAACACGAACAGGAATCCCTGCTTGGTGGGCTGCGCGACGGCCTCGATGGTACGGCCCTCGTGATTCACCGTAATCAGTTGCGGAGCCGTGACGACATCGAAGTCCCACAGATCGTGATGTACCGTCTGGAAGTGCCACAGCACTTTTCCTGTGGCGGCTTCCAGCGCCACGATGCTGTCCGTGTACAGCAGCCGGCGATCCTTGCGGTCATCACTTTCCCAGTAGTTGAAACCGCGGTTGGTGATGCCCTGGGGATGAGGCACGCTCCACAGAAGCTTGCCGGTCTCCGCGTTGAGCGCGTTGACGGAGTTGCCTGATCCCATGACATACATGACGCCGTCGACCACAAGGGGGTTGAATCCGAAACGGCCACCCGGCGTGGGAGCCGGGAAGAACCAGACCGGCTCCGTTCGTTGAGCAGCGCCGTGATCGTCCTGAAGCGGGGCGCTGCAGGTTGCACGGTCTTCGACGCCGCCGTCATCAATTCCCTTGAGGAGGGTGTCGTCGTTCCCGGGTTCCCGATAGAGGTGTTCAACACCGTCGGGGCCGGAGATGCCTTCCTGTCCGGCTTCCTGCGGGCCTGGCTCGATGGCAAGTCATGGAGCGAATGCGGGCGGCTCGGCAATGCATGCGGCGCCATCGTGGTTTCGCGCCATGGCTGCACGCCGGCGATGCCGTGCCCCGATGAGCTCGAGCATTTCATGAGCAGCAACCCCCTGCCCGATCCACGCCGTGATCCGCAGATGACTCACCTGCACCGGGCCGCCGTATGGCGGGACGATCCGCGTCCCTTGTGCGTACTGGCGTACGACCATCGCACGCAGTTCGAGGAGCTGGCGGCAGCCAATGGCCGGCCGAATGCAGACATCACGCGCTTCAAGACGCTGCTGACCGAAGTGGTCCTGAGCGTGGCGGGCGAAGGGGATCAATCGGTGCGCCACGGCGTCATCATCGATCACCGGCATGGTCGGGCCGCGCTCGACGAAGTGGTCCTGTCCAGCAACTCGCTCTGGACCGCCGCGCCGATCGAGATGCCGGGCTCGCGCCCGCTCGAGTTCGACCCGGTGTTTGCCGCCGCGCAGGCCATCGCGGCCTGGCCCGCAGACTGCATCATCAAGTGTCTTGCTCTTTATCACCCGGACGACGCGGACGATCTGCGCATCCGTCAGGAAGGCAAGATGCAGGAACTCTATGCGAGCCTGGAAGCACTGGAGCGGCGCATCTTGCTGGAGATCATCTGCCCCAACATCGGCGCCAGAGAGAAGCCGGACGCCCTGCCCCGGGCACTGGAGCGGCTTTACGACCTCGGCATCCGGCTGGACTGGTGGAAACTCAAAGTGCAGTCACCGGAAGGCTGGCAGAAGATCACCCGCGTCATCCACAAGCGCGATCCGCACTGCAAAGGCGTGGTAGTGCTCGGCCTTGGCGCCGAGGAGGCGCTTCTTCTCGAAGGGCTGCGCGTAGCCGCAGGCTTCGACATTTGTCGGGGCTTCGCCGTCGGCCGCAGCATATTCGCGGAGGTGGCGGCCGACTGGTTCGCGCGGCGCCTGGACGATGCAGGCGCCAAGGCTTCCATTACTGCCCGCTACAAGCGAATGATCGAAGCGTGGAAGAGCGGACTTCCCGTCGCCAGGAAGGGAACCATGAGCATCGTCAGCTGACGATGCTCATGGCCGCAACTCAACTGCCCGTGCCCTTGGTCTCGACGCGTTGTGCGTAGCTGATCACCAGTGTCTGCGCCACGCACATCGAGCCGGTCAATGAGCGGAACTGACGGACCTCGGCATCCTTGACGTTGAACGAGACGTCAGCCTGACGCGCAATCGGACTCAGTTCGGAATCGCTGATCACCACGATGCGCGCTCCCGCCGCCTTGGCACGAGCCACGACCTCAACCGTCTCCTTGGCGTACGGCCTGAAGCTGATGGCGAACAGCAGATCGGATTTCGAGATCGATCCGACTTGCTCGCCGAGCATGCCACCCAGCCCATCCAGCAGATGCACCGGCTTGTCGACATGCCGCAATGCATACGCCAGCCAGACCGCGATCGCGAAGGAGCGGCGCAACCCGCAGATATAAACCGACCTGGCCCCGTCGATGTAGTCGACCGCCTTGTCCAGAGACTCCGCGGCGATGGTCTCCTGGATGTGCCCCAGAGCAATGATGTTGGCAGCGGCAAACTCCTGGATCAACTCGTGCGGAGTCAACGGCCGGCCATCATGGGTTCGCAGGTTGGCCTGGTGGATGCGCTCCGCCCAGGAAGGGCTGGGCGCGGAATTGATCAGCTCATCCCGGAACAGACGCTGCATCTGGCTTGCGCCATCAAAGCCGAATTCCTTCGCGAAGCGCACGATCGTGGGAGCATGCACGCCACAACGGCGGGCAATCACGGCCTGGGTTTCCAGGCCAATTTCATTGGGATGCTCCAGCACGTAGGCGGCTATCTGGCGCAGCCGCGGACTCAGCGAGTCGTGACGCGCAATGATGGCTTCCCGCAACGACTCAAGATCGCCTGGATGGGCCAAGTACCGTCTCCGTTAGTACTGGTCCAATTATTCTAGCGAGACTGGAATATTTATACCAACACTGGAATCTTTTTTTCAGATCAATGGCCCGGCCCGTCCCCGTACGCCCCGGCGCGCAGGGACAGACCGCGAGCGGCAGGCGGCTTTACGGCGCCGCGGCGGCGCGGGCCGAGAACAGCGCCGCGAGGCCGTCCGGCCGCCCTTCGATCCGTTCCAGGTGCGGATACTGCAATCCGCCCCGATAGTCGATCTGCACGGTGCGGAAGCGGTCCTGGTTGCGCACGATGAGCTCGATCACCGGACCACCCTTGGCGGCCTCGGTGACGGCCTGCTTGAGCAGCTCGGCCGTATAGGCGCGGCCATTCACGGCCACCAGCGTGGTGTTCGTGGTCAGGCCCGCCTTGAAGGCCGGGCTGTCCCATACCACTTCGGTGAGCACGCTGGCACCCGACACCACGAAGCCCAGCGAATAGCCCAGGTCGGTGATCTTGCGCGCCTTCTCGATGTCGCGAATCGCGGCGTTGGGCTGGTCGTTGTAGACCAGCCGGTAGCCGGCCCGCGCAACGCCATCCAGCAACGGAGCATTGGGCGCATCGACGCGCGCCGCGAAGAACCCCTGCCAGTCGAAGGGCGCCACCCGCGAAAGCTCGCGCAGCACATCCGCGCGTTCGTAAGTGGAAACCCAGCCGCGATTGGCCGGCGCCGCGAAGAATGCATGCGAAAAATCATCCAGCGACCGGGCGCCGCCCGTGAGCTCGCGCAGCTTGGTATCCACATCGAGCCACAGCGGCACGGACTCGGTGTAGTAATCCTCGGTGCGCTGCCAGCTCACCCACGACAACGGCCGCCGCGCGGTGAGAATGGGCTGATGGGTGGTGTCGACCAGCGGACGCCAGCTGCGCCCCGGACGCCGGCGGTCGAATGTCGCCACCGTCATCGCCAGATCCTCGCGCGCGAAATCGGCATTCCAGAGGCCGGAACGCGCGGCGATGACGGTGCCGTAATACTGGGTGAGCCCCTCGTACACCCACAGCAGGTCGTCCTGCATCGGCGTGTTGAAGTTCGGCGTCCACAACCTTGCGGGCCGGCGGTACTTGCCGTTCCACGAATGCGCCATCTCGTGCGAGAGCAGATCGCGCCCGCCGACGTTGTCATCCCAGGCCGTGAAGTAGCCCGGCGGCTGCGCGTTCTCGCTGGAGCGATGATGCTCCAGGCCGATCCCGCTCAGCGTGTCACTGAGCGCCAGCAGGAACTCGTAGCGGTCATAGCGCGGCGGCCCGAGCGCGGCGTACATCTCGCGCACCAGCGCGCGATGCACTTCGATCTGCTCCGGCGTCGCGACAAGACTCGCCGGATCATCGGCGAACAAATTCAATCGCACCGCGGGCGTGGCGCCCGGCATCAGCTCGTGCACGGCCGAGTGCCGGCCGGCGAACACCGGCGAATCCTGCAGTATCTCGAACGGCACCACATCGAACTCGACCGTGTCGGCCCGGGTCGCGAGCACCGGCAGCGCACTGGCCTGCTTCCAGCCTTCCGGCAACCGGATCGAAGCCTTCACCGGCACGTTCATCGTCACTGCGCCGGCCGGATACAGAATGAGCTGCGCCCATTGCAGATTAAGCAGGTTGGGCGTCATCACGATGCGCCCCTGCTCCGGCGACTGCGCCGTCGCCAACTGGAACTCGGCCACCACCTCGGCGACACCGGCAGGCACCTGCACCTCGAAGCGGTAGACATCGAGCGGATCGCGCCGCCAGCTCAGCTCGCTTCCATTGGCGGTGAAGCGCAGGCCGGCCATCTGATCGATCGGTCCGCGTGGTGCGTGCGCGCCGGGCAGCCATTGCGGGAAATGCAGCGACAGCCGGCCGGGTCGCACCGGGATGACTTCACGCACGTGGTAGATGCGGCGCGTCACATCGCGGGCATCCACCTCGAGAGCGATGGGGCGCGCCGATTGCGCCACGGCCAGACCGCCACCCAGCGCCGTCACCATCAACAAGGCAACAATCATCACACCGCGCAGCCATCGGCCGCGCAGGTCACTGGAACCGGTGTTCATCGGCAGGACCTCTTGGTCAGGGCTTCTTCGGCATGTAAAGGTCGGTGAGCGTGCCCTCGAGCGCTTCGGCAGCCATGCCCACGCTCTCGGACAATGTCGGATGCGGGTGAATGGTCAAACCCACATCGGCCGCGTCCGCGCCCATCTCGATCGCCAACCCCACTTCGGCAATCAGTTCGCCGGCATTGGGGCCGACGATGCCGCCACCCACGACACGACCGCTGTCGGCATCGACGATGAGCTTGGTGAAGCCCTCGTCACGCCCCAGCGACAGCGAGCGACCACTGGCCGCCCAGGGGAAAGCCGCCTTGCGCACCTTGAGTCCATCACGCTTGGCCTGCCCTTCGGTGACACCCACCCAGGCCACTTCCGGATCCGTGTAGGCCACCGAAGGAATGACGCGCGCGTCAAAGAATGCCTTGTGACCCGACGCAACCTCGGCCGCCACCTTGGCTTCGTGCGTGGCCTTGTGCGCCAGCATCGGCTGGCCGACGATGTCGCCGATGGCGAAGATATGCGGCACATTGGTGCGCATCTGCCGATCCACCGGCACGAAACCACGCTCGTTCACTTCCACACCCGCGGCGGCCGCATTGATCAGCTTGCCATTGGGCACGCGGCCCACGGCCACCAGCACGCGGTCATAGACGGACTGCGAGTTCTTGCCGCCCGCCTCGAAGGTCACGCGGATGCCTTCGGACAGCGCTTCGACCGCCGTCACCTTGGTGCCGAGCAGTATCTGTTCGTAGCGCGCCTTGAGGCGCTTTTCCAGCGGCCGCACGAGGTCGATGTCCGCGCCTGGCATGAGTTGGTCGGTGAGTTCCACCACCGACACCTTCGCGCCCAGCGCGTCGTACACGCAGGCCATCTCAAGGCCGATGATGCCGCCGCCGATCACCAGCAGGCTCTTGGGCACGCCACCCAGCTCCAGCGCGCCGGTGGAGTCGATGATGCGCGGATCATCGGGAATGAAGGGCAGCTTCACCGGCTCGGAGCCGGCGGCGATGATGCATTTCTCGAAGCCCAGCAGCGTCTTCTTGCCGTCCGCCGCGGTCACCTCGATGACGTTCGGACCGGCGAAGCGGCCGGTGCCACGCACCACTTCCACCTTGCGCTGCTTGGCAAGACCGGCGAGGCCGGTGGTGAGCCGGCGGATCACACTCATCTTCCAGTCGCGCAGCTTGTCGATGTCGACTTTCGGAGCACCGAAGGAAACGCCATGGGCGGACATGGACTTGGCTTCGTCGATCACCTTGGCGGCATGCAGCAGCGCCTTGGAGGGAATACAGCCCACATTGAGGCAGACGCCGCCGAGCGTTTCCCATCGTTCGATGAGCGCCACTTTCTGCCCCAGGTCCGCGGCACGGAAAGCGGCGGTATATCCACCGGGACCTGCGCCGAGCACCACCACAGGCACGGTGCGATCGGGCGCCGGGCCTGCGGACACTGCGGGACGTGCAGCCGCAGGAGCGGCGGCAGGAGCAGACGCAGGCGCCGCCTGCTTCGCAGGTGCTGGCGCAGCGCCCTGGCCCGACTCCGCCACGCGGGCGATCACCGTGCCCTTGCGCACCTTGTCGCCGACCTTCACCGGCACCGCGGTGAGCGTTCCGGCGGCGGTGGAAGGCACATCCATGGTGGCCTTCTCGGTTTCCAGCGTGATGAGCGCGGTGTCGACCTCGATGCTGTCGCCCACCTTCACCAGCACATCGATGACGGCCACTTCATCGAAGTTGCCCAGATCCGGTACTGCTACTTCGCGTTCGCTCAAGGGACTGCCTCGATCAGGCCGGCGGGAGTAGCCAGCATCTTCGCCACATACACGGCAAACCGCGCGCCCGCCGCGCCGTCGATCAGCCGGTGATCATAGGAAAGCGACAGCGGCAGCATCTGGCGCGGCACGAAGGCCTTGCCATCCCACACCGGTTTCATCTGCGCCTTGGAGACGCCGAGGATGGCCGCCTCCGGCGCATTGACGATGGGCGTGAACGCCGTGCCGCCGATGCCGCCCAGGCTGGAAATGGTGAAGCAGCCGCCCTGCATCTCGGTGCCCTTCAGCGCGCCCTTGCGCGCGCGCTCGGACAGATCAGCCAGCGCGCGCGCGATGGCGTAGATGTCCATGCGGTCGGCGTTGTGGATCACCGGCACCAGCAGGCCATTGGGCGTATCGGCCGCAAAGCCCACATTGATGTATTTCTTGTAGACGACGTTCTCGCCCGTGGCATCGAGCGAGGCGTTGAACTGCGGATACTCCTGCAATGCCTTCACGCAGGCGCGCACGATGAAGGCCAGCGGCGTGAGCTTGATGCCCGCTTCGGCGGCCTTGTCCTTGAGACGCTTGCGCTCGGTCTCCAGATCGGTGATGTCCGCATCCTCGAACTGCGTGACATGCGGCAGATTCACCCACGAGGCATGCAGTCGCGGACCGGAGATCTTCTGGATGCGGCTCAGCGGTTTGACCTCGACCGCGCCGAACTTGGCGAAGTCGACAACCGGCACCTGAGGCAGCGCCGCGCCACCACCACCACCGCCCCCTGAGGCGCCGCCACCGGCAAGTGCCTGCTTGACCCAGGACTTCACATCCTCATGGGAGATGCGACCCTTCTGGCCCGAACCCTTCACCCGCAACAGGTCCACGCCCAGCTCGCGCGCCAGCTTGCGCACCGAGGGACCGGCGTGGGCCTTGCTGAATCCGGCTTCGCTGATCGGAGCGGCACCCGCCGCAGCAGCAGCTGCAGGCGCGGGCTTTGCCGCCGGAGCCGCGGACGCGGCAGCCGGCGCAGGAGCTGCAGCAGCGGCTGCGGGCGCTGCCCCAGCCGGCGCGGCGCCCTTCACCGTCACCACGCGGGCGCCGGCCGAAACGCGGCCACCGGTCTTGATGTGCACCACCTCGACCACACCGGCAGCCGTGGACGGCACGTCCATGGTCGCCTTCTCGGTTTCCAGAGTAGCGAGCGGAGTATCCACTTCAATGGTGTCGCCCGGCTTCACCAGCACATCGATGATGCTGACGTCGGCGAAGTTGCCCAGGTCCGGCACGATCACGTCGATGGACTGCGGTGCGGCGGCAGCCGGCGCGGCCGCCGGGGCCGGCGCGGATGCGGCCGCCTCGGCGGAGCGCAGCGTCACCACCAGCGTACCGGTCGAGACCTTGCCTCCCGGAGCCACATGCACCTGCTCCACCACACCGGCCCCCGTGGAGG
Organism: Pseudomonadota bacterium; assembly: GCA_963205255.1. Lineage (GTDB taxonomy): Bacteria > Pseudomonadota > Gammaproteobacteria > Steroidobacterales > Steroidobacteraceae > ZC4RG30. The sequence goes on from CAUJIK010000110.1 coordinate 7,991, forward strand.
GCACATCCATGGTGGCCTTCTCGGATTCCAGTGTGATCAGCGGCGTATCGACAGCGACCACATCACCCGGCTTGACGAGGATGTCGATGACACCCACTTCAGCGAAATTGCCCATATCGGGCACGCGGACTTCATGTAGCTGGGACAATCGTGCGGCCCTTCAAGTGTTGAGCGGATTGGCTTTCGCCGGATCGATGCCGAGTTTGGTGATGGCCTGCTTCAGCACGCTGCGTTCGATCGAACCATCATCCGCCAGCGCCTTGAGCGCGGCCAGCACCACGTAGCGGCGATCCACCTCGAAGTGGTGGCGCAACGCCGCGCGGCCATCGCTGCGACCAAAACCGTCGGTGCCGAGCGTGACATAGCGCCCCGGAATCCACTGGCGGATCTGATCCGACACGATGCGCATGTTGTCCGTGCAGGCGATCACCGGCTGGGTACGGTTGGCGAACAGCGAGGCCACATAGGGCACATGCTGCTTGCCGGCCGGATGCAGCAGGTTCTGCCGCTCCACGTCCAGCGCCTCGCGGCGCAGTTCGCTGAAGCTGGTGACGGAGAACACATCGGCGGGAATCTTGTAGTCCTTTTCGAGCATCTCGGCCGCCGCCAGCACTTCGCGCAGGATGGTGCCCGAGCCCAGCAGCGTGACGCGCTGTTTGCCCTTGGGGCCTTCGCGCAGCAGGTATGCGCCGCGCAGGATGCCCTCCTCGCTGCCCTTGGGCATCGCCGGCTGCTCGTAGTTCTCGTTCATCACCGACAGGTAGTAGAAGATGTTCTGTCCTTCGACATACATCTTCCTCAGACCGTCGTGGATGATCACGGCGAGCTCGTAGGCATAGGCCGGATCGTAGGCGCGGCAGTTGGGCACCGTGGTCGCAACCAGCTGGCTGTGACCGTCCTGGTGCTGCAGGCCCTCGCCCGCCAGCGTGGTGCGCCCGGCCGTGGCCCCCAGCAGGAAGCCACGCGCCTGGATGTCGCCCGCCGCCCACAGGAAATCACCCACGCGCTGGAAGCCGAACATGGAGTAGTAGATGTAGAACGGCACCATGTGCTGGCGATGGTTCGCGTAGGCGGTGCCCGCCGCGATCCATGAACAGGTGGCGCCGGCCTCGTTGATGCCCTCTTCGAGCATCTGGCCCTTCTTGTCTTCCTTGTAGGGCATCAGCTGCTCGGCATCCTGCGGCGTGTACAGCTGACCCACCGCGGAGTAGATGCCGATCTGGCGGAACAGGCCCTCCATGCCGAAGGTGCGCGCCTCGTCGGGGACGATGGGCACGATGCGCTTGCCGATGTTCTTGTCCTTCAGCAGCGCGGTGAGGATGCGCACGAAGGCCATGGTGGTCGAGATGGCGCGATCGCCCGAACCTTCCAGCAGTGCCTTGAAGGTGTCTAACGGCGGAATCTCCAGCGGCGGCACCTTGGTGATGCGCTGGGGCAGATAGCCGCCGAGGGCCTCGCGACGTCCCTTGAGGTACTTGATCTCCTCGCTGTCGTCGGCGGGCTTCACGAAGCTGTAGTTCGCGATGTCCTCGTCCTTGAGCGGCAAGCGCAGCGTGTTGCGGAAACTCGCCAGCGACTCCGGGTCCATCTTCTTGGCCTGGTGCGCCACCATCTGGCCCTCGGCCGCCTTGCCGAGGCCAAAGCCCTTGACGGTGTGCGCGAGAATGACCGTGGGTTGACCCTTGTGCGCCACCGCGGATGCATAGGCGGTGAAGATCTTCTGCGCGTCGTGGCCGCCGCGGTTGAGGTTCCAGATCTCCTCGTCGGTCATGTTCGAAACCATGGCCGCGAGTTCCGGATCCTTGCCAAAGAAATGCTCGCGCGTGTATGCGCCGCCCTTGGACTTGAAGTTCTGGTATTCGCCGTCGACGCACTCTTCCATGCGGCGCCGCAGGGCGCCCTTGTGATCGCGCGCGAACAGCGCATCCCAGCGCTTGCCCCAGAGCAGCTTGATCACATTCCAGCCGGCGCCGAGGAAGGCGGCCTCCAGTTCCTGGATGATCTTGCCGTTGCCGCGCACCGGACCGTCGAGGCGCTGCAGGTTGCAGTTGATGACGAAGATGAGGTTGTCGAGCCCTTCGCGCACCGGCATGGTGAGCTGGCCCATCGACTCCGGCTCGTCCATCTCGCCGTCGCCGCAGAACACCCACACCTTGCGGTCGGAGGGCGCCGCGAGGCCGCGGTTTTCCATGTAGCGGATGAAGCGCGCCTGGTAGATGCCCATCATCGGCCCGAGGCCCATGGACACGGTCGGGAACTGCCAGAACTCCGGCATCAGCCACGGATGCGGATAGGACGAGAGCCCGCCGCCGCCCACTTCATGACGGAAGCGCTTGAGCTGCTCCTCGTCGAGGCGCCCTTCGAGGAAGGCGCGCGCATACATGCCGGGAGAGCTGTGTCCCTGCATGAAGATCAGATCGCCAGGATGGTCGCCGGTGGCCCCGCGCCAGAAGTGGTTGAAACCCACTTCATAGAGCGTGGACGAGGAGGCGTAGCTGGCAAGGTGGCCGCCGTATTCGGAGGAGACCTTGTTCGCCTGCAGCACCATGGCCACGGCGTTCCAGCGCATGTACGCCTCGAGACGCTTTTCCAGTGCCCGATCTCCCGGATAGGAGGGCTCCTGGTGCAGCGGAATCGTGTTGACGTAAGCCGTGTTGGGCTTGAACGGCAGATACGCGCCGGAACGACGCGCGTGGTCGATCATCCGTTCGAGCAGATAGTGGGCCCGCGCACCGCCTCCGGAGCGCAGCACCGAATCAATCGATTCGAGCCATTCGCGGGTTTCGTCGGGATCCTGGTCCTGAAACTTCTGGACGTCGGTCATTGGTTTTGCCTTGCGGCACTCCCCCGGTCAGAAAAAAATCGACAGCAGCGCTGTGCTAGGATGCTGCAGGCGTCGCCAGCAGACGCGTATGAATCATGATCCGGCTTTAGTCCATTTCGGTCAAGCAAGTCCACGGGTACGCGCAGCTTCATGGCAGTTCTTTTCCCCCCGGGCAGCGGACCGCGCATCACTGTAAAATCGGGATGGCCCGTCACCCACGCGCTGGATCGCTACGATGCGCTGCTGCTGCTGTTGCCGGCCGGTTCGCAGCCTGGCCCCCGGCTGCCCTGCGCCGGACACTGGAAAGCGCTGCATCGGCGCGGCACCTCTGACCACGGCAGCGTCCGCGCGGCGACACTGGACAATAAGCAGCAATGCCTTGCCGTCATCGGCTATTGCCGCGCCGGCGCCGATGCCTTCGAGCAATTGCGCGTGGCCGGGCTCTTCGCGCAGAAGCTCTTTGCCGAACGGCCACAGTGTCGCCGCATCGCCATGGTGATCGAGGCGCCGAAGGCCGCACGCGGGAGACTTCAGGAGGCTCTGTGCTCCGCCGTGCTCGCGCAGGCCTTCGCGCTGCCCAGCGAGAAGAAACCGCCGGCGAAACCTCCGGCCCGCCTTGCTGCCATCGACCTCTTCGGCGAATGCCAGCTGGACCTCAAGCGCCTGGCGGTCACCGCCGACGCCACCAACCTGGTACGGCACCTCACCGCCCTGCCCCCCAACCGGCTCGACGCGGCGGGCTACCGGCGCGTCATCGCACAGCTCGCGCGCCACCATGGCATGCGTGCGCGCTGGTACGACGAACGCAAGCTCGAGAAGCTGGGCGCCGGCGCCTTCCTCGCCGTCAGCCGCAGCAATCCGCGCCGCGACGCCGGCATCATGCATCTGTCCTGGCGGCCGCGCGGCCGCGGCGCCGCGGCCCGCGCCGATGTCGCGCTGGTGGGCAAGGGAGTGCTGTTCGACACCGGCGGCGTGAACCTCAAGCCGCACCGCTCCATGCTCGACATGCACACCGACATGTCCGGCAGCGCCGTGGCACTGGCGGCCATCACTGCGCTGGCGCGCCTCAAGGCGCCGCTTGCCGTGGATGCCTGGCTCGCCATCACCGAGAACGCGATCGGACCGGCGGCCTACCGGCCACAGGAGATCATCCGCGCGCTCGACGGCACCACCATCCAGGTGATCCACAGCGACGCCGAGGGCCGCATGATCCTCGCCGACACGCTGGCGCTGGCCGCGCGCAGCCGGCCACAGCTGATGGTGGATTTCGCCACGCTCACTGGTGCCTGCGTGTACTCGCTCACCGAGCGCATGAGCGGCGTGTTCGCCAATGACGATGCGCTGCGCGAGGCCTTCGTGAAAGCCGGCCGTGACAGCGGCGAGAGACTCTGGCCCTTCCCGCTGCCCGAAGACTACGACACCGACATCGAAAGCCCGGTCGCCGATGTGGCCCAGTGCGCGGTGGACGGCAAGGGCGACCACATCCTCGCCGCGCGTTTCCTGCAACGGTTCCTGCCAAAGGAGCAGCGCTGGGTGCACGTGGACCTCTCATCGGCCACGCGCCGCGGCGGCCTTGCGCATGTGAACACCGAGATCACCGGCTTTGGTCCGCGATTCACGCTGGCCGCGCTGCTGGACCAGGACCTGACTCGATGACCGACACCCTCACCCTGCGTCGTCCGGACGACTGGCATCTGCACCTGCGCGACGGCGCGGCGCTGGCCGCCGTGCTGCCGCACACGGCGGCGCAGTTCGCCCGCGCCATCATCATGCCCAATCTTAAGGCGCCGGTGACGTCCACCGACCTCGCCGCGCAGTATCGGGAGCGTATCCTCGCCGCGCGGCCGGCCGGCAGCCGCTTCGAGCCGCTGATGACGCTGTACCTGACGGACAACACCTCGACCGAGGAGATCCGCAAGGCCCGCGCCAGCGGCTTCGTGCATGGCTGCAAGCTCTATCCGGCGGGCGCGACCACGCATTCGGACGCCGGCGTCACCGACATCCGCCGCATCGACGCCGCGCTCGAAGCCATGGCCGAGGTCGGCATGCCGCTGCAGGTGCACGGCGAAGTCACGCACGCGGATGTGGATGTGTTCGACCGCGAAACGCGCTTCATCGACGAGGTGCTCGCGCCATTGCGCGCACGCCTGCCCACCCTGCGCATGGTGTTCGAGCATGTGACAACGCGCAGCGCGGTGGATTTCGTGCGCGCGCAGCCACAAGGAGTCGCCGCGACGATCACGCCGCAGCACCTCACCTACAACCGCAACGCACTGTTCCAGGGCGGCATCCGCCCGCATTACTACTGCCTGCCGGTGCTCAAGCGCGAGCGCGACCGCACCGCGCTGCTCGATGCGGTGCTGGCAGGGGACGCGCGCTTCTTTCTCGGCACCGACAGCGCGCCGCATGCGCGCGGCACCAAGGAGACCGCCTGCGGCTGCGCCGGCATCTACTCGGCCCATGCCGCGATGGAGCTTTATGCCGAAGTGTTCGAGGATGCCAGGGCGTTGCATCGCCTCCCCGCCTTTGCCTCCGAATTCGGTGCGCGCTTCTATGGCCTGCCATTGAACGAGGATCAGGTCACGCTGCGCCGCGAACCACTGGAGATTCCGGCGCACTACCCTTACGGCGACGACGTGCTCGTGCCCCTGCGCGCCGGCGAACGCCTGCGCTGGCGCCTGGCATGAGCGATCTCGCAAGTGATCTCACCGCGCGACGTTTCCGCGGCTACCTGCCGGTGGTCATCGACGTGGAGACCGGCGGCTTCCATGCGCGCACCGACGCACTGCTGCAGATCGCGGCGGTGATCGTGCAGGTCGATGGCGCCGGTCGCGTCAGCCGTGGCGCCACTCATTCCTATCATGTGCAGCCCTTCGAAGGCTCGCGCCTCGATCCGGCCTCGCTCGAAGTCAACCGCATCGATCCATGGCATCCGCTGCGCATCGCCCTGCCCGAGGAAGAAGCGCTGAAGCAGCTGTTCCGGCAGGTGCGCACGGCGATCCGCGCCCATGCCTGCCGACGCGCGATCCTGGTGGGCCATAATGCCGCCTTCGACCTGGGATTCCTCAATGCCGCCGTGGAACGCTGCGGCATCAAGCGCAACCCCTTCCATCCCTTCTCCTGCTTCGACACCGCCACACTGGGCGGCGTGGCGCTGGGTCAGACGGTGCTGGCGCGCGCCGCCACAGTGGCCGGCATCAGCTGGGACAGTGAATCAGCGCATTCGGCGGCCTACGACGCCGAGCGCACGGCGGATCTGTTCTGCCTGATCTGCAACGGCATGCACGAGAGCTTCCTGCGCGCGCAGGAGCGTGCCAGGCAACTGGGCTGGAAGGATGGCGCCCCGGCGCCGATCGATCTGGTCGACGAAGACTGAAGGACCCCGCGCTCAGGCGGCGGGCTTGATCGCCCCGGCCTCGTCCAGCAGCTGCTTGAGCTCGCCACTGTGCAGCATCTGCATGGCGATGTCGCAGCCGCCGATCAGCTCGCCTTTCACATAGAGCTGCGGATAGGTCGGCCAGTTCGAGTACTGCTTGAGCTCGTCACGCAGCTCCAGGTCCTCGAAGATGTTGACCGCATGGAACTTCGCGCCCACGTGATTCAGCACCGCCACCGTCTGCGCGGAAAAACCGCACTGCGGAAAATCGGGCGTGCCCTTCATGAACAGGACCACGGGCTCGCTGGCCAGATGCTGCTTGATGCGTTCGATGACTTCCATGAATTGAATTATGGGCATTGCTGACCTAATCTTCAAACCCTTCATTTTCCGGGGAGAAAAGCCCTGACACCCGATCTTCAGGAGCAGGTCGCAGGCGCCCTGGCCGAGGACGTCGGCCCGGGCGATGTGACCGCCCGGCTGGTGCCGGAAACCGCCCGCGCCCACGCCACGATTATCACCCGCGAGCCCATGATCCTGTGCGGCTCGGCATGGCTCGACGAGACCTTCCGGCAGCTCGATCCGGGCATCCGCATCCAGTGGCACGCCCGGGAAGGCGGCGCCGTGGCAGCCAATGCCCTGCTGTGCGAGCTGCGCGGCCCCGCCCGCGCCATCCTCACCGGCGAGCGCTGCGCGCTGAACTTCCTGCAGACCCTCTCGGGCACCGCCACCGCCACCCGCCGCTACGTGGACGCCATCGCCGGCACGGCGGCGCGCATCCTCGACACGCGCAAGACTATCCCCGGCCTGCGCCTGGCGCAGAAATACGCCGTGCGCACCGGCGGCGGCCAGAACCACCGCCTGGGATTGCACGACATGGTGCTGCTGAAGGAAAACCACATCGTGGCCGCGGGCTCGATCGCGAATGCGATGCAGCAGGCCCGCCAGCTGGCGCCGGGCGTGCCGGTGGAGATCGAGGTGGAAACGCCGGAGGAATTCGCCGCCGCACTGGCCTGCGCCCCCGACGTGATCATGCTCGATGAGTTCACGCACGGCGACATGCGCGCGGCGGTGGCATTGCGCAATGCGCGCCAGGCGCCGACCAGACTCGAAGCCTCCGGCGGCGTGGAGCTCGCCAACCTGCGCTCCATCGCCGAAACCGGCGTCGACTACATCTCCATCGGATCGCTGACCAAGCACTTGCACGCCATCGACCTGTCGCTGCGCTTCCAGCTCGACTGAGCAGGACCGGCCGTTCAGGGTGATGGTGTGGGCGGAGCCTTCATCAGCTTGCTGGGCTGGGCGATGCCGTAACCCTGGGCGTAGTCCACACCGAGGCCCGCCAGCATCTGGATGATCTCCGTATTCTCGGCGAACTCCGCGATCACCAGCTTGCCGGTGAGATGGCCGATCTCGTTGATGGCGCGCACCATCTCGCGGTCGATGGGATCGTGCAGGATGCCGCGCACGAAGCTGCCGTCGATCTTGAGGAAATCCACCGGGAAATGCTTCAGGTAGCCGAACGATGAAAGGCCGGTGCCGAAGTCGTCGAGCGAGAACTTGCAGCCCAGCTCCTTGAGAGACTGGATGAAGCGGTTGGCCTGCGAGAAGCTCGCCACGGCCGCGGTCTCGGTGATCTCGAAGCAGATCCGCGAGGCATCGAGCCCGCTCTTCTGGAACTGCTCGATCACGAAGGGCAGGAATTTGTCGTCGCCCAGGCTCTGGCCGGAGAGATTGATGGCGCAGATCTCCAGGCGCTCGCGCTCATCGGCCTCGGAGACCAGCCATTTCAGCGTGTTCTCGATCACCCAGCGGTCGATGGCCGGCGTGAGGCTGTAGCGCTCCGCGGCGGCGATGAAATGATCCGGCGCGACGATCTTGCCGGCCTCGTCGCGCATGCGCAGCAGGATCTCGTAGTGGGCGCCCTGCTCCGGCTTCTGCAACGCCATGATGGGCATGCGATACAGCTCGAAGCGCCCCTCCTCGAGGGCGGCGCTGATGCGCGAGGCCCACTGCGTCTCGCGGCGGCGGCGCATCAGCTCGATGTCGTTCTCGGCGAAG
>CAUJIK010000111.1 GCA_963205255.1 Pseudomonadota bacterium
GGGAGGCCGCCGACCGCAGGCCCCACAGGCTCGCCGGCTGGAAGCCCAGCACGATGAGCTGGCCCTCGCCGGTGAGCACGCGGTCGGCCTCGCGCACGATGGCCTGGGGATCGTCGGCGAACTCCAGCGTGTGGGGCAGCAGCACGGCGTCCACGGTGGCGCTCTGCACGGGCAGCTGGTCGAGGCGCGCGATGATGTCCGGCGACCCTTCGCCGCCCCCGGCGATGATGCTCTGGCGGCGCGTGCGGCTGGCGGAGAGCAGCTCCCGCGACGCGCCCCAATCCCCCAGCTGCAGCAGCTCCAGGCCGAAAACTTCATCGAGCAGGCCGCGCAGCAGCTGCGCCTCACCCTCCAGCAGCTGCCGCCCCAGCGGCGAGGAAAGCCAGCTGGCCCGATTTTGGAAAAGACTTGGCAATTCTGTGACCGTGCCGGTTAAATACCGTCGGGTCGAATCTTAGGCTGGCCGGGGCGCGGACTGCCATCCGCGATTGGGGAATCTTAAGGACGGGTACGCAACCCCGGGGGTGAGTGTTGAGGCGATCGAAAGCAGGAGCCTGCGCCGGGCTCGCATTGGGCCTTGGCACCCTGTTGGGGGGCTGCGCGGCCCTGCCAGGCACCAGCGCGCGCGGCGCGGATTCTGGCGCCTCGCCGACTTCGGCCGTCATCCCGACGCCGGTCCCGGTCAATGTCCCGCCCGACGGCGCGCTGCTGAATCCTCTTTCCTTCGACGCCGGCCTGGAATTCACCGACGTCCCGACCTTCACCGGCGACCTCTTCGACCGCATCCGCAGTGGCCTGGCCATCCCCGGGGTGCGCAATGCGCGCATCGACAGCGAGGCCAGCTGGTACGCCAGCAACCCGGGCTACATCGAGCGCACCTTCACCCGCGCGGCGCCCTACCTGCAGTACATCGTCGAGCAGGTCGAGGCGCGCGGCATGCCGCTGGAGATCGCGCTGCTGCCGGTGATCGAGAGCGCCTTCGAGCCCTATGCCTATTCGCGCGCCCGGGCATCGGGCCTGTGGCAGTTCATGCCGGCCACTGGCAGCCGCTTCGCGCTCAAGCAGGACTGGTGGTACGACGGGCGCCGCGATGTGGTGGCCGCCACGCAGGCCGCGCTCGACTACCTGCAGGACCTGCATGGGCTGTTCAACGGCGACTGGCTGCTAGCCATCGGCGCCTACAACTGTGGCGAGGGCACGGTGAACCGCGCCATCCGCCAGAACCGACAGGCGAACCGCAAGACCGATTTCTTCAGCCTGCGCCTGCCGGCCGAGACCCGCGGCTATGTGCCGCGGCTGCTCGCCATGTCGCGCCTCGTGGCGAACCCAGAGGAATATGGTCTCGTGATCGAGGGCATTGCGGATCTGCCGTATTTCAGCCGCGTGGAAACCGGCGGCCAGATCAGCATGGCGGTGGCGGCGGAGCTGGCCGGCATCACCACCGAAGAGATGTACGCGCTGAACCCGGCGCATCATCGCTGGGCCACTGACCCCACCGGCCCGCATTTCCTGCTGGTGCCGGCCGATGCGGCCGAAGGTTTCATGCAGGGGCTGCTGCAGCTCACGCCCGACCAGCGCATGCGCGTGGAGCGTTACTCCGTGCGCCAGGGCGACACGGTGAGCTCCATCGCCAGCCGCTTCGGAACCACTGCCCAGCATCTGCGCGACCTCAACGGCCTGAGCAATGCCAATGCGCTGCAGACGGGCAGCGAGCTGCGCGTGCCCTCATCGGTGACGCAGCTGCCGGACAAGGTGCTGCTGGCCGCCGCCCGCGTCGACCGGCGCGCCCCCGCGCCCGGCGGAGTGCGCGCGGTGCACGTGGTGCGCAAGGGCGAATCGATGTGGACCATTGCGCGGCGCCACGGCCTCACCGTGGCGCAGCTGGCGCGCCTGAACCACATGAACCCGGAAGCCACGCTGCGCCCGGGCCAGCGCCTGCGTCTCAGCGCCGCCAGCACCGCGACCCAAAGTGCTTCCGCCAGCGCCTCGGGCGTCTCGCAGGCTGCCTCCGTGCTGGGCAGCGACGGCGGCCAGCGGGTTACCTACGTGGTCCGGCGCGGCGACACATTGTCGCGGATCGCCAGAACGCTGAAGGTCTCGGTGCCCAGCCTGCGCTCCTGGAACGGCCTGGCCAGCGACGCGCTGATGCCCGGCCAGCGGCTGGTGGTGTTCGTTCCCCGCAGCTGAGTTGCCGCGTCGGCACGGAGGCCGCCATCGGCCCCCTCGGGTTATGATGCACCCTTGAGACCGCGCCAGAAGCGGGAATACACAGGGGAGCTCATGAGCATTCTTGCAGGCAAGCGCGCGCTGATCGTCGGTGTGGCCACCGATCGTTCCATCGCCTGGGGCATCGCGCAGGCGATGCACGCGCACGGCGCGGAACTGGCTTTCACCTATGGCGCCGAACGCCTGAAGGACCGGGTCACGCCGCTGGCCGAGTCCGTCGGATCGAAGATCGTGCTTCCGCTGGACGTGACTGTCGACGCGCAGATCGAGGCGGTGTTCGCGGCGCTGAAGCAGCAGTGGGGACACTTCGACATCCTCGTCCATGCCGTGGCCTACGCGCCGGCCGAGGCGCTCAGCGGCGAATTCGTCACCGCCACCACGCGCGAGAACTTCGCCGTGGCGCATGATGTTTCGAGCTACAGCCTCACTGCGCTCACCAGGGCCGCCGCGCCGCTGATGCAGGGCCGCGACGGCGCCGTGCTCACGCTGAGCTACCTGGGCGCGGTGCGCTCGGTGCCCTCGTACAACGTGATGGGCCTCGCCAAGGCGAGCCTCGAAGCCAATGTGCGCTTTCTCGCCGCGGACCTGGGCGCCAGGGGCATCCGCGTGAACGGCATTTCGGCCGGCCCCATCAAGACGCTGGCGGCCGCGGGCATCCCGGGCCTTCGCAAGATGCTGGGGCATGTGGCGCAGATGGCGCCGCTGCGCCGCAATGTGACCACCGAGGATGTGGGCAAGGCGGCGACTTTCCTGTGCTCGGACCTTGCCAGCGGCGTAACCGGCGAGATCCTCTACGTGGACGGCGGCTACAGCACCGTCGGGATGAGCTTTCCGGAAAGCTGAAGGGGGCGGCGCCCGCCCCCTGGCGCTACTGCTGCAGCGCGAAGGCCTGCGGGTTCTTCGTCACGCGCGCGGTCCGCACCACTTCAGAGAAGTAGGCGTCGACATCGCGCAGCGCGTAACGCTGCAGCTCGCGCTGCGCCCGCAGTGCATTGATCTGCGGATCCTCGCTGGCGGGCTGGTTGCGCACGGCGGTGACCTCGAACAGCGCCGTGGCGCCGCCTTCCAGCGCGATCGTGCCGCGCTGCGCTGCGCCCGGCTTGGCCGTCTGGAACACGGCTGTCCGCAGCTCCACCGGCAGCTCCGGATCGTCGCGGTCGACGAAGCGCGCCGCCTCGGGCTTGAGCTTCAGATCCCTCGCCACCTGCTCATAGGCCGTGCCGGACTGGAGCTTTGCCAGCGCCGACTGGGCCGCCGCGCCGGCCTGCTCGCTGCCGCGCCTGTGCATCAGCGCCGCGACGATGGCGCCGCGCACTTCGGCCAGCGGCTGCACCTGGGGCTCGAAGTGCTCGACCACCTGCACCACGGTGAGGCGGTCTTCACCCAGCGGCACCGGGCCGCCGACCTGACGCTGGTTCAGCACGCGATCGCTGAAGACCTCGCGGTTGAGCTCGGCATCCGAGCCCAGCGGCAGTCCACCGGCGCCGCGCTCGAAACGCTCCACCTCGCCCGTGCGCAGCCCGAACTCCTGGACCAGCTGCGCCAGCTGCGCGCCGCCGCGCTCGATGCGCCCCTGCAGCTCCTCCTGGCGGTTGCCGAAGGCTTCCGCGGCCAGTTCGTTGCGCAGCTGCACGACAAGCTCCGCGCGCACATCATCGAAGGTGCGCACATTGCCGGCGCGGATCCCTTCGAGCTTGATGAGGTGATAGCCGAACTGGGTCTTCACCGGCGCGCTGATCTGGCCCTCATTCAGGGCGAACAGCGTGTCGGCGAAAGCCGGCATGGGGGCGTAGGTGTCGCGGGCAGCCCAGCCCAGATCGCCACCCTCGCTGGCCGTGCTGCTGTCCCTGGAGCTGCTGCGCGCCAGAGCGGCGAAATCCTCGCCCTGCTGCAGGCGCTGATGGATCGCGTCGGCCTCGGCCTTCGCTTTGGCGTCATCGGTCGACGCATCCACGGCAATGAGGATATGGCGGGCGCGGCGGCGTTCCGGCTCCATGTAACTGTCGCGGGCTCTCTCGTAGCGCTCGCGCAGGGCCTCGTCGCTTACGACCACCGTGCGCGCAACGTCCGCCAGCGCCAGCTCGCCATAGGCAAGCTTCACGGCTTCGGGAGGGGTGAACTCGGCGGCGTTGGCGTTGTAATACGCCTCGATGTCCGCCTCGGGAATCGCCGGACCCGCGGCAAAAGCCTCGGGCTGCAGCAGCAGATAGCGCACTTCACGCTGCTCATCCTGCAGACCCAGCATGTAGGCCGCCTCGGCGGGCGTGAAGAACTCCGTTGCGCCGATGGCGGCGGCGAGCTGCTCGGACACCAGGGTGCGCTGCAGATCGGCCTCGAAGGCCGTCTCGGTGATGCCCGCTGAAGCCAGGCGCGAACGGTACGCCTGCGCGTTGAACACGCCATCGATCTGGAAGGCCTGTTCGGCCTGGATGGCGCGCAACAGCTGCGCGTCGGAGACCCGGAAACCCAGCCGTTGCGCCTGCTGCGTGGAGGCAAGATTGCGGATCTGGCCGTCGAGCAGCCGCTGCTGGAACAGCTCCCGCTGCTCCGCCGTGAGCTCGCCGCCGAACAGCTGCGCAAGCTGCCCCTGCTGCCGCTGCCACAGCTCGGTGACCTCGTTGGACGAGATCTTCTGGCCGTTCACCTTAGCGGCATAGGCACCACCGCCGAACCCGAGATCGACCATGCCGTAGGCGCCCCAGGCGGCGAAGACCAGGGCGAGCACACCCAGCAGGATATAGGCCAGCCAGCGCTGGTTCTTCAGTGTGTCGCCAATGTTCTGCAGCATGATGGATCGCGTGCGTCGGGCAAATTCCCGGGGGACCGGAAGTCTACCGGCAGCCGCCGGGGTGCGCCACGTTGCGGCAGGGCCAGAAAACAAAGGCCCCGGCCGGTGTCTGGCACCGGCCGGGGCCCGGATCCAGCTCCCGCGAGGCCGTCCTTACGGACGGGGCTCCGGGATCGCCGTCGGCTTGCCGGTCACCGGATTGACGTAGTGGAACGGCAGCACGTCGATTTCGGGGAAGGGCTTGATGCGTCGGGTCGGCGGCTCATCCGGCGGGAAGCGCTGGTTGAGATTCGCGCCCTGCACCACGCTGGCCTGGCCGGCAACGCCGGGCGCGCCAGGCTGCGCGGCGGCCACAACCGGTGTGGCGCCCGGCGCAAGGGCCTCCTCACTCTCGGTCAGCTGGCGATCCCAGCCCTGGTGGAACTCCGCATTGATCATCGGATCCCAGCGCATGGTCTGGAACATCCACTTGCCGTTCACCTTGCGATAGGTGATCTCGTAGATGCCTTCCGACCACATGCCGAACCCCGGCTTGCCGCCACGGCCGGCCGAACCGAGCATCGCGAACGAGCGCCAGCGGCCCTGCGCATTCTGGCCATCCGGATCCACGTTGACCACGCCCTGCAGCTGCATGTGGGTGTTCACACGGCCGAACTGCAGCCCGTTCTCGCCGCCGCCCATGGCGCCCTTGAACAGGTTGCGGACATTCTTGCCCTTGTAGACGCCGCGCGCGTTGATCTCCACCACCGCGTCATCGGTGAACAGATCCGAGACATCGTCGAACAGGCTGCGGTCGAGGTAGTAGCCGTAGGCGTTCTGCAGGTTGTAGATGTACTGCACGTCCTGCACCAGGACCACCTTCTTTTCCAGTTCCGCGATCCGGGCTTCGAGCGAACCATTTCCGGAGGCGGCCGCGCTGCTCTGCGGCGTCACGGCACACCCGGTGCCCGCGACACCCACGACAAGCGTGGCAACGGCCAAAGCCAAAGTCCTCTTCTTCATCTGTCTGTGCCCTCTGCAACTAATGATGCGAGCGACGCCCCCCCAGACCGGCGGCAGTATAAGCGCCGGAGAGAGCACAGACGATGAAGACGCGAGCGCGGAGTTATCTCTCCGCGAAGCAGTAGAACAGGCCGTCGCCGCCGGTGGCCTTGAGCTGCTGCTGCTCGCACCCGCGGGTGCGGTGCACCGAGTTCCACGAGGTGTTGCCGCCGCCGATGCGGTCATGATGACCGACCAGCGCGCCACCACTCTCACCGCCGTTGGTCCAGTTGCTGCAGCTCATGTCTTCGGCAGTGGCCGGAGAGCGCCCCAGCGAATCCGAGCCGGTGAGGATGTCGTGCCGGTTCGGCGAATCGCCGCTTCCGGCCACCACCTCGCCCTTCTCGTTCAGCGCGGTATTCTTCTGGATATTGTTGCGGTCACGCTCGACATCGCCGTGCAGGTCGGCGACGTTCCTGGCGATGAGCGCGCCCTTGGCGTTGTGCCACGGCCCGGGGCCGATGCGGTCACGCGCATTGACGGCCGGCTGACCATCTCGCGCCGCAGTGGAAAGATAGGCGCGCCAGGTGCGGTTTCCCGCCCCCGCGGCAGCAGCCAGCTTCTGGCAATGGGCATCCGCGCCGGCGAGCCCGCCCAAGTCGCCGCCCTTGCCCGGGCCCTCGCTGGTGAGGAAGAAACCCATGGGCTCAGCAGGCGCCGCCGCGGGCGCCTGCTGGGCACTCGCCGTCACCGCAAAACCCGCCGCCACCGCCAGCGCCGTACCCGACCAGACATGTCTTTTCATTTCGTCCCCCGTTCGTATTGCTTGTGCGAGATTAGGGCGCAGACACTCCGGCCCTGTCAATCCGTATATATGTATGCATATATCAACGGCGCTCGGCCGCGCTGGCGTCACGGATGGCTTTGAATTCCGCGCCATCTTTCCATTCCGGCCATTCACGCGACTGCGCGAGACGACGACCGAGCGCATACAGCAGCCGCGCGTCGTCAGCGATGCCGTCACTGCGCCAGTCCGCGCCGATCTGGTCGCTGGGCTGGTGGTAGTGCTTCTCGCGGTACTCCGCTTCCACTACCGTACCAGCCTCGCGCCCGCCTTCCACCAGATCCTCGCCGCTGCGGAAAGAGATGGCGGGCACGCCGCGCTTGGCGAGCGAGAAGTGATCGGAACGGAAGAAGTAGCCGGCCTCGGGGTGGGCATCGGGCTGGTAGGTGCGGCCAAGCTTCGCGCCTTCCTCGACCAGCATGTCCTGCAACGTCAGTGGCGCATTGCCGGAGGTGCTGAAATCCCTTGCCGGCCCCGCGGGCTTGGGAGCGTCGGTGTTCAGATTGGCCACCGTCTTTGCCAGCGGATACACCGGATTGGCACCGTAGTACTCCGAACCGAGCAGCCCGCGCTCCTCCGCGGTGACCCACAGGAAGACGGTGGAGCGCTGCGTGCGCGGGGCCTTCGCGAAAGCGCGCGCGATCTCGAGCATCTGCGCGCTGCCGGCGGCATTGTCCACGGCGCCGTTGTAGATCGTGTCGCCCGCGGCATCCGGTTCACCCACGCCCAGGTGATCCCAGTGCGAGGTGTAGAGGATCCATTCATCCGCATGCGCCGTGCCGGGCACCACGCCCAGCACGTTCTTCGACACCACCTGTTCCGTCTTCACCGCAAAGTCGGTGGAGAAACTGGTGTTCCTCAAGGTGACGGGCGTGAAATCGCGCGAGCGCGCCGCGACCTTCGCCTGCTCGAAATCCACGCCGGCGCGGCGGAACAGGTCCGCCACGGCATCGCGCTGTATCCAGCCCTGCACCGGCACATGCTGCTCCAGGGGATTCGCGCGCAGCACATCGAAGGCCGCCTCACTGCCGCTGCCGCTGACCACGTTCCAGCCATACGAGGCCGGAGCGGTCTCGTGGATGACCAGCGCACCAGCGGCGCCGCGGCGCGCCGCCTCCTCGAACTTGTAGGTCCAGCGGCCGTAGTAGGTCATGGCCTTGCCGCCGAAATCACCCTCACCGGTCTCGAAGTCCGGATCGTTGACCAGGAACAGCGCCACCTTGCCCGCAAGGTCCAGGTCCTTGAAGTCGTCCCATTGCCGTTCCGGCGCGGTGACGCCATAGCCCACGAACACCAGCGGCACGTTGGTCAGCGTCACCTGCGCAACGCCGGTCTGCGCGGGACGTATCGCGATCTGCTCACCCTGGCTCCAGCGCAGCAGATCGCGGCCGGCGCGTACCTCGATCTTCGTGTCACCGTCGATCACGGCGCGCATCAGCGGCACATCCTGCGTCCAGGCGCGCGAACCATCGGCCCGCAGATCACCACCCGGCTGCACGCCGGCAGCCTGCAGCTGGCCCACCAGGAAATCGACGGTCTTCTGCTCTCCGGCCGTGACCGGCGCGCGCCCCTCGAACTCATCCGAGGCCAGCACGCGCACAGCGGCGGTGATGCGGTCGGCATCGAACACCGGCTCGGCCGGCGCGCGGGAACAGGCGCTGAGCAGGCCACAGACAGCCGCCACCACCACCCATGAGCATCTGCTGTTCATCTCAGACATCGTCGTCTCCCACGGGGCCGCCCTCGCCTTCCCACTTGTTCAGGGCCCGCACGTCGCGGCGGGCGTACTTGAGCCGCACGCCCAGGCCGCCGCCATTCTCCCAGATGAACACCGCGCCGCCGGATTCCAGCGCCGCGAGCAGCCGGCCTTTCACCTCCAGACCAGGATCCACCGCCTTCTCCTCGAAGGCGGTGATGGTCGCGACATCGACGCCGGAGCGCTTCGCGACCAGCTCCAGGGGCCATTCGACGAGCACACGTGCTGCCTGGCACTGCGGTCCAGTGAGGTTCACGGCAACTCTCCTCTGCGGCTTGCGGGACGGAACATGGGCCGATTCTGGCCCAATTTCCGCCCGCGTGCTTCAGAAGGCGAAATTGACGCTGAGCCAGTAGTTGCGTGCCTTGTCCTTGTTGTTGTAGTCGTCCAGGTGCGTCGGCGAATAGAGGCCATCGCCCCCCTGAGTGAAGGTGGTGCGGAAGCTGGTGAAGTCCTGGTCGAGCAGGTTGTTGACGCGCGCGCTCAGCGTCAGCCAGCGGCTGAAGCGGTACTGCCCGCCCAGATGCAGCACGTCGTAGTCCTTGTAGTAGAGGTGCTCGCCCGCCACATTGGTGCTGCGGTAGCGATCCGAACGCATCTCCCAGGTCAGCTGGGTGCTGAAGGCCGGCGTGACCGACCAGTCCAGCGTTGCATTGGCCATGTGCTCGGCCGTGCCGGTCAGCGGCTGCCCCGCCTGCAGGCCGCTAGTCTGCTCGCTGTCGGTCCAGGTGTAGTTGGCGCGCACCGACAGCGAATCGAAGATGCGGTAGCGCCCGGCAAGTTCGACGCCCTGCACCTTGGCCGTGTCGATGTTGATGTTCTGCGCATAGCTGCCGTAGCCCAGCTCGCCATAGGCGCCCAGGTTCGCGCAGGGACGCACGCCACCGGTCTGATCGCAGCTGAGGTTGACCTCGCCGCGCGCAATCTTGTCCTTGAAGTCGTTGCGGAAGTAGGTGACGTTGAAGTTGTGCCCGCTGGCGCCTGCCCAGTAGAGCGCGAGTTCACCGTTGACACTGGTTTCGGGCTGCAGGTCCGGATTGCCGACGAAGGGCGAGGTTCCCTGGCCGCCGAAGCCGGTGATGCCATCGTAGAGATCCGTGGTCTTGGGCGTCTTGAAGCCCGTGCTCACGCCGCCCTTGATGCTCCAGCTGGGGCTCAGCGTGTACACCGCGTAGGCGCGCGGGCTCATGTGGCTGCCGAACACATTGTGGTTGTCGTAGCGCAGGCCGAAGGTGAGCGTCAGCGGCTCGAGCGGCGTCCAGTTGTCCTCGACGAACAGCGAGTGCATGCGGTGCTTCTGCACCGTGCCGCCGCCATCGACACCGCTCTCCATGCCGAACACGCCGTCCTCGAGCTCGCCGTCGATGTACTGGCCGCCGACCACCAGGTGATGGCGCCCGCCAAAACCCTCGAGCGGCATGTCGAGCTTGGCATCCAGCGTGTACTGGCGGCTGTCCATGGTGCGCTTGGGGCGCGGCAGGAAGGTGGCAACCGCCAGATCCTGACGCTCGGCCCGCGTCAGGCCCGCATAGGGGCCAGTGGCGCAGGTCACGGCATTGTTGCAGTAGATGTCACGGTGCAGCAGGCGCTCCTGCACCGTCAGCGGCATGGTGCGGCCATGGTTGCCGGTGTCGATGTGCGCCAGCGACACCAGGCTGTTGCCGATGCCCCAGTTGCCGCGGTGTGTCAGCGACCACTGGTCGCGGGTGAACTTCTGGTCCGACGCATAGCCTGCCTGCGGCGCGGCGCGCCACAGGCCAGCAATGCCATCGACCGTGCCCAGCGGATACGACGTGGTGCCAAGATTGTTGGTGAACGGCGTATTGTCGTACACCTGCTCGGAGATGTCGTAGTCCAGGCTCAGATCCTGGCTGTCGGTAACCCGCCAGGTCAGCGTGACGCCCGCGGACTTGTTCTTGTTGTCGGTGGTCTTGCCGCCGCCGCCGAAGCCCAGCGCGCGCTCGTGCGGCTCGCCGGCCGGGTCATAGATCACTTCGTATTCGGGTGTCGACGCGCGGCGCTCGTAGAACGAACCGCGCAGCCCCAGGCCCAGACGCTCACCGATCAGCGGCCCGCTCACCGCGAGGTCGTAGGTGGTGTCGGCGCCGAAGCTGTCGTCTTCCTGCAGGCTGTGGCCCACGGTGACCGATCCCTGCCAGCGGTCGGCGACGCGCTTGGTGATGATGTTCACCACGCCGCCCAGCGCGTCGGCGCCATACAGCGTCGAGGCCGGGCCGCGGATCACCTCGATGCGCTCGATCATGTCCAGCGGCGGAATGTGGTTGAACTGGTTGCCGCCGAAGCTGTTCGGGTAGATGTCGCCGTGGTTGTTCTGGCGCTTGCCGTCGATGAGTATCAGCGTGTACTCCGGGCCCATGCCGCGGATGCTGATGGTGCGCTGGCCGGTCTTGTCCGAGGTCTCGCCCACGTCCACGCCTTCCAGGTCGCGCACCGCGTCGATCAGCGTGATGTAGGGCTTCTGCTGCAATTCCTCGGCAGCGACCACGCTGATGCTGGCCGGCGCGTCGACGAGCTTCTGCTCGTATCCCGCGGCGGTGATCACCACCGCATCCAGCACCTGCTGCGAATCCTGTGACGCATTGGCTGCTTGCTGGGCAACGGCCCCCTGCGCGGCCAGAGCCAGCATCACCGCCATCGGAATGGAATTGCGCGAGAAAACGGAAGCGTGCGGACGCATGGGGGAATTACCTCGAATGTCGAATGTGGAGCGAGTACGAAGGGCGCGGCGCGACCGCGGGCACGCAACCTGTGCGGCGCGCGGCGGCCGGGTGCGCGCCAGGAAGGCGCGCGGAAAGAATCAGCTCAGGGAGCCTGGCCCAGTTGCAGCCTCAGCTGCAGGCGTGGCGTGCGGCGATGGTCCGCTGCGGCATCCTGCCGCTGGCGGGACATCGCGCCCACGCCAGCAGTGGCGTGCCAGGCATGATCAGGCCAGGAGCACTCCAGGATCGCCGGCGCCAGGTTCGTAGGCGCGGCATGCTCCGGCTGCGCCAGCTGCATCTCGAGCTGGCGCTCACGATGGCGGGGCTTGCACTCCTCGCTTCGCAGCTCATTCTCCGCCGGCGCCGGGGATGACTCCCCCACCTCGCTGCCGATGGCGGAATTGACATAAGCGATGCCGGCCGGCTGGGCGACCGGCGCGCTGCGCGCCATGGCCTGCGCCGCCATGCCGGACATGAGCCCGAGCGTCAGGAGCAGCAATACCCAAGCTGTGGCAATTCGATGCAGCACACAGAAATGGTAATGAGATTTATTGCTATTTGTAAATAACTCTCATAATTGTTCGTATCTCAATACTTGCCCTGGCTTCACGGGCAAGTGGAAAACTGCGGACTGTGAGTTCAGGCGGCAACCAGCCCCCTGGTCAGGTGCTCCACCCACGCCTGCGTTTGCCCCAGGAAAGAGCCGCTTTCCAGCACCGCGGGGGAATTGCCGGGCCGATCCCACACAAAGGTCGGGAAGCCGCTGGCGCCGACACGCCGCAGCAACATCCTGCTCTGCGCGGTGTGCTCATTGACGGGCTCACCCAGCATTGCGGCGTAGGCCGTAGCGAACGCTATCGCGTCCAGACCGGTCTGTTCGGCGAGATCCTGCAGCACCGGCGCATCGGCGATGCGCAGACCTTCCACATAGTAAGCATGCTGTATCCGCCGCAGCATGGGCATGCCATCGCCCGACAGCTCCTGCGCGGCCAGGATGGCCGCGATCGGCGGAGTCGAATCCAGCATTGCCGTGGTGTCGTTGAGCAGGCCGTTGAGGTATGCCTCGCCAAAGGGCTGCCCGCTCATTGCCGAGATGCGCTGATCATGCGGCAGGACGAAGGCGCGCCACTGAGGCGTGACCAGCCTGCGGTTGCAGCCGCTGAGCAGGCCGCCGGCATGCAGCTCGATCGCGAGCCCCGGAATTTTGCGCGCCGCCTCCAGCAATGGCGCCGCCGCGTAACACCAGCCACAGAGCGGATCGAAGATGTAGTGCAGAGTGGCCGTGGTCATGATTTCGTGGGCACGAGGCATTCCACGTCCGGCAATTCGATGCTCTCGCCCGTGCTCTCCCTCTTCAACACGCATCCATCCTCCACACGCCACAGCGTAAAGCGCTCGACGCGCGCACCCATCTCGCGCCCGCCGATGCGCCGACCATCAACGCGCGCCGCCACGGGTTCGATCACCAGCTGAGTATCATTGACCAACGCATCCGGCGCCAGCGTCACCGGCCGACCCAGCGTGCGTTGCAGCGCGGCCTGCAACACCGCATGGCTGGCGACATCCTCAGCCCTGAGCACCGCGGGCTCGCGGGCGTGCCCCCGCGTCTGCATGCAGCCGGCGATCACACCGGACAGCAGGCAGATGCACGACACGCGCCACGGCATCAGTGATAGATCCTGTTGTTACGCCAGGGTTCTGTGGGCAAGCTCAGTGGCGTGCCCTCTGCCTGCGAGGCCGCGAACGGCTTCACACGCGGCGCGGCATCCGCGCTGCTCATGCCCGGCGAACAGGTGGCATTCGCGCGCCACTCCAGAGCCTGCATGAACATCTGCTCGCCCGGGTCGCCCAGATCGCGGCTGTAATCGTCGGCAACCTGGCAGCCACGCAGCAGCGCGCCGGCGGGCTGCCCACTGTACGAGGCCACCGAGAAGCCCGCCGCATAGTCGCCGAAACCCAGTTCGTTGACGCCCTTGAACTGCACCGCGAAATAGGTGGTGCCGCAATTGTCCTGCGGATAGAAGCCGTAGGGCTTGCCGCAGGTGTCGCCGCCGATCTGGATCACCTCGACACCGACGCCACGCAAGCCATTGATGATGGATTCACTGGCCGAGCAGGTGCGCTCGGTGGTCAGCACGTAGACACGCGACAGGTTCAGCGTGGGCAGCAGCTGGCCTGGCATCGCGGAAAATCCCACGGTCTGATCGACGAAGGGCATGGGTTCCAGACGATCACCGGTGACGGGATCGGTGACCGTATGCTTGCTGTTGAAGATCAACCGCTCGAAGGTCTTGCCGCTGGTGCGCGCGGAACCGGCGATCATGTGCGCCAGCTGGCTGGCGATCAAAAGACGGCCGCCGCCGTTGTAGCGCAGATCCAGCACCAGGTCCTGCACATTGGCGGCCTTCAGCTGCTTGACGGCATCGACCAGTTTCGCTTCGGACGTGGCGATATGATCCGTGAACAGCAGATAGCCCACGGCGCCGGAAGCCGTTGGGTGGGCGCGCACCACCGGAACCGGATTCAGCGTGATGGCTGCCGGCGCAAGCGTCACGGTGCGCTGCGCGCCGGTGCCGCGATCGGCGAACACGAAGGCATGGCTGACTTCCATGCGCGATTCGGACAGCGCCCTGTTCAGAGCCTCGATGCCGGACTGCGTATTGTCGTTGACCAGATCGACGCCATCGATGCTCAGCACTTCGGCGCCGCGCGTGACGCCGGCAAGGGCGGCCTGGGAACCCGCCTCCACATGCTGCACCACCAGCTTGCGCGGCGGAAAATTCCTGACCGCATCCCAGCTGATTCCATACCCCACACTGACACCCGACTGCGACAGCGCGTAGTACTCGGCCGTGTCGTAGGTGAAGTGGTACTCGTCCTTGGCCCGCCCATTAAGCAGCACGGCAGTGGTCTTCTGGGTATTGAAATAATCGAGCACGCCGGCGATCAAAGCCGGATCGCGATCCACCACTTCGTCGTACCAGAGATAGAGGTTGTTGGTCCACGAACGCAGGAAGTGCTTTTCGGCCAGGCTGCTGCCCTGCCTGTCAGGATAGCTGCGACCCGTTTCCGGATTGATGCCGGGGCGCGGCGCCTGGCACTGGCTCGCATACGTGGATGCAGCGCGGAACACACCGGGCGTATAGGAGATGGCGGGCGTGGTCGGCGTCGTGGGCGCGGAACTGCCCGCATCGCCGCCTCCGCCGCAGGCCGTCAGCAGAATCATGGCAGCTGTCGCCAACAGCCGACATGACATCCCTGACATTGCCTCCCCCATGCCGTTGCTCCTCGCGACAGTAATATCGACCATGGAACAACTACAGGCAAGACGTTCAGCCGGAACTTGCTGCCTTCACGACATCCACGATCGACGTACCATAGCGGGCAAGCTTGGTCGCCCCCACACCACTGATCCCGCCGAGCGCCACGGCATTGTCGGGCAGGCGCTGCGCAATCTCCCGCAGACTCGCGTCATGCAGCACGGTGTAGGCGGGCACGCCGTGCTCCTTCGCCACACCACGACGCCATTCGCGCAGCGCCTGGAACACGACTTCTTCCGCAGGTGATGCGGGAACCTGCGGCGCGGGCGGCGCCTTGCCGCGGCGGGCCCTGCGGCCGCCAGGCGGGCTTGCGGCCTCGCGCCGCAGCGTGAGCCGGCGTTCACCCCTGAGCACTTCGCGGCTGGCTTCGGCAAGCCGCAGCACATTCCAGTTGTCGTGGTCCACGGCCACCAGACGCAGCGTGATGAGCTGGCGCAGCACTGCGCGCCACTGGGCTTCGGTCATGCCCGCGCCCAGACCGAAAGTGCTCACCGCATCGTGCCCGCGCTGGATCACTTTCTCCGAGCGCTCGCCCCGCAGTACGTCGATGATGTGCTGCGCGCCAAAGGCATAGCCGCTGGCCTTCTCGCAGCGATAGATGGTGGAGAGCAATTGCTGCGCGGCCTCGGTGCCGTCGAACTGGTCCGGCGGCGACAGGCAGTTGTCGCAGTTGCCGCAGGGTGCGCCCTGCTCGCCGAAGTAGTCGAGCAGGTACTGGCGCCGGCAGCGCACCGTTTCGCACAGGCCCAGCATGGCATCGAGCTTGGCGCCGGATATCCTCTTGTAAGTGTCGTCGGCCTCGGATTGCTCGATGAGGCGGCGCTGCTGCACCACATCGGCGAGGCCATAGACCATCCAGGCTTCGGCCGGCTCGCCATCGCGGCCGGCACGACCGGTTTCCTGGTAGTAACCCTCGACGCTCTTGGGCAGGTCCAGATGCGCGACGAAGCGCACGTCGGGTTTGTCGATACCCATGCCGAAGGCGATGGTGGCCACCATCACCACACCCTCCTCGTCGATGAAGCGAGTCTGCCGCTGCTCGCGCTCGCTGGCCGTGAAACCGGCGTGATAGGCCAGCGCATCGATGCCGTTGTCCACCAGCATCTGCGCGGTCTCCTCCACCGACTTGCGCGACAGGCAGTAGACGATGCCGCTCTGGCCCGCATGTTCTTCGCGGATGTAGCGCAACAACTGGCGGCGCGGATTGTCCTTGGCGGCGATGCGGTAGCGGATGTTGGGCCGGTCGAAGCTCTGCACGAACTGGCGCGCGCCGCCCAGCTTCAGGCGCTCGAGGATGTCGCGGCGCGTGGCAGCGTCGGCAGTGGCGGTGAGCGCGATGCGCGGCACGCCGGGATAGCGGTCGGCGATCAACCCCAGCTGCAGGTATTCCTGGCGGAAGTCATGCCCCCACTGCGAAACGCAATGCGCCTCGTCAATGGCAAACAATGCGATGCGCAGATCGTCCAGCAATGCGAGCCCGCGCTCGGTGACCAGCCGCTCGGGCGCGAGATAGAGAAGGTCCAGTTCGCCCGCCCTCGCCCGCCGCTCGATGACCTGGGCCTCGCGCCAGTCCAGCGTGGAATTGAGGAAGGCAGCGCGCACGCCCGCCTCCTGCAAGGCCGCCACCTGATCCTGCATCAGCGCGATCAGCGGCGAGATCACCACGCCCACACCCTCGCGCAGCAGCGCGGGAATCTGGTAGCACAGCGACTTGCCGCCACCGGTGGGCATCAGCACCAGCGCATCGCCGCCCGAGGCCAGCGTTTCGACGATGCCGGCCTGCTGGCCGCGGAAGGCGGGATAGCCGAAGACGTTCTGGAGAATGCCGGTGGCGCGGGAGAGCAGATCGGTCATGACATGCGGAGAAGTGAGCCGGGGTGGGAGTATCGCATTCCCGGCCAGCATGCCAGTGCATCCAATTCGGGTGCGGATGCACCGGTTCAGGCGCCGCGGCAGTCGCCCACTGCGGCGGCGCCTCCTCCCGTCAGAATCTGAACTCTCCGCCCACCACGAGGTTGCGGCCCGGCACACGCGATTAACCGTTGTTGGCCGCGTTAACGAAGGCTCCCGCCACAGCCATTCCAGGGGATCGGGCGGTCAACAACATTGCCGCAACCTGCCGGTAACCGTAAATAACTGGGGCGAGAGGCGTACCCTCCATAGCATGCGTGTCTGCGGAGATCGACCAACCCTGCGCGTGAGGTGACTTGCCCATGCCGCTGCCGACCAAACTCCTCGCGCCCGCCATCGCGGCCTTGAGCGCCCTGGCGCCTTTCGCCCTCTTCCCGCAGCACTCTTCCGGGACGCTCGATGCGCCTCCGCCCCACGAGGCCGGATGCCGGGCCGCGGCTGGGCCGGACGCCGGGTCAGATCGGACGGTGCCGCTGCGTCAGGCCGACCTCGGAAAGAGATTCCTGCTCCAGATCAGCTACGAGCGGCGCCGGCAGCTCCGGCGCGACTTCTCGACCAGTCGCAGCCACGTGGTCACGTTCACCCGGCTGGGCGACGCCGTGCGCATGGTGGAGGACACGGGCAAAGCGGGCGCCTCCGCTCAGTTGCTGGCGACGATTCCGGTTCGCGGCGAGGCAGCCGGCGTGCTGCAGCTGGATTTCAACACCGGTTTCGACCGGGTCTTCCAGGAAGAGGACCGGACGGGCAAGGACTACTACGAAGGCGATCAGCCGCGCCAGACGGCCTCCTTCTTTCCAATCGTCCAGTGCGCGACCGTACGCGTCGCGCAAGTCAAGTCGATACTGGCCATCGAGCAGCGCGCGCTTTCCGGCGCTGAAATCGTCGCGGTGCACTACTACCTGAGTCCGTATCGGCCGAACCCGGATTTCGAACCCTTCGAGCTCAACGAGCTGGAGCACTTCGGGTTCTATCAGACCTATCCGCAACGGCTGGCGGGGCACAGCGTTTTCCTGGCGACGAAGTTCAACAGCCGCAAACCCATCGTTTTCGCTCTGTCGGCCAGTATTCCGGCCGCGCGTCGCGCCGCGGTGCGCGACGGCGTGCTGTACTGGAACCGGGTGCTGGGCAGGCAGATGATCCAGGTCATCGACGCACCGGCCGGCGCGAGCGTGCCAAGCGCGCAGTTCAATCTCATCGAATGGGTCACGGATGGGACCCTGGGGTCCACTTCGCACATCCAGGACGATCCGCTGACCGGCGAGATCCTGCATGCGCACGTCTTCCTGGATGGACACAGCTTCGCCCGCCGCGGCACCGGCGACCAGGACGATTTCCTCAGCTACGTGGCTGCCCACGAGACGGGGCATGCACTGGGGCTGCGGCACAATTTCGCCAATGGCCCGGCAACGACGGTGATGAACTATTTCAGTGCGGACGAGGCTGCGGCGCTGGGCCGCGCGATCCGCTCAGGCGCGGATCCGCTCGAATATGACCGCAAAGTGATGCGCCATGTCTATCTGGCCGAGCCCGTCAACCTTGCTTCGTTGCCGCCCTTCTGCACCGACTACCAGCCGGGCTGCGGCCCCTTTGGCGGCAGAGGCAAGAGACACGCGGCCGGCCCGGCCGACTAGCCGTGGCTTGATTCCGGGGCGTCGGCTTCCGCTTGCACCCTCTGCCGCTGCACTTCCAGCACCTCAGCCAATGCCATGCCGGTGTCCTGCGCCACCACCCGCAGCACGGCATGCGCGGGATCCTTCGGCAAGCGCACCTGGTGCAGCCGCTCCCAGGTGCGCACGCGCACGTCGGGCGAATTGCCCGGCGAGCGCTGCTCAATCAATGCCAGCGCGTGCCGTTCGGCGGCTTCCATCTGCGCGCGCTCGATGCGGGCGCGGTGGTCGAGCAAAGGGTCGTGGGAATTCATGTGGAATGCTCCTTGGAATGCAGGATGGCGCTGACGCGAATGCGCGCACAGATCGGACATGCCTCGCGGGTGTTGTTCTCCTGCGCGCGCTGCCCGGCGCAGAAAACCTGCAGCTGCCGGCTGCGCTGCACACGGCCCACTCCGACCAGCTCAGCCACCTGGTCGGACAGATCGAACTCCCCATCACAGCTGTGACAGGGACAGCTGTAGCGGAAGAAACCGCGCGCCGCGGGGAAGTAACGGAAAGACTGGGGGGAAGGCCCGCGCACGGTGCCATCCTCGAACTCGAATTCAATGCACAGCTCGGCCAGCTGCGGGTAGGTCTCGCGCAGCGACGCCGCACGGGTGAAGTCTTGTTTCAGCCGCTCACGGCCGCGCAGAACGAGACCCGACTTCGGCGGGCGGCTCAAGTGCCTCCGCCCTGCGGCTTCGGCGCGGCTCCTGCGAGCGCGGTGGACGCCTCCTCGGGAGGACGTTCACCGCGCCGCAGCAGGCGTTCGGACTGGCGCTCTTTGCGCGCCAGCTCCTTCTGCCGCTTCTGCTGGCGGAAGTTGACCTTCGCCATGCGGGGAAGCGCTTACCAGCGACCGCCGCCGCCGCCGTAGCCGCCGCCACCGCCATAACCACCGCCGCGGTTGCCGCCGCCCGGACGACCACCACCGCTGCCGCGCGGCTTGTCCTGGGCTTCGTTGACGCGCAGCGCGCGACCGCCGAGGTTCTGCCCGTTGACAGCCTCGATGGCCCGTGCGGCATCAGCCTGGCTCATTTCGACGAAGCCGAAACCGCGGGGACGGCCGGTCTCGCGATCATTGGGGAGGGCAACCGATTCAACGGTGCCGTGCGCTGCGAACAGCTCGCGGACCTGGTCTTCGGTGGCGGTAAACGGCAGGTTGCCGACATAAATCTTGGCCATATGACTCTTCAACTCTCGTAACAGATAGATGGATGAAAGCAATGACAGGAAAGATGGGTCGAAGAGAGCCGGATTGCGGCGGACGGCGAACCAGAAAGTCCTGACACCTGATCGGCAGGCGTTACGGCTCGAGCGGAAAGCGCCTGAATGAAGGCGCGAGGTCCGATACGGACGAAAGACGATCAGTGGGCAGGATACCCGCTTATTCGCCGCCCTGCCGGGCTTTCGGTGAGGTGGGGCAAGATGTTCAGCGGATCTTGCCTCAAGACTGGCGGAGCGGACGGGACTCGAATCCGGCGGAGGCGCTTGAAGAATCAGTAAGTTACTGATTTGCCATCAGCCCAAATCCCCTCAAC
The DNA here is from genome assembly GCA_963205255.1 of Pseudomonadota bacterium. GTDB lineage: Bacteria > Pseudomonadota > Gammaproteobacteria > Steroidobacterales > Steroidobacteraceae > ZC4RG30. The sequence continues at coordinate 19,737 of CAUJIK010000111.1, forward strand.
ACCCCTCGAATCCCCGGATTTGCCACCAGATTTGCCACTAGCGATAGGTCGGGGACTTGAGGGGCGGAAGTGCATCGGCGGGTTCGCAATTCGTCACGAAATCCGCGCGAGCAGCGCCACGATCTGCGGACGCAGCACCGGCAAATCCCGCTGGATCGTTTGCCAGACAACATCGAGGTCAACTTCGAAGTAGTCGTGGATGATGCGGTTGCGCATGCCGTACATAACGTCCCAGGGAATGTCCGATGCTGTTGTTTGGAGTTCAGGGTTGGCAACGCGCGCCTTGTTGGCCGCCTCCCCAATGATCTGCAGCGACCTGATGACGGCGTCCTGGGTTCGGGTGTCCTGTTCGAAAGTCTTCTCATCCATGCCGGCCACGTACCCGGTCGCCCGGTCGATTGCCTCGAGGATGTGCTTAAGGTATTCCGGCGCTCGAGCCGGATGCGCCCTCGTCATACCGGAACCGATTCCTTCAGGATTCGTTCCCGCGACCCACGCGGCAGACTCTTGGGCGTCAACACATCCACCGGCACGCCAAGCAGACGTTCAGCCTCAATCTGCAGCGCTGCCAATGTGAACAGCGTCGTCGTGGCGGCAGGTTCGACCAACAGGTCCAGGTCGCTGCCTTCCTCGTCGTCACCCCGGGCGGCCGAGCCGAAAATGCGCGGCCGTGCGACGCCGTGGCGGGCCACGATCTCCCGCAGGGCACTCCGGTGAGCATGAAAGGACACGGACGGTTTCATCAAGAGCGATTGTGCCAGAGTCCGGCAACCGAGACGTGGACCCGCGCACAGGCTCCCCCTGCCCGTCCGGCGGCCTGCCTTCCCCTCAAGCCTTCCCCGTCCGCATCAGCTTCCGGGCCTTGCGCTCCCGCTCCCGCAGCACCTCGCCGGTCGCCTCGCTGGCCTCCAGGATCTTCCGCGACGTGCCGGTCAGCGTAGCGACCAATTTCCGGTCAATGCCGCGCGTGTAATAGTCCACATAGGTATCGATGGCCGCGTCGATCAAGCGACTGACAGGGCATGGATAGGCCGCGGCAATCGCCTCAATTCGGATCATGTAGTCGCCTCTGATCCAGACGCTGCGGCGCTTGGCCGTCGAGCCCGTCACGGCCGGCAGCCGAAACTCTGGCTCGGCGTCATGGAGTTCCAGGAACTGCCCAACGGCACGGTCGTAGAGCTTCTCGTAGGTATCCGGCACGCCCTCCGGCAGCTTGGCCCCGGCATCGAACTGCAGCACCCGGACGCTCGCCATCAGCAACTCCATCTTGCGCTGGGCTTCCTCCGTCGGACGGTGATTGCTGATCACCCGACCCGCCGCCACACTCGCCAACGTGGCGCGGGTATTGCGCTGCATCCGGGGCCATGCACCGGCCTCGGCGGTAGTGCCTTTCATCCTGCCCTTGCGTGCCCTGGCCATCAGTACTCGACCGCCTCGTCGTCCTCACTGCGCTGCGATGCGCCCGCCGAATCGGTGCTGGACTTGTACACCTTGGCGTCCTCCTCGATCTCCGCGCGCACCCTTTCCATGACCTTCCGCAGATGGTGGTTCTCGTGCATGCACAGGTACAACTCGCGCATCAGATGCACCATCTCCGTACTGAGTTCCTGATGCAACCGCATGTGCCCGAGCACCAGCTGGAAGCGTTCGGCCTCGTTCCATTCCAGACCGCCGAGGCGGGCGTCGAGGTGATCCATCATCTCGCCCTGGGAGTTGATCACCCGCGCCAAATAGGCCGGCGAATGGCCTGACTCGAAGTCCAGTCCGCGCCCCACCAGATGCGCAAGCGCGGCGCTCAGGGACTTTCCCTGCGCGTATGCCCAGCTCTTCACCCGCTCGCCTTCGCGCGGGTCCAGACGCACCTGAAAGCGCACCAGATGATCGACCACGGGACTCCCTGACGAACCTATCCCGTACTTGTATACGTGTATTCAATGAAGGTTTCAATATTCAGAAGAGGATTCTGCAAGCCTTTGAACAGAATGGCCTCCAGCGCTCAAGACTCGCATCCGAGTCGCCTGCAATTCCGACTCAGCACAGAAATTCCAATTCAGTTCAATCAGTTGCCAAGAATTGGTTCCAAGCGCACCTGTGCATCAGGTGTGAGAAGAACACTGGGACCCGCGAAGCGGGGTCTGAAGGCCACCAGCTTCTCGGCGTGGCAGTGCTCGCAGCGCACGCGCAGGAAGCCCGCTTCAAGCCTCCCGCACTTCAGGTAGGCGTCGAACTCCTCCTGCACGTAGGCTGGCAGCGGACGGCCGGCTTCCGCCCGCAGATCCCGGAAAGCTGGATAGTGCTGCTCGACGAGCTGGTACAGCAGCGTCGATTCCGGGCGGTGGCGTGCGTAACCCGGTGGATCGATGAACGGCGGCGCGCGCGGTCGCCGCACTCGGGCGGCGACGGACATGGCGACTGTCCCTGCAGAGGGCGGGGACGCTCAAGGCTATGCCATGGGTAGTGCAAATGCGCCACGCATATTGGGCCGAAACTGTGACAAATGCCTCGATGCTTGCAAGCAGCCGGTCACTGGCTTCAGCGTGGATGCGGCGGTGTTCTACAACCGCCTGAAGAACACGCTGGTGCAGCTGCCCTACATCGACCCGGACACCTTCGCCAGCGTCTACGTGAACGAGGCCAACTCGCGTGCCTTCGGTGTTGACCTGGGCGCGCGGCTGGACTCGTCCGCCTTCACCGGCGCGTCGCTGAACCTGTTCGCCGCCGTGGCCTGGAACTACAGCAACGCCAGGTTCACCAGGGGCGACAGCCGCGGCAACCGCGTGCCGGAGATCCCGCTGCACTACGGCAGCCTGACGCTGGGCATGGAGCACAACGCCGGCTGGCACGCCAGCGTCACGCTTTCGCACGAGGGCCGTTTCTTCACCGATCCGGCCAACACCCGCGCACCGCTGCTGGTGGGCGAGGACTGCATCGAGGATGCCGAGTGCGAACCGCTGGCTGCCGATGACACCATCGACCTGCGCGAGCCCATCGTGCTGGGCGCGGTTCCCAGCCGCACGCTGCTGTCGGCACGCATCAGCTATGCGCTGCCCGGTACCGGCGCCACGCTGTGGCTGCAGGGTCGCAACCTCACCGACAAGGCCTACGTGGCCGACTACCAGAACGGCATGCGCCCCGGCGCGCCGCGCACGGTGGTGGCGGGGGTGAGCATCCTGTTTCGCTAGGGTGCCGGGCGCGGGCTAATATGCCCGGATGGCGCTGAGCTGGACCGAGATCCGCAACAACGCCCTGGCCTTCTCCCGCGAGTGGGCCAGGGATACTTCCGAGGACGCTGAAGCCAAGAGCTTCTGGGACGCGTTCTTCCAGATCTTCGGCGTCTCGCGCCGGCGCATCGCCTCGTTCGAGGAGCCGGTCAAGAAGTCCGACGGCAGCGGCGGCTTCATCGACCTGCTGTGGCGCGGACTGCTGATTGTCGAGCACAAATCGCGCGGAAAAGACCTGAATCGCGCCTTCCACCAGGCCACCGACTACTTCTATGGTCTGAAGGATCGCGACCTGCCGAAGTATGTGCTCGTGTCCGACTTCGCCCGCTTCCGCCTCTACGACCTCGACGAGGGAACCGAGACCGAGTTCCCGCTGGCCGATCTCCACAAGCATATCGGCCTGTTCGGCTTCGTGGCCGGCTACCAGACTCACAAGGCCGGCGTGGTGGAAGAGGCCGCCAGCATCAAGGCGGCCGAGCAGCTGGGCAAGCTGCACGACCAGCTCAAGGCCGCCGGCTACGAGGGGCACCAGCTCGAAGTGCTGCTGGTGCGGCTGCTGTTCTGCCTGTTTGCCGACGACACCGGTATCTTCGAGCGGCGCAACCAGTTCAAGGACTACCTGGAGGTGCGCACCGCCGAAGACGGTGTGGACCTGGGCCAGCACCTGGCGCTGCTGTTCCAGGTGCTCAACACGCCGCCCGACAAGCGCCAGAAGAGTCTCGATGAGCTGCTTGCCGGCTTCACCTACGTGAATGGCCGGCTGTTCGAAGAGACCCTGCCCATCCCGGCCTTTGATCGCGCCATGCGCGAGACGCTGCTCGATGCCGCGGGCCTGGACTGGAGCCGCATCTCGCCGGCCATCTTCGGTTCGCTGTTCCAGTCCATCATGGACCGGGAGGCGCGGCGCAACCTCGGCGCGCACTACACTCGCGAGTCGAACATCCTCAAGGCCCTCGGGCCGCTGTTCCTCGATGGGCTGGCCGCCGAGCTCGCCGCCTGCGGCAACAACGCGAAGAAGCTCACTGAGTTCCAGAAGAAGCTCGCCGGCCTGCGCATCCTCGACCCGGCCTGCGGCTGCGGCAACTTCCTCGTCATCGCCTATCGCGAGCTGCGCCGGCTGGAGCTGGAGGTGCTGCGCCGGCTGATGAAGGTCGGCGAGTCTTCGCGCAGCCTCGACATTGCCGGTCTCGTGCGCGTGGACGTGGACCAGTTCTACGGCATCGAGATCGAGGAGTTCCCCGCACAGATTGCCCAGGTGGCGCTGTGGCTGACGGACCACCAGATGAACCAGGTGGTGTCGGAGGAGTTCGGGGCGTACTTCGTGCGCTTGCCGCTGAAGAAGGCGCCAAACATCGTGCACGGCAATGCGCTGCGGGTACCGTGGGAGGACGTGGTGCCGGCGGCGCAGCTGAGCTACATCGTGGGCAATCCGCCGTTCATCGGCGCCAAGTTCCAGAGCGATGCGCAGCGTGCCGATGTGGCGCAGGTGTTCGAGGGGACTAAGAACGCGGGCCTGCTCGACTACGTGTGCTGCTGGTACCGCAAGGCCGTGGACTACATACGCGGCACGGACGTCTCGGTCGCGTTTGTCTCGACGAACTCGATCACCCAGGGCGAACAGGTGGGCGTGCTGTGGCCCGACCTGTTCGCGCTGGGCGTGAAGATCCACTTCGCGCACCGCACCTTCCAGTGGAGCTCCGAGGCGCGCGGCAAGGCGGCGGTACATTGCGTCATCGTCGGGTTTGGGCTGGGTGAGCCGGACCGGCGCGTGATCTTTGATTACGAGGACATCCGCGGCGAGCCGCAGGAGATCGTGGCCCGCAATATCAATCCCTATCTTGTGGATGCGCCTGATGTGGTGCTGGTCAATCGGTCGGCGCCTATCTGTGCAGTGCCGGAGATCGGCATTGGCAACAAACCGATCGATGACGGCAACTACCTGTTCACTGACGAGGAGAAAGTTGAGTTTCTCAGGAGGGAGCCGAAAGCGGCGCCGTACTTCCGGCGGTGGTTGGGGGCCACAGAGTTCCTTAATGATGTACGGCGGTGGTACCTATGGTTGGGCGATTGTTCCCCCGCTCTACTGCGAGACATGCCATTGGCACTCGAGCGCGTAGAGCGAGTGAGCACATTCAGGAGAGCAAGCAAGAGTGCCCCTACCCGGAAGTTGGCCGAGAGACCGACGCACTTCCACGTTGAGAATATGCCAGCGGGAACGTACTTGCTGATCCCGAGGCACTCGTCCGAGTCCCGTCGCTACCTGCCCGTCGGATTCATCGAGCCGTCTGTACTTACGGGAGACGCTTGCCTGATTTCGAAGTCCGCGTCCATGTATGACTTCGGGGTCTTGGAGTCCCTGATGCATAATGCGTGGCTTCGGGCCGTATGTGGCCGGATCAAGAGCGACTACCGCTACTCCGCCGGCATCGTCTACAACAACTTCCCCTGGCCCGACCCCACCGACGCCCAGCGCGAAGCCATCGCCACCGCCGCGCAGGCCGTGCTCGATGCCCGCGCCGCGCATCCCGGTTCCACCCTCGCCGATCTGTACGATCCGCTGACCATGCCGCCCGACCTGCTGAAGGCGCACCAGCGACTCGACCGCTCCGTCGACGCCGCCTACGGCCGCAGGGACTTCAAGACCGAAGCCGAGCGCGTCGCCTTCCTGTTCGAGCGCTACCAGGCGCTGACCGCGCCGCTGGCCGCGGCGGCGGAGCCCAAGCCGAAGCGAAGGCGCAAGTGACTGCAGTCCGGGTCGCAGAGCGTGCGATCGAGCGCCAGCGGATTTCTGCGCTATCAGGCCAGATATTTGCTCCCTTCGTCCTGATCTGGTGATCCAGTATGTCCAGCCGGTCCGCGGGTGTTGCCCATCGAGGTGCCCGGGGGGCAGGCAGTTTCATCGCTTTTCAATGAGTTACAGGACGTCAGGTTCGTCAATTCACCCCCTTTCTTTAAACTGCCGCATATGCGTACACTAGGCCGCTATAAGAAACGGCTGCTTTGCGGGTGCCATATAAATGGGGTTCGTCCCCTACCTGCCTAGCGGCCTTTTTTATGCTCGCTGGTTTCAAGGAAGAACGGCATCCATGAGCATCAGCTATGCCATGCTCCTGGATGGCGGCTTCATCCGGCACAAGCTCTCGGCCAGCACGAAGCCGGTCGATGCAGCCGGAATCAGTGCCTTTGTCGCCAGTGTTGGCAGGCTTCCCTGTCTGACGGGCATGCGACTGCATCGCATCTATTTCTACGATTCCAGGCCACTGCAGGGAACCGAGGTCAAGCCGCTGGAAGGTGGCACGGTGGACTTTGGATCGTCGGCTACAGCATCTCGCAACAGAAGCCTTCAGGCCGCCCTCTGCAAGGAGCCATTCTTCGCGCTACGTTTTGGCGAGCTGTTTCTCGAAGGATGGCGTCTGAAGCTACGGGTCCTCAGGAAAAGTGCCACGAAGATCGAGATCAAGGCCGACGACCTGGAGCCGAACATCCGCCAGAAGGGCGTTGACATGCGTATCGGGCTTGATATCGCCAGTCTGGCCCTGAAGAAGCACGCCCAGGTCATAGTGCTGGCGACGGGCGACAGTGACTTCATTCCCGCCATGAAGTTCGCCCGCAGGGAAGGGGCCCAGTTGATCCTGCTGACGCTGGGTCACGGTGTGCGGGACGGACTGCGGGAACACGCGGATCTGGTGGTCGATCAGTTTCCGCTGCCGTAACCTGGCAAATGCAGACGCGGATAGGAAATTCAAACGCCCTTGCCTGCTCGGTGCGTGCTTGGGCCGAGTTCGCATAGTCGATCTTATGTGAGCCTCAGCCACCGGCCACGGCCGTCACCCGGCAATTCTGCACAGCCAGACAGCCCGGCCGGACGGC
>CAUJIK010000112.1 GCA_963205255.1 Pseudomonadota bacterium
CCCGGCTCGTGCTGCCGGTCGCCGAGCCGCAGGTAGTCCTCCAGCAGGCGACGCGGCGCCAGCGGCAGACGCAGGCGGCGGGCCTCGTCGGCCGTGGACGCCACACCCTCGGCCAGCCAGCGCTCCATGTCGAAGCCCGCATGGTCGCGGCGCCGCGCCACGATCTCCACCAGCGCGCGGCCGGCCTGATACAGCACCGCGGCCACACTCACCCACAACAGCACCATGGTCGGCAGACGCAGTATCTGGCCCAGCGCGAACAGGCCGCTTTCAAGCAATCCGAGAAAATTCATTTCTGGCTCCACACCTGATGAAACATGCCGGCCGCGAGCGCCAGCAAGGGCAGCAGCAGCCACGCGCCGGGCGCGGCATCGCCCGCCGCCGATTGCGCGCCGGCCAACGCCAGCGCTGAACGCCAGCCCTCTTCGGCGCCGGGCAGCGCGGCAATCACCGGCGCCGCGATGACCATGGCGCACTGGCCCTGATCGACCAGCATGGGCGGCGCGAATTCCGCGCGGCTTGATTTGAGGCGCAATGCCGCGAGCGGCGCCGCGAGACCGGCCAGCCACACGGGCACCACGATGGCTCCGTATTCAGCTGCCGGGAAAAGCCCCACGACACCCAGCCCCGCGCACAAGCCCGCAAGCGCCGCGCAAAGCGCGGGCGACAGCGCCCGCAACAACGACACGGCGCACAGGATGCCGACGGACATGGCAAGAAAGGCCGTTGCGGGCCGCAGCAGCATGGCCAGCGCTGCGCCGACGACAAAAGCAGCAACCACCGCCGCCACTGCCCGCGTCCGGCTCATCATCGGCACGGCAGGCCGCGCGGCGATGAGCAGGGCGGTGAACAAGCAGAGCAGCAGTGTGGCGAGGGCCGGCAAGGTCATTGACTGTCAGGACTCCCGCGACGCTGGCGCGGCTGGTCAGAAGTGGTAGGTGAGCGAAACATACCCTGCCCGGCCGGTGGTGCCATAGTCACGGATGATCTGGTATTTCTCGTCGAACAGGTTCTCGACGCGGGCCGCGACATCCACGGATGGAGTAACCGCCCACGAGGTGCGCAGATCCACCAGCGTGTAGGCGCCCAGCTTGACGCGCCCGACATCGTAGCTCGACGAGGCATAGCGCACTGCCAGCGCAGAATACAGGCCGGCAGGCCAGCGGTAGCCCAGCGTCATGTTCGCCAGCGCATCCGGCCGGCGCAGCAGCCGCAAACCTTCATCGAACGAACCCGGCGAGCGGTCCACGGCCGTCATGTGCGTGTAGTTGGCGGTGAGGTCCAGGCCCCCGGGCAGCACCACCGATGCCTGCAACTCGACGCCATCGGCCTCGCTGCGCAATGTGTTGTCGTAGTAGCCCCAGAAAGAGTGGCCGGGCAGCGAGCAGATCTCGTTCAGCGGCGAGGGGCAGCTGAGGTAGCCAATCAGGTTGGTGGTATCACGATTGAAGTAGGTGAACGACACGCTCGCGCGGTCATCCAGGAAGCGCTGCTCCACGCCCGCGTCCCAGCCCCGGGAGGTTTCCGGCCGCAGGAAGGGATTGCGATAGTCGCTGTAGAGCTGATAGAGCGTCGGCGCCTTGAAGCCCTCGCCCCAGCTGGCACGCAGGATGGTGTTGGTGGGCAGCTTCCAAGCAGCCGTCAACTGCGGGCTGTGTTCCGAACCGAAGGTCTCGTGATCGTCGTAGCGGTCGCCCAGCGTGAGCGTGAGGCCATCGATGATTTCAGCCTGCAACTGCAAATAGGCGCTGTCCATCTTGACGTCGGCCTGCTGCGGCCCTACGTCACTGCGCATGTCGGTCTGCTCGCGCTGCAGGCCGAACACGGCCGTCACACGGTCAGAGAAACCCCAGGTGCCCTGATATTCATAGCGGCGGTTCTCGCCCTTGTAGGCACCGCTCAGCGTTGCCGCACCGAAGGGACCCGTGAACACCTCCCGGTCGTTGCCCGTGTGCTGGACGGCCAGGCGATTCTTCAGGCGGCCATCGAGCAGCGCAAAGTTCAGGCCCGCGTAGCCGATGAGCTGCTTGGTGGTGGTGTAATCGCCGGTGTCGCCGAAGACGAAGGAAGGGGTGTAGCCATCGGTATCGGCCTTGCCATCGGCGTAGTACGCCCGCAGGTCGAGGCCGACGGCGTCGGTGAAGTCATATCCCAGGCGACCCGAGAAAGTGGTGTTGCGGAAGCGGTCGTTCTCGGCGCCGCCGACATAGGTCGAGATGCCATCGGTACGGTAGTAGCTGCCCGCCACGCGCGCGGTCAGGCGGTCGAAGCGGCCGCCGATGTCGCCCTTGATCTGGGCGCTGCTCATCGAGCCATACTCGACCTGCATCTTGCCGCCGAGATCAGCCTTCGGCTCGGCCGTCACGATGTTGATCACGCCGCCGATGGCCTGGCTGCCGTACAGCGTGGAATGCGCGCCGCGCAGCACCTCGATGCGGCTGATGTCACCCACCATCAGGTTGCCGAAGTCGAAGCCGCCGCCGGGCGAGGACGGGTCGTTCATCTGCACGCCATCCACCAGCACCAGCGTGTGGGCGGACTCGGCGCCGCGGATGCGCACGTCAGTCAGCGTGCCCGGCCCGCCGCTGCGGACCACACTCACGCTGGGCACCGTCGCCAGCAGGTCGGAGGCCACCACCGCCTGGCTGTTGCGGATGGTCTCCTCATTGATCACCGACACCGCATTGCCGACCTTCTCGGGCGCGACCGCGACGCGGTTGGCCACGATCACCACCTCTTCCACGCCCTCATCGGCCGCGAGGGCGGAATGGACGGACAGTGCAACCGGCAAGGCCAGCATCGTTGCAGTCAGGCGGCCGAGGGTGGGACGTGCGCTCATGGCTTGCGGAATCCTAAGATGATCTAGATGAAGGGAGCGGATTCTGGACGCGCGCGTTCGTGGCCACCACGTTATTTACGGTTCCCGTTAACGTTAGCGTTTGGGGTTAGTGATTAGCGATAATCTTTCTAAATCAATGGGTTGAATAAAGAGACGCCACGAAAGCGGATTGACGTCCGGTTCGTTCCCGAGCCAGGGGACTGGACAACCACCGAATCTGCGAGTGAGAATTATTCTCAATTCACTTTTCGGTCCCAACGCGCACACCAACCCGGACATGACGTCGACTGCGAACTCCCTGCAGCGGGCCTGGTGGCTGAAGACACTGCACAAGTGGCACTGGATCAGCGCCTCCATCTCGTTGATTGGCCTGCTGCTTTTCAGCATCACCGGCATCACGCTGAACCATGCCGCCAGCATCGAGGCCGCACCGCAGGTGGCCACGAGGCAGGCCAGCGTGCCCGCGCCCCTGATGGAGGGCTTGCTGGCGCTGTCCGAAACGGCCGAAGACGCCCGGACACCGCCCGCCCTGCCCGACGAGGTGGCGCGCTGGATCGCCGGCGAGCTGTCAGTGAACGTGCGCGGCCGCGAGATCGAATGGTCGCCGGACGAGGTCTACGTGGCCCTGCCCCGTCCAGGCGGCGACGCCTGGCTGCGCATCGGCCTGCCCGACGGGCAGGTGGAACACGAAGTCACCACGCGCGGCTGGATTTCCTATCTGAACGACCTGCACAAGGGCCGCCACACCGGCAGCGCCTGGGTGTGGTTCATCGACATCTTCGCCGGCGCCTGCCTGCTGTTCGCGCTCACCGGCCTCCTGATCCTCAAGCTGCATGCCACCAGCCGCCCCTCCACCTGGCCGCTGGTGGCGGCAGGGCTGCTGCTGCCGCTGCTGATCGCCCTGTTCACCATCCATTGACTACGAGCACGAGGTTCCCTGTCCCATGCACCTGAAGTACACCCTGCTCGCCGGCGCCGTCATCAGCGCACCCGTCGGGGCGGCCGAACTGAAACTCGGCGTCGAAATTCCGAAGCTGACCGTCGCCGAATACCACCGCCCCTACGTGGCGATCTGGATCGAGTCGCCGGAGCAGAAGTTCGTCGACAACCTCGCCGTCTGGTACGACGTGAAGATGCGCAACAAGGAAGGCGAGAAATGGCTCAAGGACATGCGCCAGTGGTGGCGCAAGAGCGGCCGCGAGCTGAGCTTCCCCATCGACGGCGTCACCAGCGCCACGCGCGCGCCGGGCGAGCACCAGATCGGCTTCAGCAGCACCGGGGGCGCGCTGGCGAAGCTCGCGCCCGGCAGCTACCAGCTGGTCATCGAGGCCGCGCGCGAAGTCGGCGGCCGCGAATTGCTGCGCGTGCCCTTCTCCTGGCCAGCCAGTGCCGCGCAAACCGCCCAGGCCCAGGGCGAGCATGAGCTGGGCAGGATCTCTCTCTCCATCACCCCCTGATACCCCTTTCCAACGGAGCATCACCATGACCACCCGCACCCGCCTCATTGCCGCCTCCGCCCTGGGTGTTGCCGCCCTGGGCCTCGCCGCACTCACCCCCTCCACCGCACAGGCACACCGCGCCT
>CAUJIK010000113.1 GCA_963205255.1 Pseudomonadota bacterium
CTCGTGCCCCCCCCCGCGCACGCGCCCCTCGGCGTGGGGCGCCTGGGCGGCGCGGGCGGCTGTCCCCGCGAGCCCGCGCCCGGTCAGGTCGGAGAGGGATTCCATGGCCGGCACCTCAAGCGCGAACGCTCAAGGCGTCAGGCGGCCTGGAGCTGTGCCTTGGCCTGTTCGCAGACGGCTGCAAACGCCGCCGGATCGTGCACGGCCAGCTCTGCGAGCACCTTGCGGTCGATCTCGATCTGGGCCTTGATCAGGCCGTTGATCAGACGGCTGTACGACAGACCATGCTCGCGGGCCGCGGCGTTGATGCGCGCGATCCACAGGGCGCGGAACTCGCGCTTCTTCTGTCGGCGGTCGCGGTAGGCGTACTGCCCGGCCTTGATGACGGCCTGATTGGCCGCGCGGAAGATCTTGCGGCGGGCGTTGTAATAGCCCTTGGCCTTGGAAAGGATTTTCTTGTGACGGCGTCCGGCAATGACGCCACGCTTGACTCGTGCCATGGTTTATTTCCTCGCGTTGACGTCGTGATCAGGAGTTCGGCAGCAGCTGGGTCAGCCGGCCGACATCGCTCTCGTGCACGAGGCTGGAGCCGCCGGAACGCAGTTGGCGCTTGGTCTTGCGCGACTTGTGGCCGAGGTTGTGGCGACGGCCGGAGGAATAGGCTTTGAACCCCTTGGCGGTTTTGCGAAAACGCTTCGCTGCCGCCCGGTTCGTCTTGAGCTTGGGCATGACGATCAATCTCCTGTTGTGTAGCCCCGTTCACAAACACGGCGGAACATCCGCCATGTCGCTTGCGGGCGGATCGCCTCGCGCACCTTGCGGTGCTTGAAGGCGATCACTTCTTTTTCGGCGAAAACACCATGACCATCTGCCGGCCTTCCATCAGCGGGTTCTGTTCGACCACCGCGTGTTCCGCGAGATCGCCCTGCACCCGCGCCAGGAGCTTGCGGCCGATATCCTGATGCGCCATCTCACGGCCGCGGAAACGCAGGGTTACCTTGGCCTTGTCACCCTCGGTCAGGAATCGGATCAGATTACGCAGCTTGACCTGGTAATCCGCCTCATCCGTACCGGGACGAAACTTCACTTCCTTGACCTGGATCTGCTTCTGCTTGCGCTTGGCAGAGTGGGCTTTCTTGTTCTGTTCGAACAGGTACTTGCCGAAGTCCATCACCCGGACCACTGGCGGCTCGGCGGTGGGAGAAACCTCCACCAGGTCGAGCTGCGCGTCAACGGCCAGTTGCAGTGCCTGGGCGCGGGTCATCACGCCTGCCTGCTCTCCATCCGCGCCGATCACCCGCAACTGTGGCGAAGTGATCTCGTCATTGCGCCGGATGCGCTTGGATGATGTAGCTATAAATCAATCCTCCCCAACAGCACGCCCGCGGCTATCCAGCTCGATGCGCAGACGTTCAACGAACGTTGCCAGCTGCATCGTGCCCAGATCCTTGCCGTTGCGGGTGCGCACGGAAACCAGGTTCGCTGCCACTTCCTTGTCGCCCGCCACCAATAGGTATGGGACGCGTTGCAGCGTGTGCTCGCGGATTTTAAAGCCGACTTTCTCGTTCCGCAAGTCGGAAGTGACCCGAAAGCCCTGATTCTTAAGGCCTTCTGCCACTGATTCCACATAGGCGGACTGGCGGTCGGTAATTCCCATCACCACGGCCTGCACCGGCGCCAGCCAGGCGGGCAGCCGGCCGGCGTGATGTTCGAGCAAAATAGCGAAAAACCGCTCCAGCGAGCCGAAAATGGCGCGATGCAGCATGACGGGGGTCTGCTTCTGGCCCGCCTCGTCGATGTAGTGCGCGCCCAGCCGGCCGGGCATGTTGAGGTCCACCTGAAGCGTGCCGCACTGCCAGTCACGGCCGATGGCGTCGCGCAGCACGAATTCGAGCTTCGGCCCGTAGAAGGCGCCCTCGCCCTTGTTCAGCGTGAATTCGATGCCGGCGGCGACGGCCGCGGCCTTCAGCGCCGCCTCGGCCTGGTCCCAGACGGCATCGGCGCCCACGCGCTGCGGCGGCCGGTCCGAGAACTTGATGCGCACATCGTCGAAGCCGAAGTCCCGGTAGATGTCGAGGATCAGCTGCGTGACCTTCACCGATTCCTCGGTGATCTGGTCCGGCGTGATGAACAGGTGCGCGTCGTCCTGGGTGAAGGCACGCACGCGCATCAGCCCATGCAATGCGCCCGAAGGTTCGTAGCGGTGCACCTTGCCGAACTCGGCGAAGCGCAGCGGCAGATCGCGGTAGCTCCTGATGCCCTGCTTGAAAATCTGCACATGGCCGGGGCAGTTCATCGGCTTGATCGCGTACAGCCGTTCGTCCGGCGTGCGCGTCAGGAACATGTTCTCGCCGAATTTCTCGAGGTGGCCGGATTGCTGCCACAGCGAGACATCCATGATCTCCGGCGCGTTGACTTCCTCGAAGCCCGCCTTTGCCTGCACTTCGCGCATGTAGGAGATGAGGCGCTGGAACACGCTCCAGCCCTTGGGATGCCAGAACACGGCGCCCGGGGCTTCTTCCTGCATGTGGAACAGGTCCAGCTCGCGGCCGATCTTGCGATGGTCGCGCTTCTCGGCCTCTTCCAGGCGGTGCAGGTATTCCTTGAGTTCCTTGTCGTTCGCCCAAGCCGTGCCGTAGATGCGCTGGAGCATCTCGTTGCGGTGGTCGCCGCGCCAGTAGGCGCCGGCAACCTTCATCAGCTTGAAGGCCTTGAGCTTGCCCGTGGAGGGCACGTGCGGGCCGCGGCACAGGTCTTCAAAGTCGCCCTGGCCGTAAAGGCCGATGGGTTCGCCGGCGGGAATGCTGGCGATGATCTCGGCCTTGTACTTCTCGCCCATACCGAGGAAGTGCTGCACGGCCTCATCGCGCGGCAGCTCGCGGCGCTTCACCGGCAGGTCGGCTTTGGATATCTCCGCCATGCGCTGCTCGATCTGCGCCAGATCCTCGGGCGTGAACGGCCGCGAGTAGGAGAAGTCGTAGTAGAAGCCGTCCTCGATCACCGGGCCGATGGTCACCTGGGCTTCCGGATACAGCTGCTTCACGGCCTGCGCCAGCAGGTGCGCCGTGGAGTGGCGGATCACGTCGAGGCCGTCCGGATCCTTGTCGGTGATGATGGCGAGCTCGGCATCGCCGTCGATCACCGAGGAGGTATCGACCACCTTGCCGTTGACGCGACCGGCCAGCGCCGCCCGGGCAAGGCCTGCGCCAATGCTGGAGGCCACTTCGTGGACGGTCACCGAGTGGTCGAAAGTTCTTTTGCTGCCATCCGGCAGGGTAATGACGGGCATGCTCTACCGGACTCTTGAAGGAGAATGGTAGTCGCGAGTGGGATCGAACCACCGACCACCTCCATGTCAAGGAGGTGCTCTACCACTGAGCTACGCGACTACGGTGCCTTGCGGCGTCTTGGCAGACCCCGCTGGGGCCGGGAAAGATACCGGCCGCCATTCTAACCCGCAAGAGCGGCTCGCGCCCCTCAACCTGTCTCCAGCAGCCGGGACTTCAGACCCTCGATGGCATCGCGGCAGGCGGCTGCCTCCTCGAATTCCAGGTTGCGGGCGTGCTTGAGCATCTCGCCTTCCAGCCGGCGGATTTCCCGCCCCAGCTGTTCCGGGCCGAGCGTGGCCGGGTCGCGCGGCGGCGCCACCTTGCCCTTGCCGCGTCGGGCCGGCGTCTCGGGTTCGCTGCGCGCGCCTTCCATGATGTCGGTGACGGCCTTGCGCACGCCGCGCGGCGTGATGCCGTGCTCGGCGTTGAAGGCCAGCTGCTTCTCGCGGCGCCGCGTGGTCTCGGCCATGGCCCGTTCCATCGAGCCGGTGATGCGATCCGCATAGAGGATGGCGTGGCCGTTGAGGTTGCGCGCGGCGCGGCCGATGGTCTGGATCAGCGCGCCTTCGGAACGCAGGAAGCCTTCCTTGTCCGCATCGAGGATGGCCACCAGCGACACCTCGGGCATGTCCAGCCCCTCGCGCAGCAGGTTGATGCCGACGATGGCGTCGAACTTGCCCAGGCGCAGGTCGCGGATGATCTCCATGCGCTCCACCGTGTCCACGTCCGAGTGCAGGTAGCGCACTTTCACGCCGTGCTCGGTGAGGTATTCGGTCAGATCCTCGGCCATGCGTTTGGTCAGCGTGGTGACCAGCGCCCGTTCGCCGCGCTCCACGCAGGCATTGATTTCGGAGAGCACATCATCCACCTGCGTGCGCACCGGGCGCACCTGCACTTCCGGGTCCACGAGGCCGGTTGGCCGCACCACCTGCTCCACCACCTGCCCCGCCTTGCGGCCCTCATAGGGGCCGGGCGTCGCCGAGACGAAGATCATCTGCGGCGCCATCGCCTCCCATTCCTCGAACTTCAGCGGCCGGTTGTCCAGCGCCGAAGGCAGCCGGAAGCCGTATTCCACCAGCGTTTCCTTGCGCGAGCGGTCGCCCTTGTACATGGCGCCCAGCTGCGGAATGGTCTGGTGGCTTTCGTCCACGATCAGCAGCGCATCGGGCGGCAGGTAGTCGTAGAGACAGGGCGGCGGCTCGCCGGGCTGCCGGCCCGACAGATAGCGGGAGTAGTTCTCGATGCCCTGGCAATAGCCGATCTCGCGGATCATCTCGAGATCGAAAGTGGTGCGCTGCTGCAGGCGCTGCGCCTCGACCAGCTTGTTGGCCTCGTAAAGGGCGGCCAGACGCAGACGCAGATCCTCGCGGATCTCCTCCATCGCGCCCACCAGGCGGTCGCGCGGCGTCACGAAGTGCGTGCCCGGATAAACCGTGTAGCGCGGAATCTTCGCGCGCACCTCGCCGGTGAGCGGATCGAAGCGCGAGATGTTCTCTATCTCGTCGTCGAACAGCTCCACGCGGATGGCATCGCGGTCGGATTCGGCCGGGAAGATGTCGATCACGTCGCCGCGCACGCGGTAGCAGCCCTGCGTGAGATCCACGTCATTGCGTGTGTACTGCATCTCCGCGAGGCGGCGCAGCATGGCGCGCTGGTCCATGCGGTCGCCGCGCTTCAGGTGCAGCACCATCTGCAGGTAGGCCTCGGGGTCACCGAGGCCGTAGATGGACGAGACAGTCGCCACGATGATCGTGTCGCGCCGCTCCAGCAGCGCCTTGGTGGCCGACAGGCGCATCTGCTCGATGTGCTCGTTCACCGAGGAATCCTTCTCGATGTAGGTGTCGGAGGACGGCACGTAGGCTTCGGGCTGGTAGTAGTCGTAGTACGAGACGAAGTACTCCACCGCATTGCGCGGGAAGAACGAGCGGAACTCGCCATAGAGCTGCGCGGCCAGCGTCTTGTTGTGCGCGATGACCAGCGTGGGCCGCTGCACCGCCTGGATCACATTGGCGATGGTGTAGGTCTTGCCCGAGCCGGTGACGCCCAGCAGCGTCTGGGCGGCAAGGCCCGACCCGATGCCTTCGATCAGGCGCTCGATGGCCTGCGGCTGGTCGCCCGCTGGCTGGTAATCGGCTTCAAGGGAAAATGCGGCTGTCTGCATGGGTGGAACCCCCTAATATAGCGCCTGCGGCCATTTCCCGTGCCGCCTCAACCCAAGTGGATTCCCCGTGTCCCTGCAAGTCGCCCAGCGTATTGCCCGCGTCAAACCCTCCGCCACACTTGCCGTCACCGCACGCGCCGCCCAGATGCGCCGCGAGGGCAAGGATGTGATCAGCATGTCCGTGGGCGAACCGGATTTCGACACGCCCGCGCACATCGGAGAGGCCGGCATCGCGGCCATCCGCGAGGGCTTCACCCGCTACACCAATGCCGACGGCATGCCGGAGCTCAAGGACGCCATCATCGCCAGGTTCCAGCGCGACAATGGCCTCCAGTACGAGCGCAACCAGATCCTGGTTTCCACCGGCGCCAAGCAGACGCTGTTCAACCTGTGCATGGCGGTGCTGAATCCCGGCGACGAAGTCATCATCCCCGCCCCGTACTGGGTGTCCTATCCCGACATGGTGCTGCTGGCCGATGGCGTGCCGGTCACCCCCTATGGTCCGGCGTCGCAGGGTTACAAGATCACGGCGAAGCAGCTCGCGGACGCCATCACGCCGCGCACCCGCATGGTGATGCTCAATTCCCCCAGCAACCCCACCGGCGCCGCGTACACCCGCGCCGAGCTTGCGGCGCTGGGCGAGGTGCTGCTGCGCCATCCGCAGATCCTCATCGCCACCGACGACATCTACGAGAAGATCTACTGGGGCGCCGAGCCCTTTTCGAGCTTCGCGCAGGTCACGCCCGCCCTTCACAACCGCACGGTCACCATCAACGGTTGTTCCAAGGGCTACGCCATGACGGGCTGGCGCATCGGCTACTGCGGCGGGCCCAGGGAGGTCGTCGCGGCCATGGCCACGGTGCAGGGCCAGTCCACCACCAATGCCTCCAGCATCAGCCAGCGCGCCGCGATCGCGGCGCTCACCGGCCCGGATGATGAAATGCAGCGCATGAACGCGGCATTCAAGGCGCGCCACGACCTGTTCGTGGGCGGCCTGAACGCCCTGCCCGGCATCCGCTGCCTGCCGGGCAGCGGCACCTTCTATGCCTTCGCCGACGTGAGCGGAGCCATGCAGAACCTGGGCCTCGCCGACGACAATACCTTCGCCGAATTCATCCTCAATGAGGCCCTGGTGGCCGGCGTGGCCGGCTCCAGTTTCGGGGCGCCGGGGCATCTGCGGCTGTCCTTCGCCTGCAGCACCGCGACGCTCGAGAAAGCCCTGGAGCGCCTGGGCAAGGCCCTCGCCCGCCCCGCCGCGCAACGTTCCGGCACCTGATCCCTTGACGGGGGCGGCCGGTTCTTGAAGAATCGCGCCCTCTTTTGAGCGGGCGTCCTGCCCGAACCGTTCCCCGGTAGCTCAGCGGTAGAGCGTCGGACTGTTAATCCGTTGGTCGTTGGTTCGATTCCAACCCGGGGAGCCACTCAAACGATGGTCGGACAGAGTCATGCCTCCTGTTGCCAGATCCGCATTCACCGCCATCGAGACCAGCCCGATCTCGGAGTGGATGCGTGACGACTACTACGCCTACTTCATTGCGCTGATCTTCCACGCCTTTGGCATGGTGATGCTGGTGGGCGCCGCCATCGGCATCTGTCTGGGTGTTCTGCGCGCCGGCCAGTCCGGCGATTTCGGTTTCTACCGTTCCTTCCGCCCGGTGCTGTGGATCGGCGCCGTCGTTGCCGCGCTGTCGGGGCTGGCCCTGCTGGTCGCCTACCCGGCCAAGGCGCTCACCAATCCGCTATTCGCGGTGAAACTGGCCTGCTTCATTGGCGCTTTCTTTCTGATGCGCTCATCCGCGGCGGGCCATCCAGGGGGCCGCCGCATGGCAGCGATATCGCTGCTGCTGTGGCTGGCGGGTGTGGCCAGCGGAAAGCTGCTGCTGCACACCGCCCGCATCCTCATGGTTTCATGATTTCCGTGGACCCTGTTTTCGACCTCGAACAGATCGGGCGCTGGGCGCGCGAACTGGGTGTCTATCAACTGATGGCCCTGCGCTGGACCTGGCCGGTCGCCGAATGCCTGCATTTCATTGGCATCTGCCTGCTCTTTGGCTCCGTGGGCGTCCTCGACCTGCGTCTGATCGGCATCGGACGTGGCGTGCCCGCTCAGCGGCTGCTGGCGCTGGTGCCCTGGGGAGTCGCAGGCTTCATCCTGTGCGCAGCGACCGGTCTGGGCTTCGTGCTCGCCATGCCGGATCAGTACATCTACAACCCCGCCTTTCAGCTCAAGCTGGCCTTCATGATCGCCGCCGGATGCAACATGGTTGCCTTCCACCTGATCGCCGCGCGGGCAGTCCGCAGTGCGCGCGGTGACACCATCTCGCTGGCGCACGTGCGCCTGATCGCATTCATTTCGCTTTTCTGCTGGCTGGCCGTCATTGTCTGCGGCCGGGTGATCACCGCCTTCCGTCCCCCGCAGCACTGGTGCCTCTGGTGCTCGCCATAGAGTCTGTCCGGGCCGGAATCAGGGCGGCATACTTCGTGGTTTCTTCTTTCCGGAGTCTGCCGATGCGCGCCATCAGCCTCGCTGTCGCTTTCACCCTTTTCGCCGTCCCTGCGCTGGCCGCGCAGCAGACCACGCGCATACCGGAAACAGCCATCGCGAGAGCAACGGATCTGCGCGCGCAGGCCCTCGCCGACAGCACGGCCTGGAAGGTCACCGAATCCCTGACGACGGAAGTGGGCTCGCGTCTTGCCGGCAGCGAGGCGGATGCGCGCGCCGTGGAATGGGCCAGGGCGAAGTTCCACGCGCTGGGCTACGACAAGGTATGGACCGAGCCCGTGACCTTCCCCAAGTGGGAGCGCCGCGGCGAGTCGGCCCGTGTGGTGGGCGCGCACGCGCAGCCGCTGCATGTCACGGCATTGGGCGGCAGCCCCGGCGGCATCGTGGAAGGCGAAGTGGTGCGCTTCGAGTCGCTGGAGGCATTGCAGAACGTGGCCCCCGGCTCGCTGGCTGGCAAGATCGCCTTCATCGACTACCAGATGGAGCGCGCGCATGACATGCGCGGCTACAGCATGGGCTCGCGTGTGCGCGGCGGCGGCCCGTCGGCCGCGATCCGCGCGGGAGCAATCGGCTATCTGATGCGCTCTGCAGGCACTGGCTGGCACCGCAATCCGCACACCGGCATGACCCGCTTCGATGAGGGGCTGACGCCGATTCCCTCCGCCGCCCTCTCCCTGCCGGACGCCGACCAGCTGGCACGCCTGGCTGCACGAGGCGCAACACGCGTGCGCCTGGCGCTGGATTGCGGCTGGAATGGCGAATACACCTCGCAGAATGTGATCGCCGAGATCACTGGCCGCAGCAAGCCCGATGAAGTGGTGGTGATCGGCGGACATCTGGATTCCTGGGATCTGGGCACGGGCGCCATCGATGACGCCTCCGGCATCGGCATCTCCATGGCAGCCGGCCATCTCATCGGCCAGCTGCCGCGGGAGCAGCGCCCGGCGCGCACCATCCGCGTGGTGGCCTTTGCCAACGAGGAACAGGGTCTGTGGGGTGGCCGTGCCTATGCCGAGGCTCACGAGGCCGACCTGCGCAAGCATCAGCTCGGCGCGGAGAGCGATCTGGGCGCCGGCCGCATCCTGGCTTTCAGCGTCAAGGCGCCGGACTACGCCCGGAACGCGGTGGCGCAGATAGCCCAGGTGCTGGCGCCGCTGGGCATCGAGCACCGCAGTGACGGCGAAGCCTGTGGCCCGGATCTTTCACCGTTCAAGGCAATGGGAATGACCTGCGCGGGTCTCGAGCAGGACGCCACGCGCTATTTCGATCTGCACCACAACCAGGACGACACGCTGGACAAGGTGGACCCGCGAGATCTGGCGCAGAACGCGGCGGCCTACACGGTCTTTGCCTATCTGGCGGCGGATGCCGAAGGCGACTTCGGCAGTGCACCCAGGGCGGCGGACGCCGCCAGATAGTCAGCCGGCTCCTCAGCCCTTCTGCGCAACCGGCGCCTGCGGCGCGACGAACGGCAGCACGCGCCGCGGGTTCTCGACCATGATGGTGTGGATGATCTCGTCCGACACACCCTTGGCCTTGAGCCCGGGGATGATCACGTCGTGGATGTAGGTGTAGCCGCCGCCGCCGTTCTCCTTCAGCTGCGGCTGGGTGCAGATGTCGTGTGACATGACCATCTGCTTCGCGCGTCCGGCCTGGATCGAGGCATAGAGGCTCTCGATGCGCTCCACATCCTTTTCCTTCGGCAGCGGCGCCTGGCCAAAGTAGTCCCACTCCACATACACGCCGCGCTTGAACAGCGCCTCGCGCGTAGCCTCGTCGCGCTCGCCGGTGTGCGACATCACCACCCGGTTCAGCTCCACGCCCTCGGACTCGATGACGTCCAGCACGGTCATCATTTCTTCCAGCGTCTCGAAGTTGTGGATGTTCAGCGGCGCGCCGGTGATGCGGGCCGCGCGGGCGCTGGCGCGCAGGCTCTTGAGCTCGCTTTGTTCCAGCGGTTTGCCGACGATGCCCACCTCGCCGATGACGCCGGCGCGGATATTGGTGCCCTGGGCGCCGACGGTGACGTCCTGCACGATGATGTCGGTGAGCTGCTCCACGCTCAGCTGCTCCATGTCGGCAGGATGCATCTGCCGCATGTAGAAGCCCGCGCCCATCACCACATTCAGGCCGGAAACGCGGGACACCAGCTGCAGCGCCAGGGGGTCGCGCATCAGCCCGAAGGACGACACGTCGACGATGGTTTTGCCGCCGATCTTCTTGAAATCCATGATGGCGTTGAGCGACTGGTTGAAGTCGGTCAGCCCGGCGGCCATGCCCTCGGGAATCTCGGCCGGCACCCGCACCACGGTGATGTCCGTCGGCGGAGGATTCATGGCGGGCGCTTTCTGGAAGTTGATGAAGATGTGCTCATGCATCAGCGTCTCGCCCAGCTCGGAGGCGTCGATCGGGCCATTCACCGTCATCACCTTGCCCGCAATATCGGGAATCGTCTGCGGCGCGGCGCTCTGGGCGCAGCCAGCCAGCGACAAGCCCAGCGCCAGAACGGTGGAAAGGCCGAGATGGAAGACAGACTTGCTCACGTTGGACTCCCCTTGGTGGATTCCCTTTGGTCCCGACCGGATGGTGAGTCCTGACCGGGGTGCAGTACAAATAGTAGGTTATCCCACTATACTCGGACCCACGGCGCCTCGCCTCGCCGCAACACGGGAGGTCGCCATGAAGATCAGGAATTTCGCGACATGGGGGCTGGTGCTGGCCTCGGTGCTGCTGCTGTCCACGCAACACGCCGTGGCGGCGGACCGCGCGGCGTCCGGCAAGTGGATCGCCACCTGGGCCGCGAGCCCGCAGGGCGGCTTCGCCGGCATGGCGGGTACGGTGGTGGATGGGCAGACCCTGCGCCAGCGCGCCCGGGTTTCGGTGGGCGGCAGCCAGCTGCGGCTGCGCCTGTCGAATGAATACGGCTCGACGCCGCTGGTCATCGGCGCTGTGTCCGTGGGCCGGCCCGTCGATCCGGCGACCGTCGTCGAGGGCTCGCTCAGGACGGCCACCTTCGGCGGCCGGAAGTCCATCACGGTGCCGCCCGGAGCGCCCATCTTCACCGACCCCATCGACTACCCCGTCAAGGCCGGAGAGGAAATCTCCATCAGCATCTACCTGCCGGAAAAGGTGGAGGGCCCTACCGCGCACAGCCTGGGGCTGAAGACGGTCATCATTTCTCCGCGTGGTGATTTCACCACCCAGACCAAGTTGGAAACCGCATCGAAGTCGGAGTCCATGTTCCTGGTCACGGCCATCACGGCATCGGCGGCAACCAGTTGCTGCGCGATGGCGCCGGCCAGAACGCGCGGGCCCGTTTCGACCGCGATGTGCTGGCGCTGCCCGGCGTCACGCATGTGATCATCCTCGAAGGCATCA
>CAUJIK010000114.1 GCA_963205255.1 Pseudomonadota bacterium
CCGCGCCGCCGCGGCCGCGCAGACCCGAATCGGTGACTTCCTGCACGATCTGCGCGCCGCTCATGCCCAGCGCGCGCGTAAGGCCCGAGTAGCCGCCCGCGGCCACGTATGACGCGACGCTCACCGGGTCGATGCGCCCCACGCGCTGGAACGTGAGACGTTCCTGGCGCGTCATCCACGGCAGCTCCTCCACCGGCCCTAGGCGCGCGGCATGCGGCGCGCCATCGAGCACGCCGGCGGCGAGCAGCGCGGGAACCTGATCCGCCGACACGGGGCCATAGCCTGTGCGCTGGCCACCGATCTCCACTTCGAGCAGCGGCTCGAGCCACACCATGCCGCGCGAACCCGGACGTATCAGTTCAATCGCGATGCCGAGGTTCGCGGCGTGATGCTGCAGCGCCGCGGCGAGCTCATCGGCGCCGAGTGCAACCGCCGCTGTGTCGCGCGAGACGAAGACGCGCACGGCGCTCATGCCCGCCCCCACTGGGCGAGGATTTCCCGCAGACGCTCGGGCGTCACGCGCCCGTAGATGTGGCCGTCCACCATGGCTGAGGGGCCGGCGGCGCAGTTGCCGAGACAATAGACCGGCTCGAGCGTGAAGCGGCCATCGGCGGAGGTGCCGCCGTAGTCGACGCCGAGTTCGTGTTTGGCGGCCTCTTCGGTGCGGCAGCCCTGCACGGCCTGGCAGGCTTCCGCGCGGCAGATCTGCACCACGTGGCGCCCCACCGGATGGCGGCGAAAGTAGTGATAGAAGCTGATTACGCCATGCACCTCGGCGCGTGAGAGATTCAGACCCTCGGCGATGCGCGGCACGACGCTTTCAGGGACATGACCGAAGGCTTCCTGCACGGCATGCAGGATGGGAAGCAGACTGCCTGGCACATTGGCATGGGCAGCCACGATGGCGTCGACGCGTTCGACGCGAGATTCATCCGGCCCAGACATCCTGGCGCATCCCCCGGCTCTTCAATGTATAGACGTTAATTATCCGCCTTCTGGCCGCTCAAAGTACACCCTGCTCGGTAACCACGGCATCGAAGGGTATGTCATGCGGCAAGGGATGGATGGATTCCAGCCGGGAGGCCGCGTAGGCGACCATGACGGCCCGCGCGGGCCTCCCCGAGGCCAGTCGCGCAGCCAGCGTGCGGTCGAAATAGCCGCCGCCATATCCCAGCCGGAAACGCGCCGGATCGAAACCCACCGCCGGCGCGAGGATCAGGTCGGGCTCCGTCTCCCAGGGTTCGGCGGGCTGCGGGATGTCCCAGATGCCGCGCTGCATGGGCGCCCCGGGCTCCCACAGCCTGAATTTCAGCGGCATGGCCTTGTCCTCCACCAGCGGCAAGGCGCCGCCGATGTCCTCCTGCCTGAGTCTCGCAAGCCAGGGGCGCAGATCTGGCTCGCCGCGCAGCGGCCACCAGAGACTGACCACATTCCCGGCGCACAGCCAGCCACGCTCGCGACATAACACGTCCAGGTGCTCGATCATCTGCGCAGAGGCCTGCTCGCGGGCGGCGACGGACATCTGCATGCGGGCCTCGATGAGGCGCTGCCGCTGTGAACGCCTCCAATCCATGATCTGCTGGCGCGTTTGCATGGCGCCATGATCGCAAGATTCGGGATGTTCGGCAGCGGCGCCTGCGGCATGCTTGCTGCCATGAGCAATGATCTACGCAACCGTCAGGCCGTCGAGCGCGCCTGCCGCCTCATCGAAACGCGCGACCCTGCCCCGTCGCTGGCGGAGCTGGCGCGCGAAGCCGGTTTCAGCGCGGCCTATTTCCAGAAGCTGTTCGTCGCCACGGTGGGTGTCAGCCCCAAGGCCTATGGCATCACGTTGCGCCGGCGCCGCCTGACCAACGCGCTGCATGGCGCGGGGCGCGTGACCGAGGCCATCTATGATGCCGGCTATGCGGCGAGCTCCGCGGCCTATCGCGACATCCATCCCATGGGCATGAAACCCTCGCGCATCCGCCGTGGTGGAGCGGCTGAACGCATCCGCTGCGCCAGCGCGCGCAGCAGCCTGGGGCCATTGATGATTGCCGCCACGCAGCGCGGACTGTGCGCGGTGGAATTCGGCGCTGAAGCCGAAACCCTGGAGGCACTGCAACGGAAATTTCCGCAGGCCGTCATCGAGCCTGCCGACCGCGAGCTGGAAGACTGGGTGGCACGAGTGGTGAGGCTCATCGACCAGCCTGGCGAAGCGCAGGCGCTGCCGCTGGACATCCGCGGCACCGCCTTCCAGACCAAGGTGTGGCGCGCGCTGACGCGCATACCGGTGGGAACGACGCTGTCCTATGCCCAGGTTGCCGAGCGCATTGGTGCTCCGGGCAGCGCGCGGGCCGTGGCCCGGGCCTGTGCCTCGAACTCCGTGGCCGTGGTGGTGCCCTGTCACCGTGTGGTGCGCACGGATGGTTCGGTGTCGGGATACCGGTGGGGTGTGCAGCGCAAGCGTGCGCTGCTGGCGCGCGAAGCGGCCGCGGTGCGGGAGCAACCCCGCGCGCGGCCGGTCAGATCCAGCCGTAATTGAAGCTGATGCTGATGCGCTCGCCGTTCACGGGATTCGGCGGCACTTCGTGGCGCAGCCAGCTCTCGAACAGCAGCAGCTGGCCGGCAACGGCGGGCAGCGTCACCCACTGGCGGTTCTCGATGCGCGCATCCGGATGCCGTGGCGGCGCGCCCATGTAGCGATCCAGCCGCGGGTCCTCGAATTTCAGCCCCGGAGCGCCGCGCGGCATGCGCACATAGTAGGTGCCGCTCACCACCGAAAGCGGATGCAGATGCAGGCTGTGGGTGACGCCGCGCGGCATCACATTCACCCAGCAATCCGTCATGGCGAGCACGCGATCACCCAGATCGAACTGGAGCTCAGCCGCGAAGCGGCGTACATGGGTGTTGATGCGGCGTTGCAGCTGCGCGAAGGTCGGCGACATCTGCTGCATGTGGGCCACGGAGGCATACGAGGTGTAGCCACCCGGATAGTTGTCGGCCGACCAGCGTTGTCCGGCCACATCATCCAGCGCGAGTTGCCGGCATTCGCGCAACAGCCGCGCGTTGAGCAACTGGTTCGCGGCGCCCGACAGACGCGCGCTGTGGATGCGCGTCGGAAACAGGGTGTGCAGCGTCAAGGCTTCAGCTGCCCGATCTCGATCGTGGCGCGCTGCGCGGCGCCGGCCTTCACGCGCACACTGCCGAAGGGATCACCCGCCACGGCATTGGCGCCGCCGCCATTGGCAATGCGTGCCTCGATCTCCAGCTCCTGCCCTTCCACGAAGCCGGTGCCGGCAATCATGGCGTCGCTGCTGCGCAGTTCCACGTCCTGCGGGAACCGGGCTTCGAGGCGGCGCGCGGCCAGCGGCGCTCCACGCTGCCCTGGCGCCCGGGCCAGAATGAACAACGGCGCGCCGGTCGCCACCTTGCCCGCCACCGCCTGCGAGAGCGTGATGCGCAGCGGCACGGAGACGGCTGCGTTCGGCGCCGCGGCCCTTGAATCCGCCACCTGCGCGGCTTGGGGCTCAGGTCCTTCCAGCGCGCGCACCTGATCCTCGATGACACGGCGCACTTCGGGCGGCGGGTCGGCTTCGAGCAGTTTCACGAAGCGCTCGCGCGCCAGCGGGCGTTCGTTCCGCTCCAGCGCCGCGATGGCGGCAAAGAACAATGCCCGGCCGGAGTTCGGATCCAGCTCCAGCGCCTGCTCGAACAGGTGCCCGGCGCGACCATCCAGAGTGCTCTGTCCGCCGAGCACCAGCGCCTCTGCCAGACCCATCAGGGCTTCGGCATTGCTGTTGCCGGCCAGCGGGTTTGCACGCTGGTAGGCGCGCGCCGCCAGCGGAAACTGCTCCATCGCGCTGTATGAGCGCCCCAGCGTCAGCCAGCCGTTCATGTCCCCGGGGTTGCGCTCCATGCGGCGCGCCAGCCGTCCGACCATCGCCGCCGGATCGTCGGCCGAGGCCGCGGCCTGCGCCCAGTTCCACTTGCTCGATGTCGGATACAGCAGCGCCGCCGCCGATGCCAGCAGCAGCGACGCCGCCACCGCCAGCGTCACGGCGGGCGGCAAGCCCTCGTGCCGCCGCAGCAGGGGCAGTGCGATCAGTGCGACGGCGATCAGTGTGAGCAGTACGGCGACAGCGACGAAGGCGCTCATTCAGACGGAACCTCATCCACGACAGAATCGTCGCTATCCAGCAATTCACGGCGTTGCCGCACCACGCGCCAGGCCACCACACCGCCCAGCAGCAGGAAGATGCCCGGCGCCAGCCACAGCCAGGCGTTGCCCGCCGACCAGCGCGGACGCAGCAGGATCACTTCACCATAGCGCTCCACCATGTACTGACGGATCTGCTCGTCGCTGCGGCCGGCGACGATCATCTCGCGCACCTGGCGGCGGATGTCCACGGCGAACATGGCCGAGGTGTCGGCCACCGTTTCGCCTACGCATTTGAGGCAGCGCATCTCGCGCGTCAGCGCGAGGTAGCGCGCCTGCTCACCCTCGTCCGGCAACGGCGGCACGGGATCGATGGCATGCGCCGGCAAGGCGAGCAGCAACCACAGCATGAGCACACCGCAGTGGCGCATCATGGCGCGCGGCCTTCGATATGGGGCAGCAGTCTGGCCGCCCAGTTCTGCGGTGTGATCACGCCGACGATCTTCTCCACCACCACGCCCTGCGGATTGACCAGGAAGGTCTCGGGCGCGCCATACACGCCCCAGTCGATGGCGACGCGCCCTTCGCGATCCTCCGGCACGGAAGCGTAAGGGTTGCCCAGCTGCGCAAGCCAGGCGCGCGCCTGCTCCGGTTCGTCCTTGTAGTTGAGCCCCACGATCTCGACCTTGCCGGTCTTCTGGATTTCCAGCAGCGTCGGGTGCTCCACGCGGCACTCCACGCACCAAGTGCCCCAGACATTGAGCAGATACCATTTGCCGGCGTAGGCGCTGTTGTTCACCAGCTGTTCCTGCGCCAGCAGGTCCGGAAGCTCGAACTGCGGCGCCGTGCGCCCGATCAGCGCCGAGGGCACGATCTGCCTGTCCGGCACCCGCTTGAGCGTCACGCCGAACAACACCACGAGCAGCAGGAATACGCCGAGCGGAATGACGAAACGGTTCATGCCTGCTGCCCCTGTGGCTGTCCCTGGGCGACGGCTGCAGCGGATGCGGCCTCGGCCTCCCGCTCCCGGCGCCGGTAGCGGCGATCCATGGCCGCGACCAGCCCGCCCAGCGCCATCAGTGCCGAGCCCAGCCACACCAGACGCATCAGCGGCCGCACCTGCAGGCGCACGCTCCATGCGCCCTCGCCCAGTTCCTCGCCCAGCGTGGTCAGAAGATCGCGCCGCCAGGAAACACCCAGCGCTGCCTCTGCCAGCGACTGCCGCTGCACCCAGTAGTGGCGCCGCTCCGGCAGCAGCAGCACTTCCGCGCGGCCGTCGCGCAGCACCTCGACGCGCGCCTGCTTGGCGTCGTAGTTGGGTCCTTCCACATCGCGCACCTCGTCGAAGCGGAAGGTGTAATCACCCAGCTGCACGCTGTCGCCCGGCTTCATGGCGACGTCGCGCTCCAGCATCCGCGTTTCCATGGTGGTGATGCCCACCGTGATGATGCCCAGACCCACATGCGCCAGCGTCATGCCGGCAATGGCGGGCGGCAGCGACAGGCCGCGTCGCAGACGATCCACTGGATCGATCAGCGCCGAGATGATGATCCACAGCCCCAGCACCACACCCAGCGGCCCGAGCAGCGAGCGGTCGCCGTAAAGACCCAGCATGATGGCAAGACCCACCGCCAGCGCCAGGGCGAGGCTGCCGAGGATGCGGCGGCGCGAGCCTCCCAGTCCGCCGCGCTTCCAGTGCGCGAACATGCCCAGCGACACCAGCGCCAGCAGCGGCAGCATGGGCAGCAGGAAGGTGGGGTTGAAGTAAGGCGCGCCCACCGAGATCGTGCCCAGCCCCAGTCCGTCGGCGATCATGGGCGCGAGCGTGCCGCCGAACACCACGCCGGTGGCGATGACCAGCAGGATGTTGTTGAACAGCAGGAAGCTCTCGCGCGAACTGAGGTCGAAGCCGGCCTGCGAACGCAGCAGCGGCGCGCGCCATATATAAAGCGCCAGCGCGCCGCCGATGGTCAGCGCCAGCAATGCCAGGATGAAGATGCCGCGTCCCGGATCGGCCGCGAAACTGTGCACCGACACCAGCACGCCCGAGCGCACCATGAAGGTCGCGAGCAGGCAGAACGAGAACGACAGGATGGCCAGCAGCAGCGTCCAGCTCTTGAACAGGCCGCGCTTGTCGGTCACCGCCAGCGAGTGGATCAATGCGGTGCCCAGCAGCCAGGGCATCAGGATGGAGTTCTCCACCGGATCCCAGGCCCACCAGCCGCCCCATCCCAGTTCGTAGTAGGCCCACCAGCTGCCCAGCGCGATGCCCACGGTGAGGAACATCCAGGCCACTGTGGTCCACGGCCGCGTCCAGCGTGCCCAGGTCTGGTCGAGCTTGCCTTCCAGCATGGCCGCGCAGGCGAAGGCGAAGGCCACTGAGAAACCCACATAGCCCACATAGAGCATGGGGGGGTGCAGCGTCAGCGCCAGGTCCTGCAGCACGGGGTTGAGATCCACGCCATCGGGCGGCCCGGGCTGCAGGCGCGCGAAGGGATTGGAGGTGGCCAGCGAAAACAGGATGCTGCCCGTGCTGATGATGCCCAGCACGCCCAGCACGCGGGCCGAAAAGGCCGCGGGCAGATTGCCGGAAAAGGCCGCCACCGACAGCGACCAGACCGCCAGCACCAGCACCCAGAACAGCATGCTGCCCTCGTGGTTGCCCCATACGGCGGCGACGCGGAAGTAGATGGGCAGTGCTGAATTCGAGTGGCTGGCAACCAGCTGCACCGAGAAATCGTTGTGCACGAAGGACCACACCAGGCAGCCGAAGGCCAGCGCCAGCATGACGAACTGGCCGGTCACCGCCGGCACCACGGCGCGGATCAGGCGCGCGTCGCGCCGCCACGGGCCGACGAGACCAAACAGCGACTGCGCCGCGGCCAGCAGCAGCGCCAGGATCAGCGCGAAATGTCCGACTTCGGGCAGCATGGGCTCAGCCGCCCTGCGCCGGTTCGAGCCGCGATTCACCGCGCTTCAGCGAGCGCTCTACTTCGGGCGGCATGTATTTCTCGTCATGCTTGGCGAGCACTTCATCGGCAACGAAGATGCCGCCGGCATTCAGCCTGCCGTGCGCAACCACTCCCTGCCCTTCCTTGAAGAGGTCCGGCAGCACGCCGCTGTAGGTCACATTCAGTTCATGCTTGAAGTCGGTGACCACGAAGCGTGTCTCCAGTGTGCCCGATACGCGTTGCACGCTGCCTTCCTGCACCATGCCGCCGAGCCGGAAGCGGGCACCCTCCTGCACCTCGCCTTCCGCCACCTGCGTGGGGTCGAAGAAAAACATCACATTGCTGCGGAAGGCCTGCAGCGCCAGCACGGCGGCAATGGCGACGCCCGCCAGGATGCCCAGCACCAGATACAGGCGTTTGCGGCGGGTGGGTGTCATGACTGCTCCTGGATCGCAAGTTTGCGTCTGGCTTCCTGTCTGGCGCGGCCAAGCAGCCGCCGTGCCCGCCATGCCTCGAAGGCAAGGCCTGCCATGGCCAGCGCGTAGGCCGGCCACACGAAAGGCCAGTAGCCGCTCATTGCGAAGAACTCACCCATCAGGCCGACCCTCCTGCCGCGTCGCGCGCCAACGCCTCACGCACCCATTGACCACCGCGGTCGCGCCGCAGCACCTCGGCGCGCGCGCGCACCAGCATGATCCAGAAGAAATACAGCGTGTAGGCCAGCGCCATCAGCAGCAGCGGCCAGAGCATTTCCCAGGGCATGGCGGGTTTGTCCATGCGCATTACCGTGGGCGCCTGGTGCAGCGAATTCCACCAGTCCACCGAGAAACGCACGATGGGCACATTCACCACTCCGACGATGGCCAGCACCGCGCTGGCGCGGTCGGCGCGGTCCGGATCGTCGATGGCGCTGCGCAGCCCGATATAGCCGAGAAAGAAGAACAGCAGGAACAGCTGCGAGACGATGCGCGGATCCCAGGCCCACCAGGTTCCCCAGGTCGGCTGCCCCCAGATCATGCCCGTGACCAGCGACACCACCGTGAAGCTCACGCCAGCGGGTGCGCAGGCCACCGCCACCGCATGAGCCACCTTGATGCGCCACACCAGACCGATGGCGGCGGACACCGCCATAGTGGTGTAGGTCATCAATGCCAGCCAGGAGGCCGGCACATGCACGTAGATGATGCGGAAGGCATCACTCTGGTAGTAATCCACCGGCGCGCGCACCAGCCCGCCATAGAGCGAGACCAGCACCAGCACCAGTGCCGACCAGCCGAACCAGGGCGCAAGCTTGCCGGCCACACGATAAAAGTATGGTGGCGATCCGAAACGATGGAACCAGGCCCAGCTCATCTTTCCGATTTTACTCCAGGCTGATGCGCACGGCCGCCGCGGCCGCCAGGGGCGCCAGGGTCAGGGCCAGCACGGTGATGGCGCCGAGCAGGTACAGCGCTCCCGCCGCGCTTTCGCCCGCAATGGCGAGCTGGGTGGCGCGGGCGCCGAACACCAGCGCTGGCATCGCCAGCGGCAGCACCAGCAGCGACAGCAGCGCGCCGCCGCGCCGGGTGCCCAGGGTCAGACCCGCGCAGATAGAACCGATCAGGCTCATGGAAACACTGCCCAGCAACAGCGGCCACAGCACCGCCAGCGCGTTCTGCGGCGGCGCGCCCAGACTGATCGCCGCCAGCGGGCCGACCAGCGCCAGAGGCAGGCCGGTGAGCAGCCAGTGGGTCGCCGTCTTGGCGAAAATCATCACCGCGAATGGTTGTCCAGACAGCGCGAACTGCTCCAGAGTTCCGTCGCGCGCATCCTCGCGATAGAGGAAATCCAGCGCCAGCAGCGTTGCCAGCAGCAGCGCCACCCACAGCGCCGCCGGCGCCAGATGGCGCAGCCGGGCCAGCTCCGGATCCAGCGACAGCGGAAACAGCACCGTCACGATGACGAAGAAGGCCAACGGCTGGAGCCACTCTCCCGGGCGGCGCGCGGCCTGCAGCAGGTCGCGCCGCAGCGCGCTGGCGAATGCGGCAGCGGCCGGCACCAGGGGCGCACTCATGACGACTCTCCGGGCTGGGACCAGATGCGGCTTTGCACACCCTCGACGGCCAGCGGCTGGTGGGTGGCGACAATGGCGCAGCCGCCCTCCGCCAGATGCGTGGACAGCAATGTAGTCAGCGCCCCCTGCCCGCGCGCATCGAGATTCGAAGCTGGCTCGTCCAGCATCCACAGCCGCGCGTCCCACAGCGCGAGCCGCGCCAGCGCGGCGCGGCGCTGCTGCCCCGCGGAAAGACCGCGTACCGGGCGATCCCGGGCGGAAGGCACGAGCCCGATCCGGTCCAGCTGTATCTGGATTTGCTCAGGCTGCACACCGCAGCGCATGGCGCAGGCCAGGCGCAGGTTTTCCATCACGGTGAGGTCCTGTTTCAACGCCGTCTCGTGCCCCAGATAGGCCAGGTCCCGGTACAGCGCCTCGCGCCGGCGCGAGAGATCCGTTCCGCGCCACAGGATGGCGCCCTCCTCGGCATGCAGGAAGCCCGCGAGGCAGCGCAGCAGCGAAGTCTTGCCCATGCCATTGGCCCAGGTCAGCTGCAGCAGCTGGCCTGGACCGAGCGTGAACGACACACCTCTGAGAACGTGCGTATCGCCACGCCACAGATGCAGATTGCTGACTTCGAGCACAAGGACCCTGTTCGAAATTCTCTGGTGCGAACGGTGGGAATCGAACCCACACTCCCTTGCGGGAAGCAGATTTTAAGTCTGCTGCGTCTACCAGTTCCGCCACGTCCGCCCACCGGACCACCAGTTCGGGTTCGCACCTTAACAGGAAATCATTCATCCACCGGGGCAATCCGGTATCATGGAGAGCTGACCTCGCGCTTGCGCATTCTTGCGGCGTGGCTAGGTGGCAGAGTGGTCATGCAGCGGCCTGCAAAGCCGTGTACGCCGGTTCGATTCCGACCCTAGCCTCCAGACCGCAGAATGCGCCGCGCCCGTGCCAGATGCGGCAGATCGAGCATGCGCCCCTCGAACGCCACTACCCCCGTCCCCGCCGCTTCGAAGGCGGCGACGATGCGCGCGGCGCGCTCCAGTTCCTCCCGGCCCGGCTGGAATGCACGGTTGATGATCTCGACCTGCTCGGGGTGAATCGCCATCTTTCCCGAGAAGCCATCCCGTCGTGCTGCCAGCGCGCTGCGAGCCAGGCCTTCATGGTCCCGCAGGGTGGTGAATACGGTATCGATCGCCGGCACGCCCGCGGCGGCGGCGGTGATCAGGCACAGCGAGCGGGCCAGCTGGTAGGGCGGCAACCACTGCCCGTCCGCGTCGACATTCTCCGCGGCTCCCAGCGCCACGCACAGATCCTCGGCGCCCCAGGTCAATGCGGACAGGCGGCGGCCGCATTGCAGGTAGCCATCCAGTCTCAGCACCGAGGCCGCGGTCTCGGTGACGATGGGCATAAGACGGGTGGCGCCGCTGGTCACATCGAAGCGCCGCTCGTTCGCGTCCAGCCAGTGCGCCAGCTCGATGACGTCCGTGGCCGAACGCACCTTGGGCACCACCAGTCCATCGGGCGCGCCGGCCAGCACGCCTGCCATGTCACGCTCGAATTCGGCCGTTCCCGGTGCATTGATGCGGACCCATACACTGCGCCGGCTGGCGTCCTGACCATCCGGTTTGTGCTGGTCGCGCATGAATTCCACCGCCAGCGCCCGGGCATGCGCCTTGCGCCGCGGATCAACGGCATCCTCCAGGTCGAGGATCAGCGCATCGGCCGCCACCGCCGTGCACCGGGCGAGCTTGCTCTCGCTGTCGGCCGGAACGAACAGCATCGAGCGCAGTGGCATGGGTGCAGGCACCGGTTGCATGCCTACATCCGCAGGATGCCCAGCGGTGTTTCCGCGGGCAGAGGTGAGTTCAGGGCCGTCATCAGGCTGGCGCCCAGCACGTCGCGTGTATCAATCATGTCGATGACTCCATCATCCCAGAGCCTTGCGCTGGCGTAAAAGGGGTGTGACTGGCGCTCATAGCGCGCCCTGACGTCCTCGCGCTGGGTGCCGTCCGGGTCGCGGCGCGCGCCCACGCGCGCCAGCACAGCGCTTGCCTGCTCGCCGCCCATCACGGCGATGCGCGAGCTGGGCCAGGTCCACAGGAAGCGCGGTCCGAAAGCACGGCCGCACATGCCATAGTTCCCGGCGCCGAACGAGCCGCCGATGATGCAGGTGATCTTCGGCACGCGCGCGCAGGCAACAGCCGTGACGAATTTGGCGCCGTCCTTGGCGATGCCGCGGCGCTCGGCATCCTTGCCCACCATGAACCCGGCGATGTTCTGCAGGAACACCAGCGGGATGCCGCGGCGGTTGCACAGCTGCACGAAATGCGCGCCCTTGAGGGCCGCCTCGGAAACCAGGATGCCGTTGTTGGCGACGATGCCGATGAGCTGCCCCCAAACTCGCGCAAACGCACACACCAGCGTGGCACCGTAGCGCGGCTTGAATTCGTCGAACTCGGAAGCGTCGACGATCCTCGCCAGCACCTCGCGCACGTTGTAGATGTAGCGCAGGTCGGCCGGCACGATCCCGTAAAGCTCTTCGGCGGGATAGCGCGGCGCGGCAGCGGCACTGCGGTTCCATGCCGCACCTGCGGCGAGATTCGAGTGCGCGATGATGCCTCGCGCCAGCTCCAGCGCATGCGCGTCGCTCTCGGCCAGCTGGTCGGCCACACCCGAGATGCGCGTGTGCACATCGGCGCCGCCGAGCGTTTCCTCGTCGACCTCCTCGCCGATCGCCGCCTTGACCAGTGGAGGCCCGGCCAGATAGATGGTGCCCTCGCCTTTGACGATGATGGTCTCGTCGCACATGGCCGGCACGTACGCGCCGCCCGCCGTGCACGACCCCATGACCACGGCGACCTGCGGGATGCCGCGCGCGGACAGCTGCGCCTGGTTGTAGAAGATGCGTCCGAAATGTTCGCGGTCCGGGAACACCTCATCCTGCAAGGGCAGGAACGCGCCGCCTGAATCGACCAGATAGACGCATGGCAGGTGGTTTTCGAGGGCGATTTCCTGGGCGCGCAGGTGCTTTTTGACCGTCAGCGGGTAGTAGGTGCCGCCCTTCACTGTGGCGTCGTTGGCAATGACCATGCAGCTGCGGCCCGCGATGCGGCCGACGCCGCAGACCAGCCCCGCGGCCGGCACAGGCTCCTCATATACCTCATGCGCCGCCAGGCGGCCGATCTCGAGCCACGGCGACTCTGGATCGAGCAACCCGGCAATGCGGTCGCGCGCCAGCATCTTGCCGCGCTGCAGGTGCCGGTCGCGCGCGCCCTGGCTGCCGCCAATGGTTATGGCCTCCTGCAGCTGCCGCAGCTCCTCGGCTTGCGCCCGGTTCACTTCGGCATTGCGCCGGAACTCCTCCGATTCCGGATCCACCCTGCTGTGGAATTCGATCATCCGCTCTCTCCGGCCGTGGCCGCGAACAGTTCGCGGCCAATGAGCATGCGCCGGATTTCGTTGGTGCCGGCGCCTATCTCGTAAAGTTTGGCGTCGCGCCACAGTCTGCCGGCGGGATAGTCGTTGGTGTAGCCATTGCCGCCCAGCACCTGGATGGTCTGGCCCGCCACCCATGTCGCGCTTTCCGAGGCGCGCAGGATGGCGGCCGCGGCGTCATAGCGCGTGCGCTCGCCGCGGTCGAAGGCGGCCGCCACGGCATACACATAGGCGCGAGCGGAGTTCATCGTGGCATACATGTCCGCAAGCTTCCCTTGCATCAGCTCGAAGCTGCCGATGGGCCGCGCGAACTGCCGGCGCTGGTGCACATAGGGCAAAGCCACGTCGTGGCAGGCGCGCATGATTCCCAGCGGACCGCCTGCCAGCACCACGCGCTCGGTATCCAGACCCGACATCAGCACCTCTGTGCCATTGCCGGGCAGCACATGCGTGGCCGGAATGCGGCAGTCGCGGAACACCAGGCCCGAGGTATCGGAGCCACGCATGCCGAGCTTGTCGAGTTTGGGTTCGGCGGCGAATCCCGGCATGGACTTCTCGACGATGAAGGTCTTCAGTGAAGGCGCCGCATCCGGCGCCGCGGACTGCTGCGCCAGCCGCGCATAGACCACCAGCACGTCGGCCTCGGGGCCATTGGTGATCCACATCTTCGTGCCATTCAGCAGGTAGTCATTCCCGTCCGGCGTGGCCGTGGCGCGCATCGCCAGCACGTCGGAGCCGGCGCCGACCTCGCTCATGGCCAGCGCCCCGACATGCTCGCCGCTCACCAGGCGCGGGAGAAAGCGGCGCTTCTGCTCGGCCGTGCCCCAGCGCCGGATCTGGTTCGCGCACAGGTTCGAGTGGGCGGCATAGGAGAGTCCGATGGAGGCGGAGGCGCGGCTGACCTCCTCCATTGCAATCACGTGGGCCAGATATCCAAGCCCCGCTCCGCCGAACTCCGGCTCCACGGTGACGCCGAGCAGGCCGAGGGCGCCGAGTTCGGGCCACAGATCCCTGGGGAAGTGATTGCCGGCGTCGATTTGCGCCGCCCGCGGCGCGATCTTCTCCGCCGCGAAGCGCGCGACCTGATCGCGCAGCAGCTGGATGTCAGCAGGCAGACCGAAGTCGAAATCGCGCATGGTCCACGCCCCCGCAAGAACCGCCAGAACGCTCGAGGTCAGTCTAGCGCCAAATCCCCTTCGGTTTCAGTCCCGAGGGACGTTCGGGGACTACAATCAACCGGGTGCGGGCGCAGGAGGAGCGGTGCCGTGAGCCATTACTACGACGAATTCAAGGTCGGCCAGATCTTCAGGCACGCGATCCGGCGCACGGCCACCGAGACCGACAACCTGCTGTTCAGCGCACTGACGCACAATCCCGCGCCGCTGCATATCGATTACGAGTACATGCGCACCCACTCGGAGTTCGGCAAGCCGCTGATCAACAGCTTTTTCACCCTGGGGCTCATCGTCGGCATCTCGATCCACGACACCACGCTGCGCCGCACCGTCGCCAACCTGGGGCTGGAGGAAGCGCGCTTTCCGGCGCCGCTGTTCGTGGGTGACACGGTGCATGTCGAAACCGAGGTTCTCGCCATGCGCCCGAGCCGCTCACGGCCGCACAACGGCATCGTCACTTTCGAACACCGGGGCTACAACCAGCACGATGTGCTGATCGCCGTGTGCCGGCGCAATGCGTTGCTGCAGCGCCAGACCGGACATCAGCTCACACCTTCGGTGTGAGGCCATCGGTCAACGCGTTGCGGTAGGCGCGCCAGGCTGGCAGCAGACCCATCAGCAGGGCTGCCGCGACCAGCAGGCCGAACACATGCCTCGGCCGGGCCAGGATGGCCATCTCCCGTCGCCGCTCGTTGAGGCTGGTGAGGATCGCCGTCAGCATGCCCAGCAGCCCGGCGAGCACCACGAAGGCGGCGATGACCATCCCGACACCGTTAATTTAACGGTAAACGCAACCGTAACTATTGTAGAGCCGGTGGAATCACGAGCGCGATTTGATCGGCATCAATTCGCACACCTTGCGCGCGCGGACAATGGAAACGTCCGCATATACGGCTTTAAGGAGAAATTTCGTGAAATCAAAGCGCGTGTTCATGTTGTTGCCGGCTTCCGTTGCCGCCAGTCTGACGCTGGTAGGCACGGTGGCCCAAGCCCACAGTCCTGTATTCAGCTGCAGCAAGGGGGCGCAAGGCTCCATCACCTGCACCGGCGGCTTTTCGGATGGCTCTTCCGCTGCGGGCGCCGCTATCCGCATCGTCAACATGCAGGACAAGGTACTGGTGCAGGCCAAGCTGGATGCGCAGGGCCGCTACACCTTCACGCCACCGGCGGAGGGTTCCTAGCATGCCTGACCTTGGAGATCGATCAACCCTGCGCGTGACGTGACCTGCCCATGCCGCTGCTGACCAAACTCCTTGCACCCGCCATTGCAGCCGTGGGCGCGCTGGTGCCATTCACCCATTTCCCGCCACAGTCTTCCGCGTGGCGTGGCGCGGCGCGGCACAGGCCCAGGAAACCGGATGTCGGGCCGCAACCGGGCTGGACGAGCGGCTGAACCGGACAGTACCGCTGCGCTAGGCCGACCTGGGCAAGAAATTCTTGCTTCAGGTCAGCTACGAGCGTCGCAGGAAGGTCCGGCGCGACTTCTCGACCAGCCGCAGCCACGTCGTCACCCTCATCCGACAAGGCGACACCGTGCGCATGGTCGAGGATGCGCGCGGTCGGAGCACGGTGCCCGCACTGCTGGTCACGATTCCAGTTCGCAGCGAAACAGCAGGCGTGCTCCAGCTGGATTTCAACACTGGGTTCAACAAGGTCTTCCATGACGAGGACCGGACGGGCAAGGACTACTACGAGGGTGATGAGTCGCGCCAGACGGCCGCCTTCTTCGCGATCATCCAGTGCGCGACCATGAACGTTTCGCGGGTGGGGTCGATATTGGCCATCGAGCAGCTCGCGCTCTCCGACGACGAAACGGTTTCAGTGCACTACTACCTGAGTCCATATCGGCCGAACCCGGATTTCGAACCCTTCGAACTGAATGAACTGGACCACTTCGGGTTCTACCAGACCTATCCGCAGAAACTGGCGGGGCGCAGCGTTTTCCTGGCGACGAAGTTCGATAGCCGCAAACCCATCGTCTTCGCCTTGTCAGCGACCATTCCTGCTTCGCGCCGCGCCGCCGTGCGTGATGGCGTGCTGTACTGGAACCGGGCGCTGGGCAGGAATCTGGTCCAGGTGATCGACGCGCCGGCCGGCGAGAGCGTGCCGAGCGCGCAATTCAACCTCATCGAGTGGGTCGAAGATGGCGCCCACGGCTCCACCTCGCATATCCAGGACGACCCGCTGACCGGCGAGATCCTGCACGCACATATCTTTCTGGACGGACCCAGCTTCGCGCGCAGCGATACCGATGACCAGGACGATTTTCTGAGCTACGTGGTGGCCCATGAGACAGGGCATGGATTGGGGCTACGGCACAATTTCGCCACGGGCCCGGCAACGACGGTCATGAACTACTTCAATCCGGACGAGGCCGCGGCACTGGGCCGCTGGATCCGCTCAGGCGAGAAAGCGCTCGAATACGACCGGAAAGTGATGCGCCATGTCTATCTGGCCGAGCCCATCAATCTTGCTTCCCTGCCACCCTTCTGTACCGACTACCAGCCGGGCTGCGGCACGTTTGGAGAGAGAAGCAAGGGACACGCGGCCGGCCCGGGCGGCTCTGCCGACTGAAACAGTCTACTCAGAGCGCCAGCTGTTGCCGAGATCTGGATCAGCTGCAGGCGCTATCAATGCGCTTGCCGCGCACTCGACATGACTTCCCGCACAGCCTCAATAATGAGCTCTGGCTCTGAACGATGAATGGCGTGCGCGCTCTTCGTCATCACGATGTGTCTGCCATTTGAGGACAGGCGAGAAAGTTCTTCCTGAAGCTCAAACCACGTCCGCAGATGCTCCTGCATGAACGGATTATTTGGTTGACCCTCCGATATCACGATGAGTGGCAGATCGGCAAGACTTGGGGGATTCTTCCCGGCAAGCAGATCCGCACGCAGCCCGGCTCCTGCTGCCAGGAGGGTACGCGGCAGATGCGACTTCAGATTGAGAGCGATCAAGCGGTCGCGGA
Source organism: Pseudomonadota bacterium (assembly GCA_963205255.1). GTDB lineage: Bacteria > Pseudomonadota > Gammaproteobacteria > Steroidobacterales > Steroidobacteraceae > ZC4RG30. Next base: position 16,712 of record CAUJIK010000114.1, read on the forward strand.
TGGGTGGTGGCGAGGGAGAATCTGCGCCCCCCCCCCTTCTCGACCTTCCCGCTGAGACGGATCCAGCCGATTGGCGCAAGATACCGATCCAGCTCGAGCGGATTGAATGAGTCGTCGTCGGGTTCTCCCATGCGAAGAAGCTGTTGCTCGTGCGACGAATCGACCAGGACCATCCCTTTGACCTGTTCGGAGAATTGTCGGTAGTACTCGCGAGCATACATCCCCAACCCACCAGAACAATGTCCTCCGAGATGCCTGCCCGGCGAAGCAACTGATGGAGGTTCCTGGCAACTTCCTCCGAGAGAGTCGCGTGACTGACCGGATCGCTGTATCCCATTCCGACACGGTCGTATGCACACACGGTGGTAACGGCCGACATCTGCTCGTTGAGCCTTGCCCAACCCAGCGACCGCGCACCGATACCCTGCTCCACGACTACGATTGGACTGCCACTTCCCTGGCAATAGATGTGCATCCGATGCCCGCCCACATCGACGAGCTTGCCCGGCGGAGGAAGCCTCCGCTGATCCCGGGCCTCCATGATCTTCTGATAGGTCCAGCCCGAAAGAACGCCAACCGCCAGGAGCCCGACTAGTGCGAGCAACGGCACACGTATTCTTCTTGCAAATTGATTCACGCGATACTGCAAAAAAATCGCGGCTGGCGGCGGTCTCCAGTGGAACCCGCTGGATGAAAAGAGAGGCGTTAATCCTTTCTTTTCAATAACTTGCAGACTTTCGTGAAATTCTTGCAGATCGCGACTTGGAGCGGGAAACGAGGCTCGAACTCGCGACCTCAACCTTGGCAAGGTTGCGCTCTACCAACTGAGCTATTCCCGCGTCGCGTAAGGGGGGCGATTGTAAGTGGCGGCCCGGCCTTGTCAAGCCTGAGGTGATCAGGCCGCCAGCCGGCGGCCATTGCCACGCCATGCCTAGGAACCCTGAGCTCCGGCGAAACCATCCGACCAGTGAGCGTGACCAGACCACGCTGTCGTCAACAACGAAGCAAAGCCCCGGTCGTCGCGACAGCGCCGTTGTGCCGTGCCTGTCGGTGCAGTGTCCGACTTCGCGATTGCAACATCACCGCATGTGACCTGCTTCACGATGCGTTGAACACGCAGCACGGCATGCACCATGCGTGTTCGCATGCTGCTGCGAAATCGTTTGACTTACTTCTTTGACTTACTTTCGCACGACGCATTTGTGTCGCTGTTCTACTACTGTTCGCCACGCAATCACGTTGCTGTTCAAATCCGTTTCCAGTCGGCAAACCCGTCGCGAGGCGGGGACGCAAAGCCACCGATCTACTGGCGTGAATTTCACCCAGGAGAACGCGGGGCTGCAGACGGCGTCGGCGCGATGCGGGTCGTCTGCATGTACTCTCACATGGCGTTCGATGATCCCATCGTATTTCCGGGCAAGCCCGGCGCCTCGCATCTGCATACCTTCTTCGGCAACAAGAGTGCAGATGGCAACTCGACGACCGAGAGCCTGTCGATGGGCGGCACGACGTGCCGGGGAGGAACCGCCAATCGCAGTGCGTACTGGGTTCCCTCCCTCGTCGATACGTCCACCATGCGGGCCCTCGTTCCCCTGAGATTCATCAGCTATTACAAGAGCGGCTACAACAAGATCCCCAGGAATCAGATCCAGGCCCCGCCCAATGGGCTGCGTGTTGTCGCCGGCAATGCTGTGACCCAGAGTTCGGCCAGGAACTCGTGGGAGGTGCACCACAAGTTCGAATGCGATTTCAGCAATGATCGCAATCAGCACATTCCACTGTGCGGAGGCGGCAAGGTGCTTTCAATGGTTCTAGATTTTCCCAACTGCTGGGATGGCGTGAACCTGGATTCCGTGGACCACCGCAGCCACATGTCGTATCCCGTCGAGGGCATCTGCCCGGCGTCGCACCCTGTACCCATTCCGGTGATAACCCTGAATATCGAGTACGAAGTGCCGCAGGGCGAGACCACGGCCAACTGGCGCCTGGCTTCCGATACTTACGCCAAGAGCATCCCCGCCGGATATTCCATGCACGGCGACTTCTGGATGGACTGGGACGAAGAGATCAAGAGCACGTGGATGGAGCGCTGCGTGCGAGCCGGCCGTGACTGCCACGGCCACATGCTGGGTGACGGCCGGGAGATCTACGGCGACTTCTGAGAGCTCAGCAACCTTCCTGGAGCGTCGCCACGGGCGGAAACAGCACCGTCGGGGGAATGTCGTAGGTCACTCCGAAAGGCGGAGTCCACTGCAGACTGAACTCCGCGGCGCTGCTGGCGTCGGAGAGCTCTACCAGCACGGAGTAGACCCTTCCGGCCTCCATCTCGATGGAGGTGGACTTGCCGGTGGAGGTATCGACGACGGACTGCTTGTTGATCTCCATGCGCAGCTTGTCCGTCGCCGCGGAGAAACTGTGGGACCCGGACACGATCGGCCTGATCCAGCCACACCAGCGCACCGACTGGATGGGCTTTCCCGCATGCGACTTCGCTGCACTGCGAATGGCCGCCGCATCCACTCTAGGATCGAGGCGGATGAGAACCGGTTTGGCGGTGCCCGAATCCGCGTTGTAGTAGGCTGCGCGCAGGCCCGTGCCATTGGCCGTTCCACCCGTGCACAGGTCGCCGATCGCCTGGGTGGCAAACCCCGGCTGGATACCCAGTGAAATGATTCCCACAACAGCAGAACGGACAGCGCGCATGAACGGCTCACGATATCTGTCGATGTTGGCGAGTGTACTACTGGCTTTCGGCCTCATCACCCCGGCGGCAGCCGCGGAGGCGCCATCTGTGATGCCATTCAAATCGGCATCGCTCGCGGGCCTCGTGGATGCCCGGGGGCAGCCCGTGCGTGACGCGGATTTCGCTGCCAAGCACCGCATCGTGCTGTTCGGCTTTGCCTCCTGCGCGGATGTCTGCCCGCTGACCTTGCTCGCCATCAGGGACGCGATGACGCAGCTGGGCTCGGCCGCGGAGCGCGTGGTGCCGGTATTCGTCTCCGTGGATCCGGAGCGGGACCGCGGCGAGGCGATGGAGAAATACGTGCGCGCGTTCGACGCACGCATCCGTGCGATGACGGGCACCGAAGCGGCATTGCGAAAGGTCGCGGCCGGTTATGGCGTGTTCTTCGAGAAGCGCTGGGTCGATGTCTCCAGCAATTCCTATGTCTACGACCACACGGCCTCGGCGTTGATTGTCGGGCCGGATGGAAGGCTGGTTGCCTCGGTATCAACCACCGGCCCGCCCGCGGCAGTCGCCAGCCGGATCGTGGCGGCTCTCCCCGCAGATCACGACTAGCCGCGATCGCGGAGGGTCAGTCCTGCTGTTCGGCCCGCAACACCGGCCAGGCGGCGCGCAGATAGCTGATCATTGACCATAGCGTGAGCACCGCCGCCAGCACCGTCAACCACAGGCCGATGCGGTAGATGTCCACTCCCCCCAGCGGATAGCGGATCAGCATCATCGACAGGCCGACCATCTGCAGGATGGTCTTGTACTTGCCCAGCTGCGACACCGCGACCCGGGTCCTCTGGCCGAGTTCGGCCATCCATTCGCGCAGCGCGGAGATCGCGATCTCGCGGCCGATGATCACGCAGGCCGTGAGCACCAGCAGCGGCTGCGGGTCCTTGCTGACCAGCAGCACCAGCGCCACGGCGACGATGAGCTTGTCGGCAACCGGATCGAGGAAGGCCCCGAGCCGACTGGTCAGGCCCATGCGGCGGGCGAAATAGCCATCCAGCGAATCGGTGATCGCCGCGGCCGCGAACAGCAGGCCCGCGAGGCGGTCCGACCAGTGATGCGGCACGTAGAACAGCGCCACCATCAGGGGAATGGCGACGATGCGCATCCAGGTGAGTATGTTGGGGAGGTTCCAGTGCATGGTGTTGTCCGGATCTTCAGGCTCCGGGATGCAGGTGATCATAAATGACACGCGCCAGCACCGGGCCGATACCTCGCACCTGTGCCAGATCCGCGACGCCGGCGCGCACCACGCCCTGCAGGCCGCCGAAGTGCTGCAGCAGGTTGCGGCGCTTGGCCGGGCCCAGGCCCGGCACGGTCTCCAGGATGGATTCCTGATGGCGGCGCGCGCGGCGTTTGCGATGCCCCTGGATGGCGAAGCGGTGCGCCTCGTCGCGCACCCGCTGGATCACCCGCAGGGCCGGCGAATCCGCCGGCAGCACCATGGGCACATCCGCTCCCGGGCGGTGCAGGCGCTCCTGCCCTGCCCGGCGATCCACGCCCTTGGAAACGCCGATCACCGGAAGATCGGCGAAACCCGCTTCTTCCAGCGCCGGCAGCACGGCGGCCAGCTGGCCCGCGCCGCCGTCGATCAGCAGCAGATCGGGAGCGGGAAACTCCCCGGCCGCAATGCGCGCATAACGCCGGCGCACGGCCTCGCGCAGCGCGCCATAGTCGTCACCGGCCGCCACACCCTCGATGTTGTAGCGCCGATACTCCTTGCGGGCCGGGCCTTCCGTCGTGAACACCACGCACGAAGCCACTGTGCCCTCGCCTCCGGTGTGGCTGATGTCGAAACACTCCAGGCGTGCTGGCGCCGCAGGCAGGTCCAGTGCCTCGCCCAGGGCCGCAAGCAACGCGTTGGCGTCGGCGCGCCGCGCGCGGCGCATGCTCATCGCCTGGTTGGCGTTGTCCTGGGCGATGGCCATCCAGCGCGCCGCGAGGCCGCGCTCCGGATGCAGCAGCGTCACGCGCCGGCCATGCTGGGCGTTGAGCGCCGCCTCGACCGCTGCGGCATCGGGCAGCCGGCGGTCCAGCAGCACCTCCGCGGCAGGTTCCTCACGGGCATAGTGCTGAAGCAGGAACGAGGCCAGCACTTCCTCCGGCTCGCCGGGTGAACGCGGAAAATAACTGGTGGTACCGAGGCTGCGGCCACCACGCACCAGCAGCACAGTGATGGTGTAGTCCCCCGGTTCACCCACAATGGCGAAGGCATCCGCATCGCGCGCCGCTCCCGCCGCCACATTCTGTTCGGCCTGCACCTTGCGCAGCGCCACCAGCTGGTCGCGCAACCGCGCGGCGTGCTCGAAATCGAGCTGCTCCGAGGCCTGCTGCATCTGTTGTTCCAGCGTCCGCGTTACATCGCTGTCGCGCCCTTCCAGCACCATCACCGCCGCATTCACATCGCGCGCATAGGCCGCGGCATCGATGAGCCCCACGCAGGGCGCCGAACAACGCCCGATCTGGTATTGCAGGCAGGGCCGTGAACGGTTGGCGAAAAAAGTGTCGCGGCAGTTGCGCAGCCGGAACAGTTTCTGCAGCTGATGCAGCGAGGCGCGCACCGCACGCGAATCGGGAAACGGGCCGAAATAACGGCCACGCGGATTGCGCGTGCCGCGGAACAGCGTCAGGCGCGGAAATTCATGAGGCAGCAGCTGGATGTAGGGGAAGCTCTTGTCGTCGCGCAGGATCACATTGAAGCGCGGCCGGTGCTCCTTGATGAGGTTGTATTCCAGCAGCAGCGCTTCGGTCTCGGAATCGGTGACCGTCACCTCGATGTGACGGATCTGCTTTACCAGCGCCTCGACCTTGGGCGCCATGCGCCCTTTCTGGAAGTAGCTGCCGACACGGTCCTTGAGGCTGGAAGCCTTGCCGACATACAGCAAGGCTTCGGGGCGGACTTCGGCCTCGCCGTACATCCGGTACACCCCGGGCCGCCGGGGAAGGCGCGATGCGAGTTCGCGGCCGTCGAAACTCAGAGTGACCTGGCCTTCTTGCTGTGTTCGGCGATCATCAGCGCAAGCTCCAGCGCCTGCTCATAGTTCAGGCGCGGATCCACCTGCGTGCGGTAGGCACGCGCCAGATCCGCGTCCGACAGCCCGCGTGCGCCGCCGGTGCACTCGGTGACGTCCTCGCCCGTCATCTCCAGATGCACGCCGCCCAGCCGCGAGCCATTGGCCTCGTGCACCGTGAAGGCCAGCTCCAGCTCTTTCTGGACATTCTCCAGACGCCGGGTCTTGTAGCCGCCCACGGTGGTCTCGGTGTTGCCATGCATCGGGTCGCAGACCCACAGCACGTTCTGGCCGGTTTCACGCACCGCGTCGATGAGCCGCGGCAGCGAGCGCTCGATTTCCTTGGCGCCGAAGCGATGGATGAGCGTCAGCCGGCCCGGCTGGTTGTTGGGATTGAGCGTGGTGACCAGGCCCTGCAACCAGCCCGTATCCATCGCGGCGCCGACCTTGACGGCGACGGGGTTGGAAATGCCGCGGAAATATTCCACGTGGGCGCCGTCCAGCTGCGCGGTGCGCATCCCGATCCACGGCATGTGCGTGGAGAGGTTGTACCAGCGCTGCGAACGCGGGATGAAGCGCGTGTGCGCCTGCTCGTACAGCAGGTGCAGGCCCTCGTGGCTGGTGTAGAAATCGACGCGGCCGGTCTCCTGCACCGTGCTGCCAGTGAGGGATTTGAAGAAATCCAGCGAATCGGCGATGGCACGCAGGATGCGCTCGTAGGCATCACGGGCGGGTGAATGCCGCAGGAAACCCAGCTCCCAGTATTCAGGGTGATGCAGGTCCGCGAAGCCGCCATCGACCAGCGCGCGGATGAAGTTCAGCGTCAGCGCCGCCCGCTCATGACCGCGCAGCAGCAGCACGGGGTCGGCGGCGCGCGCCTCCGCGGTGAACTCGGGGTGATTGATGGTGTCGCCGCGATAGCTCGGCAGCGTCACGCCATCGCGGGTTTCGGTATCGGCGGAGCGCGGCTTGGCATACTGGCCCGCAATGCGGCCCACGCGAACGATGGGACGCTTGAGGCCATGCAGCATGACCAGGCTGCATTGCAGTATCACCTTCAGCTGCTTGGCGATGCGGTCCGATTCGCAATCGGCAAAGCTCTCGGCGCAGTCGCCGGCCTGCAGCAGGAAAGCTTCCCCGCGCTGCGCGGCGGCCAGACGCTCGCGCAGCGCCTCGATCTCCCACGAAACCACCAGCGGCGGCAGCCGCGACAGCTGCGCGACAGCCGACTGCAGGGCTGCGGGATCGGCATATTGCGGCTGCTGCTGGGCCTTGCGGGCCTGCCAGCTGGCCGGGTTCCAGGTCGTGATCTCGGGTGAACGCATGCCGGACATGCTACCTGATCCGGCCCGGCAGCCGAAGCTCGACCCGGGTTCCACCCCACTGCGACTCGCCCAGCGCAAGGCTGCCACCATACAGTTCCACCATCTCGCGCACCATGGCAAGACCCAGGCCATGTCCCGGGGTGTGCTGGTCGGCGCGGGTGCCGCGCTCCAGGACGCGATCACGGTCCGCGGCGCGGATGCCAGGCCCATCGTCCTCGATGCTGAGCAGCAGACGCGGCCCCTCCCCACTCTGCGCAGCAATCGCCGCCGTCACGCGCACGCGCGACCGGCACCATTTGGCGGCGTTGTCCATCACATTGCCCAGCGCCTCGAACAGATCGTTGCGGTCGCCCACGAACAGCAGTTGCGGCGGAACCGCCAGCTCCAGCGAAAAATCCTTCGCGCCATGCACCTTGAGCAGTGCGCTGCGCAGGTCCTGCGCCAGCGGCAGCACCGCGACGCCCTGCGCGCCCACGCTGACTCCGCCGCTGGTGGCCGCGCGCCGCAGCTGGTGCTCGACGATGGCAGTCATGCGATCGACTTCGGCGTTCACCGCCTTCGCCACCGGACCATCGCCGGAAACGCTTGTGCGCAGCACTGCCAGCGGCGTCTTCAGCGTATGCGCCAGATTGCCCAGCGTGTCGCGGTAGCGCGCGATGCGTGTGCGCTCGGCCTGCAGCAGGGTGTTGAGATTGCCGACCACGCCGGCCAGCTCCACCGGCCAGCGCTCATCCAGCGTAGTGCGCTCGCCGCGCTCCACGTCACGGATCTGCGCCGCCAGCCGCCGCAGCGGCGACAGCGACCAACGCAGAAACAGCGCCAGCGCCAGCAGCAGCAGCGCCGTGACCACCGCGAATCCGCCATAGAGGCTGCGCCGGAAGTTCTGCAGCTGCCGGTCGTAGGTTTCGAGGCTGGAGGCCACGGTGAAAGTCAGATCGCGCGCGCTGCCGGTTTCATCTTCCCAGCGCAGCCCACGACTCACGGCCGCAAGCCGTTCGCCGCGCGCGCCGTACAGATAGTGGAACTCGCGGCTGCCGGGCTGCTGCGCTGCCCCGAACACGGTGAGGCTGCCGGCTGCGGAAGGCGATCTCCAGAACATGCGCCCACCACTGCCGTGGACGGCCGCATACAGACCAGACCCGGGTGTGGTGAGCCGCGCCTCGGCAATCTGCAGGCTGGGCACCATCGAGCCGCTGTCATCGGTCTCGGCCGAGGCGATCAGCGCGACGATCTGCGCATCCAGCAATTCCCGCAGCGAAGCCTGCGCCATGTCGCGGAACCTCGCATCCAGCAGCGCAACCATCACGCCGAAGAACACGGCCAGCAGCAACGTGACGGAGATCAGCAGCCGCCGGCTCACCGAATGAGCGCGCATGCGCTTCAGCTGGCGTTGCGAGCCAGGGCGAAGCGGTAACCGCGCCCGCGCAGGGTCTCGATGGGTTTGAGGCGATCATCCGGATCGAGCTTGCGCCGCAGCCGGCCGATGAATACCTCGATCACGTTGCTGTCGCGTTCGAAATCCTGCTCGTAGAGGTGTTCGGTGAGATCGGTCTTGGAGATGACCTCGCCGGCCTTGAGCATCAGGTGTTCCAGGATGCGGTACTCGAAGGTGGTCAGCTCCACGCTCTGGCCTTCGACAGTGACCGTCTGGGCGCGCGTATCCAGCACCACCGGACCGCATGCCAGGCTCGAGCTGGCCCAGCCGCCACTGCGGCGCAACAGCGCCTGCAGCCGCGCCAGCACTTCTTCCAGGTGAAAAGGCTTGGCAACATAGTCGTCCGCTCCGGCGTCGAGCCCCTCCACCTTGTCCTGCCAGCGGTCGCGTGCCGTGAGTATCAGGATGGGGAAGTGCCTGTCCTTCTCTCGCAGCCGGCGGATGACCTCCAGCCCGGAAAGCTTGGGCAACCCCAGATCCACGATGGCGATGTCCACCGGATATTCGAGGCCTGCGAACAGCCCTTCCTCGCCATCGGCGGCGACATCGACGACATGGCCTGCCGCCACCAGCTCGCGGCGCAGGTTCTCGCGCAGGGCATCCTCGTCTTCGACAATCAGTACGCGCATGTGTGTGCCGCCCCTAGAACATGTTTCCGGTGGTGGCATCGACGCGCACGGTCCAGACGCGCCCTTCCTCGGACAGCAGGCGCAGCACGTAGACGCGCCGCTCGGCGCGCCCGTCCACATCTGCGCGCACCACCCGCGCCTTGTAGCGACGCTCGGCCATGGATACCGCCTGGTCGAGGGAAATGGTCGCCGCTGCGCGCGGCGCCTCGCGGACGCCCATCGGTCCTCTCTCGAAGCCGAAGGCCGCACCGGGCAGCAGGCACAGGCTCAGCGCCGCAAGCAAAGGCCCGGCCCCCAGGAGCGGGGGCCGGGCGCGGGTCGTGGGCTTGGTCTGCCTGCTCATGCGGCTATCGTAAGGGATCAACGCACCGGATACACATCGACGCCTACCCGGATGCGGTTGCCTGGGTGATAGGGCATCTGGGTCACCTGCCGGCGTCCCCTCCATTCATAGGTGACGCGATAGGCGGTGACGCGCTCGTCATAACGTGCTTCGCGCACCGTGCGGCAGCGCTCCACCACCTGCCGACCCGGGGTCACGTAGTACCCGCCGCTATTGCGCGCGGCCTGATGACCGAGCGTGGCGCCGATCGCGGCTCCGGCCGCCGTGGCGACCGCGCGGCCGTCGCCGCTGCCGATCTGGCTGCCGAGGATGGCGCCGGCCACACCGCCGGCAATGGCTGCTCCGGTGGCGTTCGCGCGCGCGGGCACGTCGGTGTCGCGATAGCCGGTCTCCTGCCAGCACTGGCGCACCGGGACTTCGTAGCGATGACGCTGGATGATGGGCTCGACGCGCACCACGCGGGCATATTCCTGACCGCGGCCACGCCCGTCATCCCAACGGCCGCCTGCGGCCGCCGCCTGCGCGACCAGCGCCAGCACCACCGTACTCAAACCGACCAGGATCTTGCTGTTCATCGCCTGTCTCCTCGATTCCCGGCTTTCCGGGAGCCTGGACGCCACTGTAGAGGCGGGCCGATGAATCAGGACTGAATGTCCTTTTTGGCTTCCTGCCAGAGCTTCTCCTGCTCCGTTAGGGGCAGATCGTGCAACGGTTGTCCGCGTTCGGCCGCGTATTGCTCCATGCGTACGAAGCGCGCCTCGAATTTGCGGTTGGCCGCGCGCAGCGCCGTTTCAGGGTCCACCTCCAGGTGCCGGGCAAGGCTGGTCACCGCGAGCAGCAGATCGCCGACCTCCTCCTCCTGCGCCCGCCTGTCGCCCCTCAGGTTCGCCTCGCGCACCTCCTCGACCTCCTCCAGCACCTTGGCCAGTGCACCGGAAGCATCGGGCCAGTCGAACCCGGTGCGGGCCACACGCTTGCCCGTCTTCGTCGCACGGCCCAGCGCCGGCAGCGACGCGGGGATATCCGCGAACAGACCCTGCTTGCCGCGCGCCGCGCGTTCAATGGCCTTCAACTGTTCCCAGTCAGCCTGGGCCGGCGTGGCATCGCCAAACACATGCGGATGACGTCGCTGCAATTTGTCGGCAATGCCGGCAGCCACTTCATCGAAACCACCCTGCCCCTGTTCCGAGAGCAGTTGCGCATGAAACACCACCTGGAACAGGAGGTCGCCCAGTTCGTCACGCAAGGCGCGTGCATCACCGCTCTCGATGGCGTCGACCAGCTCGTAGGCCTCTTCGAGCGTGTAGCGGGCCAGGCTGCGCGCATCCTGGGCGCGATCCCAGGCGCAGCCGGTGAGCGGATCGCGCAGCTGCCGCATCACGCCGAGCAGGCGCAGCAATCCGGCTAGCGATTCCTGCTGGCTCACTCGCGCACCAGATCGCGCAGGCCCAGCAGGATGCCGGCCGTGGCGCCCCAGATGAGATATTTGCCGTAGTGGATATCGCGGGCCACCACATCGCGGCCCGCCATGCTGCGCATGGTTTCACGCAGGCTGGAATCATCCAGCAACACGGACCAGGGCAGCACGAAGCTGTCCTGCACTTCGATCGGGTCATAGCGCGGCTGGAAGTCGCTGGCGATGCGCGCCACCACGGGCGTGATGCAGTAGCCGGTGAGCACCAGCTGGTCGGGCAGGAAGCCGATGACCTCGGCTTCCTGCGCCGCGAGGCCCACTTCCTCCTGGGCCTCGCGCAAAGCGGCAGCGACCGGGCCCGCGTCGCCCGGCTCCACCAGCCCGCCGGGAAAGGACACCTGCCCGGCATGACGCCGCAGATGCGCGGCGCGCACGGTGAGCAGGATGCCCGGCTCCCCCTGGCGTGACGTCAGCCCTACCAGCACCGCGGCCGGCAATGGATCGTGCGGCAGCAGGGTCTGGAATCCGGATGTGGCATGGCGCACCGGCGGAGCGCCGATGCGCCACTGTTCCTGCCGGTGATCGGGCTGGCTGCCGGCCAGCCGCGCGATCAGCCGGTCACAGGCAAGCCGTGCCGCATCCGCGTCCATCAGCCTCCGCTCAGCCTCCGCCGCTGGTGCCACCCTTGATGCCGCCGCGGGTCAGTTCCAGAGGATCGAGCAGCTCGCGCAGCTTCTCCGGCGGCAGATCGGTGTTCTTCGCGGCGACCTCCATGATGGGCTTGCCTTCCGCATAGGCCTTCTTCGCGATGGCCGCGCCCTTCTCGTAGCCGATCACCGGATTCAGCGCCGTCACGAGGATGGGGTTGCGGTCGAGCGCATCCGCGAGGCGCGCCTGGTTCACGGAGAATCCGGCGATGGCCGAATCGGCGAGCACGCGCGACACATTGGCCAGCAGCCTGCCGCTCTCGATGAGCTTGTAGGCCACGATCGGCAGCATCACATTGAGCTGGAAGCTGCCGGACTGGCCGGCGACGGTGATGGTGGCGTCATTGCCGATCACCTCGGCGGCCACCATGGCCGTGGCTTCGGGGATCACGGGATTCACCTTGCCCGGCATGATGCTGCTGCCGGGCTGCAGCGCCGGCAGGGCGATCTCGGCAAGGCCCGCCAGCGGACCGCTGTTCATCCAGCGCAGATCGTTGGCAAGCTTCATCAGGCTCACCGCGATGGTCTTCATCTGGCCGGAAAGCTCGACCGCCGTATCCTGCGTGGCAAGCCCCTCGAACAGGCTCACATTGGGCCGGAACTCGATGCCCGTGGCGCGCTGCAGTTCGGCGCAGAACTTCGCGCTGAAATCCGGATGCGCGTTGATGCCGGTGCCGACGGCGGTGCCGCCCTGCGCCAGCTGCAGCAACCGCGGCTCCACCGCCGTCACACGCTCGACGCCCTTCTCGATCTGCGTGCGCCAGGCCGCGAGCTCCTGGCCCAGGGTCACCGGCATCGCATCCATCAGGTGCGTGCGGCCGGTCTTCACGATGTGGCCGACTTCGGCTTCCTTCTTGCGCAGCACCTGCGCCAGATGCTGCAGCGCCGGACGCAGCGCCTCGCGCCAAAGCAGCGCGCTGCTGACATGGATGGCCGTGGGGATCACATCGTTGCTGCTCTGCCCCATGTTGACCTGGTCATTGGGGTGCACCGCGCTGCCGAGGCGGCTCGAGGCGAGCTTCGCGATCACCTCGTTGGCATTCATGTTGGTGCTGGTGCCGGAGCCGGTCTGGAACACGTCGATGGGGAACTGGGCGTCGTAGCGCCCCTGGGCAACCTCGCCGGCCGCCGCCACGATGGCCTCGGCCACCGCCGGTTCGAGCAGGCCCAGCGCCGCATTGGCGCGCGCGGCCGCGGCTTTCACCAGCGCCACGGCGCGGATGAATTCGCGCGGCATGGGCCGGCCGCTGATGGGGAAATTCTGCACCGCGCGCTGGGTCTGCGCGCCCCACAGCGCATCTGCGGGCACCTGCAGTTCGCCCATGCTGTCGCGCTCGGTCCGGAATCCACTCTGTGTCATGACTGCAAGCTCCGCGCTCCACACGCTTCGGTTATGATCCGCGAATTCTACCATCCGCCAGCACCGGACCTTCAGATCACCGCATGGATTCCAGCCTGACCGCCCTCTCGCCGGTGGACGGCCGCTACCGCGCCGCCGCCGCTCCCCTCGCCGCCCTGCTCTCCGAAAGTGGCCTGATCCGCGAACGCACACGCGTCGAGGCGCTGTGGGTGCTGCAGCTGGATGAATCGGTCCAGGGGCTGTCCGCGTTGCCGCTGCCGGATGCGGTGCGCCAGCGCCTCGAAGCGCTGGCCACGGACCCCGGCGAGCACTGCGCCGCGTCGGTCAAGGAGATCGAAAAGCGCATCAACCACGACGTCAAGGCGGTCGAATATTTCGTGCGCGACGCGCTGCATGCGGCCGGAGCCAGCGATGCGCAGCTGGAACTGGTGCATTTCGGCTGCACCTCCGAAGACATCAACAACATCAGCTACGCGCGGCTGCTGCTGGCCGCGCGCGACACGGTGCTGCTGCCCGCCGCGCGCGCGCTCACCGAACAGATCGAGGCGCTGGCCGTGGCCAATGCCGATATGCCCATGCTGTCGCGCACGCACGGCCAGACCGCATCCCCCACCACGCTGGGCAAGGAATTCCGCAACATCGCCGCGCGCCTCAGGCGCGCGCAGCAGCGGCTGGAACGGGTGTCCATCCTCGGCAAGTGGAATGGCGCCGTGGGCAACTTCAATGCCCATCACGAAGCCCTGCCCGAGGTCGACTGGCTGCGGGTTTCCGAGCGTTTCGTGGGCCGCTGCGGCCTGGCGTGGAATGCGCACACCACGCAGATCGAGCCGCACGACTGGGTCGGCGAATACTGCGATGCGCTGGCCGCGCTGAACGTGATCACCCTCGACATGTGCCGCGACATCTGGGGCTATGTGTCGCTGGGATACCTGCGCCAGCGGCCCGTGGCCGGCGAGGTCGGCTCCTCGACCATGCCGCACAAGATCAATCCCATCGACTTCGAGAACGCCGAGGGCAATCTCGGCGTGGCCAATGCGCTGCTGCGGCACTTCTCCGAGAAGCTGCCGGTGTCGCGCTGGCAGCGCGACCTCACCGACTCCACGGTGCTGCGCAATGTGGGGGTGGCGCTGGGCCATTGCCTCATCGCCTGGCGTGCCGCCTCGCGGGGCCTGGGCAAGATCGCGCCCGACCCGCAGCGTCTGGCCACGGATCTGGATGGCGCCTGGGAGGTGCTCGGCGAGGCGGTGCAGACAGTGCTGCGGGGCGCCGGCGTGCCCAATGGCTACGAGCTGCTCAAGGACTTCACCCGCGGCAAGGCGCTCGACCGCAAGCTTCTGGCCGATTTCATCGCCTCCTTGCCGCTGCCCGACGCCGCGCGTCGGAGGCTCATGGAGCTCACTCCGGCGACCTATATCGGGCTGGCGCCGACATTGGCGCGGCGCGGCGATTAGACATAAAGCCGCCCCCGGCGTGACCGGGCGCCCAGTTTCCCCGCCGCGGCGCGAATCAGCCGCCATTCCGTGACGGACGGCACAAGTGCTGGTGCATGGCCCGCCCACACTTGGCCCATGTCTGTTCCGCAGCACTTCTTTTCCGGGGGATTCAACGCCAGCGCGCCACTGCCGCAGCTGGCGCGCGGCGCCAGCGCCACCCCCGAGGTCGAAGCTCTGCAGGTGCTCACTTCTCTGGAAGATGTACGGGCCGCCGTACGTCGGGCTGCCGCGGGCGCGCAGCGCCTGATGTCGATCTACACCGCTGACCTGGAACCGGCCGTCTATGACGAGCCGCAGTTTCTCGAGATCGTCAAACGCTTCGTGCTGAGCCGCAATTTCGCCAAGGTGCGCGTACTGGTGCACGAGCCGCTGCGCCTGATCGGCAACACCAACCGCTTCGTCGCCATGTCACGGCGCCTTTCCAGCTACATCGACATCCGCACCGCGGCGCCGCGCTTCGCCCACGACCGCAGCGCCATGCTGATCGCCGACAGCAACGCCATCGTCTATCGCACCAAGGCCTCTAGCTGGGAAGGCGTGGCAGGCTTCAGCCAGCCTCCCATCGCGCGCCTGCACCTGCAGGATTTCGACGAGATGTGGATCGCGAGCGCACCGGAGACCTGATTTATAATGCGCCGATGATCTGGCGCCCCGACCTGACCGTTGCCGCCGTAGTGCAGCGCGACGACCGCTTCCTGGTCGTCGAGGAGCACATCCGCGACAAGGTGCTCTTCAACCAGCCCGCGGGCCATGTCGAGGACCGCGAGTCGGTGATCGACGCCGTGGTGCGCGAAACCCTTGAGGAGACCGCCTGGCATTTCGTGCCGCAACACCTGCTGGGCCTGTATCTGTGGCGCAACGAGGCCAATGGACAGACGACACTGCGGGTGGCCATCTGTGGAGAGGTCACGACGCATGATCCGCATCGCCGGCTCGACCGCGGCATCATCGAGGCGCACTGGCTGAGGCGCGAGGAGCTGGTCGCGCACCGGGCGCGGCTGCGCAGCCCGCTGGTGTTGCGCTGTATCGATGACTATCTCGCCGGCATCCGCCACGAACTCTCCGCGCTGAGCCATATCCAGGCTTCCACCGTCGCCCGGACGGCCTGAAGCATGTCGCGGCGGATCATCGTCGCGCTCTCGGGCGGTGTGGACTCTGCCGTCACCGCCCTGCTGTTGCGTCGCGCCGGCCACGATGTGCAGGGCCTGTTCATGCACAACTGGGAAGAAGACGACCAGGGCTATTGCAGCGCCGCCGAGGATTTCCAGGACGCCAGGCGCGTCGCGGCCGAGCTGGGCATTTCACTGCACCGCGTGGATCTGTCGCATGAATACCGCGAACGGGTGTTTGCGCATTTCCTGAGCGAATACCGCGCCGGCCGGACGCCCAATCCGGATGTGCTGTGCAACCGCGAGATCAAGTTCGGCGACTGCCTGCGCCATGCGCTGCGCCTGGGCGGTGAGCGCCTGGCCACCGGCCACTACGCCCAGCTGCGCGAGACGGCTGAAGGGCCTGAACTGCACAAGGGCGTGGACCCGGGGAAGGACCAGTCCTATTTCCTGCACGATGTACCGCGCGCGCGCTTCGCGCAGGCACTGCTGCCGCTGGGCGGGCTCCGCAAGGAGCAGGTGCGGGAGCTGGCGCGCGAAGCGGGGCTGCCGGTACATGACAAGCGCGACAGCACCGGCATCTGCTTCATCGGCGAACGGCCGTTCCGCGAATTCCTCGCTCGCTATGTGAGCCCGACGCCCGGCCCCATCGTCACGCCCGAAGGCGCACAGATCGGTGAACACACCGGCTTGGCGTTCTACACGCTCGGTCAGCGCGGCGGCATCGGCATAGGAGGTCGCCGGGAGGGTGATGGCGAAGCCTGGTACGTGGCTGCCAAGGATCTGGCGCGCAATGCACTGGTGGTGGTCCAGGGCGCGCAACATCCGCTGCTGTTCAGCCACGGCGCCGAGGTTATCGCCTGCAACTGGCTGTGTGCGACACCCACGGCGCCGTTCGAGGCCACCGTCCGCCTGCGCTACCGGCAGGAGGACCAGCCCGCCCGCATCGAACCTCTGGATGCGACCCGTTTGCATCTGCGCACCGCCGAACCCCAACGCGCCGTGACCCCCGGCCAGTCCGCCGTGGTTTACCAGGGCACGCGTTGCCTGGGGGGAGGGGTTATCGACCGAACCGATATATAATTCAGGGAATTTCCCGGGAGAGTTAGTGGTATGACCGACAGTTTCAAGGCTCGCACGACGCTTCAATCCGCTGGCAGGAGCCACACCATCTGGAGCCTTGCGGCACTGCCGGCCGAAAAGGTCGCGCGCCTGCCCTATTCGCTGAAGATCCTGCTCGAGAACCTGCTGCGCTTCGAGGATGGCGTCAACGTCACGCGCAAGGACATCGAGGCGCTGCTGGACTGGGATCCGAAGGCCACTCCCTCGTATGAGATTTCCTTCACGCCGGCGCGCGTCATCATGCAGGACTTCACCGGCGTGCCCTGCGTGGTGGATCTGGCCGCGATGCGCGAGGCCGTCACGCGCCTGGGCGGCAATGCCGCGAAGGTGAACCCGCTGGCGCCGGCGGAGCTGGTGATCGACCACTCGGTGCAGGTGGATGAATACGGCACGCCGCAGGCGCTGGCCGCGAACAACCGCATCGAGTTCGAGCGCAACGGCGAGCGCTACTCCTTCCTGCGCTGGGGCCAGAACGCCTTCGACAATTTCAAGGTCGTGCCGCCGAACACCGGCATCGTGCACCAGGTGAACCTGGAGTACCTCGGCCGTGTGGTGTTCTCGAAGGAAGGCGCCGAGCCCGAGGCCTATCCGGATACGGTCGTAGGCACCGACTCGCATACCACCATGATCAATGGCCTGGGCGTGCTGGGCTGGGGCGTGGGCGGCATCGAGGCCGAAGCGGCCATGCTGGGCCAGCCGGTGACCATGCTGATCCCGCAGGTGATCGGCTTCAAGCTCACCGGCCAGCTGCAGCCGGGCACCACCGCCACCGACCTCGTGCTCACCGTCACCGAGATGCTGCGCAAGAAGGGCGTGGTGGAGAAGTTCGTCGAGTTCTTCGGCGATGGCCTTGCCAACCTGCCATTGGCGGACCGCGCCACGATTGCCAATATGTCGCCGGAATTCGGCAGCACCTGCGCCATCTTCCCCATCGACGAGGAAACCACGCGATATCTGAAGCTCTCCGGTCGCAGCGACGAGCAGATCACGCTGGTCGAGGCCTATGCGAAGGCGCAGGGCATGTGGCGCGTGAACGGCCAGAAGCCCGCCGACTACACCGACGTGCTGGAGCTGGATCTTTCCACCGTGGAGCCCAGCCTCGCCGGCCCCAGCCGCCCGCAGGACCGCGTGCCGCTGCGCACCGCGAAGAGCGCCTACCGCGCCGCCTACGCCAGGCAGGCCGAGGAGCGCTCGAAGAAGAACCCGGGCGCCACCGGCCTGGGCAGCGCCACCGTGGACGGCAAGAGCTTCGAGGTGAAGGACGGCGCGGTGCTGATCGCCGCCATCACCAGCTGCACCAATACGTCGAACCCCTATGTGCTGATCGCCGCGGGCCTGCTGGCGCGCAACGCGCACAAGGCCGGGCTCACCGCGAAGCCCTGGGTCAAGACCTCGCTCGCGCCCGGCTCGCGCGTGGTCACGGACTACCTGACCGATGCCGGCCTGATCGATGATCTGGCCGCGGTGGGCTTCGATGTGGTCGGCTATGGCTGCACCACCTGCATCGGCAACTCCGGTCCGCTCAAACCCGAGATCTCCGCCGCCGTGAAGGCCGGCGATGTGATCGGCTGTTCGGTGCTGTCGGGCAACCGCAACTTCGACGGCCGCGTGCACCCTGAAGTGAAGCAGAACTATCTGGCCTCGCCGCCGCTGGTGGTGGCCTATGCGCTGGCCGGCACGCTCGACACCGAGCTGCAGACCGAACCGCTGGGTACCGACAAGGACGGCAAGTCGGTTTACCTGAAGGACATCTGGCCCACGGCGGCCGAGGTGGCCGACTACGTGCGCCGCCACATCACCTCGGCCATGTTCAAGAAGAGCTACGCGAGTGTGTTCGACGGCGATGAGCGCTGGCGCGCCATCAAGGTACCCACCGGCCAGGTGTATGAGTGGGACGCGAAGTCCACCTACGTGAAGAACCCGCCCTATTTCGACGGCATGACGATGACGCCGGATGCCAGGGCCGACATCGCCGGCGCGCGCGTGCTGGGCCTGTTCGGCGATTCGATCACCACCGACCACATCTCCCCGGCCGGCAACATCTCGAAGACCAGCCCGGCGGCGAAGTACCTCGTCGAGCAGGGCGTTCAGCCTGTCGATTTCAACTCCTACGGCTCGCGCCGCGGCAACCATGAAGTGATGATGCGCGGCACCTTCGCCAACATCCGTCTGCGCAACCTGCTGCTGCCGGGCACCGAGGGCGGCGTGACGCTGCACATTCCGTCGGGCGAGCAGATGTCGATCTACGACGCGGCGATGAAATACAAGGCCGCGGGCACGCCACTCGTCATCCTCGCCGGCAAGGAATACGGTTCGGGCTCCTCGCGTGACTGGGCCGCCAAGGGCACCATGCTGCTGGGTGTGAAGGCTGTGATCGCCGAGAGCTTCGAGCGCATCCACCGCTCCAACCTCATCGGCATGGGTGTGCTGCCGCTGCAGTTCCTTCCCGGCCAGAACGCCGCCTCGCTGGGCCTCACCGGCAAGGAAGCGTTCGCCATCGAGGGTGGCAGCGATCCGACGCGCAAGACGGTGGCGGTGACGGCGACGCCCGATGGCGGCGGCGCGCCGATCCGCTTCGAGGCGCGGGTGCGCATCGACACGCCCAAGGAGCGTGAGTACTACACCCACGGCGGCATCCTGCACTTCGTGCTGCGCCAGCTGGCCGCGAGCGGCAAGGCGGCCTGATCGTCACGCCCGCAGAGCAGGCACATCCCGCATCGAAGACCGCGCCCCGGCTCGCGGTCTTCGATCTGGACGGCACGCTCACGCGGCGGGACACCTTTCTGCCTTTCGTCGGCGGGTTGCTGCTGCGCTCACCCTGGCGCTGGTGGCGGGTTCCCGGGTTGCTGTGGCTGACGCTGGGCTATTTCACCGGACGACTGGATCGCGGCGCCCTCAAGGGCGCCGTACTGCATCTGCTGTTCGGCGGGTTCAGCCGCGAACGCCTCGCGGAGCGCGCTTCCCGGCATGCGCAATGGGTGCTCGCGCGCGGCATGCACACCGATGGCCTGCGCGCCTGGCGCGCCCACCAGGCCGCCGGTGACGAACTGATCCTGCTGTCGGCGAGCCCCGATCTGTATGTGCCCCTGATCGGCTCGCTGCTGGGCGCGGCCCATACATACTGCACGCCGGTGAAGTGGAATGGCGACCGTCTGGATGGGCGGCTGGCGGGCCCGAATCACCGTGGCGAGGTGAAGACCAGGGTGCTGGAGGGCCTTCGCGTCCGCCGACCGGGCATCGCGGTGATTGCCTACGGCAACAGCGTTTCGGACCTCGACCACATGCTGCGCTGTGACGAGGCTGTGTACGTGAACGGCGACAGGGCCCTTCAGGAGGCCCATACGCAGCCCTTCCTGCGCTGGGTACGCTGGCGCTGAAACGGCGTTAACATTGGGACATCAGCGGTCCAGCGAGACAACCGCGAGGAGGCTTGATGAAGCGCCCTGACAACCGCATCCGCCCTTCCGAGATCACGCCGCCGGAAGTGTACTTCGACCGCCGCCAGATGATGGCGCTGGGGCTTGCCAGCCTCGCGGCCGGCGGCATTGCCGGCAGGCGCGCGCTGGCCGCTGAGGCAGGCAATGCATCGACGATCCTCGCGGCGCGCTACAAGGCCGCCCGCAACACGAAGCTGTCCATTGCCAGCACGCCCAATACCTACGAAGCCATCACCACCTACAACAACTTCTACGAATTCGGCACCGACAAATCCGATCCGTCCCAGAACGCGCGCGAATTCCGCACCACGCCGTGGAATGTGGAGATCGGCGGCGAATGCGAGGTCAAGGGCAGCTTCACGCTGGAGGACATCCTCAAGCCGGTGACATTCGAAGAGCGCGTCTATCGCCTGCGCTGCGTTGAAGCCTGGTCGATGGTCATTCCGTGGGTGGGTTTTCCGCTTGCCGACCTGATCAAGCGCTTCAAGCCGACATCGAAGGCCAAGCATGTGGAGTTCACCACGCTGCTCGACCGGCAGCAGATGCCGGGCCAGCGCTACCGTGTGCTGGACTGGCCCTATGTCGAGGGTCTGCGCATGGACGAGGCCATGCACCCGCTCACCTTCATGGTGGTGGGCGTCTATGGCCGCATCCTGCCGAACCAGAACGGCGCGCCGCTGCGGCTGGTGACGCCATGGAAATACGGCTTCAAGAACATCAAGTCCATCGTGCGCATACGCTTCGTCGAGAAGCAGCCGCTCAACAGCTGGCAGGTCGCCGCGCCCAATGAATATGGTTACTACGCCAACGTGAATCCCAAGGTCGACCACCCGCGCTGGAGCCAGGCTACCGAACGGCGCATCGGCGGCTCGCTGTTCGCCCAGCGCAGCGCCACCGAAATGTTCAACGGCTACGCCGAGCAGGTGGCATCGCTCTACGCCGGCATGGACCTCACGCGCAACTTTTGAACATCACGCAACGCTACCGCTGGCTGTACAAGCCGGCGGTTTTCATCATCGCCCTGCTGCCTCTGGCCCGTCTGGTGGCCGGAGCCTTCGGCATCGCCGGCATCAGCCTGGGCGCCGACCCGGTGAACGAGATCCTGCACGAATGCGGCAAGACCGCATTGCAGCTGCTGCTGATCACGCTTGCGGTGCGGCCGCTGGTGCGGCTGGGCAGATTGCACAACCTGCTGCGGTTGCGCCGCATGCTCGGGCTGTTCGCGGCGTTCTATGCGTTGCTGCACTTCGTCACCTACGCATGGCTGGACCAGAACCTCGACTTCCAGGCCATCCTCGCGGACATCCTCAAGCGTCCCTACATCACCATAGGCATGGCCGCGCTGCTGATGCTGGTGCCGCTGGCCGTGACCTCCACCAATGGATGGATGCGGCGGCTGGGGCGCCGCTGGCAGAAACTGCACTACCTCATCTACCCCATCGCCATCCTCGGCGTGTGGCACTTCTGGTGGCAGGTGAAGGCCGACATCCGCGAGCCGCTGGCGTACGCGGCCATACTGGCGGCACTGCTGGGTTACCGGGTAGTCGTCAAAGCGAGGTCCGTATCTGCCACAGCTCGGGGAAGAAGCGCAGATCCAGCGCCTTAGCCAGGTAGTTCACGCCGCTGGTGCCGCCAGTGCCCGGCTTGTTGCCGATGATGCGCTCCACGGTCGTGACGTGCTGGAAACGCCACGACCGGAAGCGATGGTCCAGGTCGACGAGCCCTTCGGCCAGCTCGTACAGGTCCCAGTCTTTCTGCGCGTTGTGATACACGCCGAGCCAGGCCGCGGCCACCGTCTTGCTGGGCACATAAGGCTCGCTGAAATTCCGGTCACGGACCTCCACCGGTATGCCATAGCCGCGCCGGCTGAGCAGCCGCAGCACCTCGTCGTAAAGGCTCGGCGCATGCAGCGCCTTCTCCAGCCGCGCATAGTCGGCAGGGTTGCGCTGGTGGACGCGGATCATGTCGGCGTTCTTGTTGCCGAGACCGAACTCCACCAGCCGGTATTGCGCTGACTGGAATCCCGAGGAGCGCCCCAGCGCATTGCGGAAGGAGGAATAGTCCGCGGGCGTCATGGTCGAGAGCACCGGCCAGATCCCGACCAGCTGCTCCTGGATGCCGGCGATGCGCCGCAGCGCCTTGAAGGACGGCGCCAGATCGTCCTTCACCACGCATTCCGTGACCAGCTTCAGCTCGTGGAGGAGCAGGTTGAGCCACAGTTCCGAAACCTGGTGCACGACGATGAACAGCATCTCGTCGTGCTGGAAGGAATTGGGCTTCTGTGCCGACAGCAGCCGCTCCAGTTGCAGGTATTCGCCGTAAGACTGGGAGCTGCCCAGATCCCAGTGCACGGATTCGCCGGACAGATCCACGCGGCTGCGTGGCTGCGGGGTCTCGCTCATGATTCTCCTTCCCTAGCCAGCAGCCAGTGCGGGACCCGGGCCCATCCCTGCCCGAGCTCGCGATCAAGCCGCTGCCATTGCGGCTCACAGGCCGCGACACAGCGCCAGAATGCGGCGGAATGGTTCATGTGGCGAGTATGCGCAAGTTCGTGGCACATCAGGTAGCGCAGAACCGCCGGCGTCTGGAAAAGCAGGGCCAGGTTGAGCGAAATGGCGCCGCGCGTCGAGCAGCTGCCCCAGCGGCTGCGCTGGGTGCGCACGCAGAGCGTCCGGTAGTGGAAGCCGAACTGGCTGGCGAGCTCTGCCAGGCGGGGTTCGAAGGCCGCGCGCGCATGCGCCAGCAGCCAGCGGCGCAGGACCCGCCGCAGGCCTGGCCCGTCGCCCTGCCCTCGCAGACTCAGGCAGCCCTCGGCCACCTGCCCGATCCGCGCACGGCCGCTGCCGGCAGCCAGATGCAGTCGCCAGCGCTCACCGAGGGCCGACAGTTCAAGGGTGTCGGGCGGAAACGGCGCCTGCGGCCGCCACAGCGCGCGCCTGCGCCGCACCTGCTCGGCTATCCATTCGCTGCGGCTGTCGAAGAATGCGCGGGCGTGCCGCTCGGAGACGCCACGGGGCACCACGAGCTCGATGCCGCCATCCAGATGCACGCGCACCGCCACGCGCCGCGCCCGTTCGCTGAAACGCACGCGGGGCTCGCCGAGCGATGCGTCCCACAGCCCAAGCTGCACGGCCGACAAGGTGTTGTCGGCTATCCTCTCGCGATGACCCACACCGCGATGATAGCAGTGAGCCCTCCTCCCGACCTGGTCGACATCGGCGCCAATCTCACGCACGAGAGCTTCCAGCAGGATCTGGACGCCGTGATGAAACGCGCCGCGGACAGCGGCGTGCAGCGCCTGGTGGTGACCGGCACCAGCGTCGCAGGCACACAGGCGGCCATCGACCTTCATGCCCGCTGGCCCGACCGGCTGTTCGCCACCTGCGGCATTCATCCGCATCACGCCGCCGAACTGGACGACGCGGCGTACGGGTCGCTGCGGGAGATGGCGACCAGGGCCGGTGTGGTCGCCATCGGCGAGTGCGGCCTCGACTATTACCGCAACTATTCGCCGCGCGCAGCGCAGCTCGCCGCATTCCGCCGCCAGCTGGAGCTGGCGGTGCAGGCCGGCAAACCTGTGTTCCTGCATCAGCGCGATGCGCACGCGGATTTCGCGGCCATCGTCCGGGAATTCCGCTCCAGCCTGGTCGGCGGCGTCGCCCATTGCTTCACCGGCCATGCCGCGGAACTCGAGGAATGTCTGGAACTGGATCTGGCCATCGGCATCACCGGGTGGATCTGCGACGAGCGGCGCGGCAGGCACTTGTTGCCGCTGGTGCGTGAAATACCCCGGGGCAGGCTCATGATCGAAACCGATGCGCCCTATCTGCTGCCGCGCAGCCTCAGACCCGCGCCCGGCAGCCGTCGCAACGAACCGGCGTTCCTGGTCGAGGTGGCGCGCGTGGTCGCCGCGGCAAGGCAGGAGAGCCTGGAAGAGCTGGCGGTCCACAGCACGGCCGCCGCGCAGGCCTTCTTCGCCCTGCCCGCCGCGAACGGCTAGCAGGCCGCGCGCCTATTCCTGGAAGACCTCGGCGAGGAAGGAAGGCTGCCGCCGCAACGGGCTTGCCGACACGGACTGGCACAGTTGCTGCCACTGTTCACGGTAGCCATCCACCCAGTTCTGGGTCGCCTCGCTGTCCGGCGGCGGGAACTCGGCGCCCAGTGAATCGACCATCAGCGTCCAGCGCGGCAGCCCTTTGGGGAAACGCCCCTTGCGGGTGAACAGCACCCTGCCCTCGACCGGCAGATCGCCCGCAAACTGCTTCACCGCCGCGACGCGGTCGTAAAGCGCATGCTGGGGATTGGGGAAGGTGGCACGGTCCGCACTGCTCATGACCGTCCATTCGGTCATCTGGTCGCCGCCGAAGATGTTGCCCTTCACGTTGCGCAGGTCGATGACGACGACGCCACGGGAAGTCAGCAGCAGATAGTCGACGTGCATGGAACCTTCCATGCCGTCCGGCACCAGCACGTCGCGCAGATATTCGACACTGGTGGCGATGATGGCTTCGTGCAGCCGGCGCCGTTCGCGCCGCCGCCGGACCGTGCGCAGCACGTAAAGCAGCGCCGCCACCCCATAGACCACCAGCACCGAAGCACCGATGAGGCGATTTTGCGGCGAATCCATTCGCTGCAGGACATCGTCAACCGTCAATTGCATGCCGCAGTGCGTTCAGATTCGCATCCAGTTCGCCGAAGCTCGAAGGCAGATCATAGAGCCGGCGCAGGTTCTCCGGAACCGCAACTTCGCCCACGAGCGGTTCCACGATTTCGCGGAACTTGGCCGGATGCGCCGTCGAGACGATCACCCACTGCCGGCGCCGCTCGGCCTCCGGCAGCAAGGCATGCACCTCGGCCGCGGTCGCCGTGTGCGGACACCATGTCTCGCCGTAACGCGCATGATCGGCACGGATGCGCGCGCGGATCTGTTCATCGCTGACGCTGAACGCCGCAAGCCGCGCCGCGAATTCGGCCGCCCCCGGGTACAGGGCCAGCAGCCTTTCCAGATTGCTGGGGTTGCCCACATCCATGGCCGATGCCAGCGTCGCGACGCTGGGCCGCGGCAGCAGCTGGCCGGTCGCCAGGAAATCCGGCACCGTGCGATTGGCGTTGTGCGCCAGCACGATGCGGTCGATGGGGAAACCCATCTGCCGCGCCCACACGCAGGCCGCGGAATTGCCGAGATTGCCGCTGGGGATGATGTAGGAGGCATTGCTGCCGGTCTGCTGCCGGATGGCAAGACTGCTGGCGGCGTAGTACACCGCCTGCGGCAGCAGACGTCCGAGATTGATGCTGTTGGCCGAGGAAAGATCGACCTGCGTGCGCATGGTCTGGTCGAGGAAGGCCTCCTTCACCAGCCGCTGGCAGTCATCGAAACTGCCGCGCACGGCAAAGCTCTTCACGTTGTCGCCCCAGCAGGTCAGCTGCTGTTGCTGGGTCGGAGAGACCAGCCCCTTGGGGAACAGCACCACGACTTCGATGCCTGGCCGGCGATGGAAGGCCGCCGCGACGGCGCCGCCGGTATCACCCGACGTCGCGACCAGGATGCGCAGCACCCGGCCACCGGCGCGCGGGATGCGCGCCAGGCTCGCGGCGAGGAAGCGCGCGCCGAAATCCTTGAATGCCGCCGTGGGCCCGTGGAACAGCTCCAGCACGCGCAGGTGCGCGTCATCACCCACTGGTTTGAGCGGCGCCGGAAAGCTGAAGGCATCGGCATTGATCGCCGGAATCTGGGCTGCCAGCGGATCTTCGGCGGCGAATGCGCCGATCAACAGGTTCGCAAGCTCCGGCAGAGCCGCGGGCTGTGCGGCGGCGCCGAGTTGCGGCCACTGGGTGGGCACATAAAGGCCACCATCCGGCGCCAGACCCTGCAGCAGGGCCTGACTGAAGCCGACGGCGGGCGCCTGGCCGCGTGTGCTGGGAAACATCATGTGCTGCTCACCACGCGGGCGCCGCTGGAGCGCAGCGACACGGCCCATCGGTCGGTTTCAGTGCCCTGGGAACGGAATGCATCGACCATGGCATCGCGCACCGCAGCGGCATCAGACTCCAGGCACAATGCGAACATTGTCGGGCCGGCGCCGGAAATGGAACAACCCAGCGCGCCGCTGGCGAGCGCCGCCGCGCGCACTTCGGCGAAGCCCGGAATCAGCACCTGCCGCTGCTTCTCGATGATGACATCCTCGAGCGAGGCCTTGATCAGATCCAGATCGTCGGTGTAGCAACCGGAGATGAAGCCGGCCAGGTTCGCCGTCTGCCACACAAAATCCGACAGGTGCACGGTGTGCGAAAGGATGGCGCGCGCCTGCTTGGTGGGCACCTGCAGATGCGGATGCACGATCACGGCATGAATCTGCGCCGGCACCGGAATCTGCTTCACCCGCGGATGGTCGATGCCCACGGTGAGCACCAGCCCGCCGAACAGTGACGGCGAGATGTTGTCGGCGTGGCGCGAGCCGCTGGCGACGGCCTCTCCTTCCATCGCCGCCTTCAACAGCTCGATGCGCGTCATGGGCTCGGGCAGCATGGCATTGGCGGCGACCACTGCCGCCACCGCGGAGGCCGCGGACCCTCCCAGCCCTGAGGCCAGCGGGATTCCCTTGTCGATCTCCATCTCGAAGCCGAACGGCAGATCCCGTGATTCGATCAGCGCCAGCAACGCGCGTCCCGCCGTGTTCTTCTCCGCTTCCAGCGGCAGGTCTTCGACCACTCCACGGATAGCCTTCACCCGCACTTCTGGCTGCGGCAGGCGCCGCAGCTGTACATGGTCGCCCAGCGCGTCGACGGCAAAGCCGAGGATGTCGAAACCGATGGCGACGTTGGCCACCGAGGCGGGCGCGAAAGCGGTAACCACTTGGTTCACAGGCGGGCTCCAAGATACGCAGAAAGACGCAGCAGGTCGGCGAACACGCCGCCGGCCGTTACTTCAGGGCCGGCGCCGGGCCCTTGCACGATGAGCGGATTGTTGCAGTAGCGCTCGGTCGCGAAACGCACCACGTTGTCGGTGAGCGCGATGTTGGCGAAGGCATGCTTCTGGTCCAGTTCCACCACTCCGACCGTGGCTTCGCCCTGCGCGGTGATGCGGCCGACGAAGCGTAGCACCTTGCCGGACTTCTTCGCGGCGAGATAGCGCTGCTGCATGGCTGCATCGTACTTGGTCAGGCCATCGAGGAATTCGTCGATGGAGCCGCCGGTCAGATCGTTCGGCACCAGGCTCTCGACCTTGACCTGGCTCATTTCGATTTTCTGTCCCATCTCGCGCGCCAGGATGATGAGCTTGCGGGCCACGTCGGTACCCGAGAGGTCATCGCGCGGGTCGGGCTCGGTGTAGCCCAGCCGTTTGGCTTCCCGGACGATGGCCGAGAACGGCACCGAGCCGTCATAGACATTGAAGAGGTAGGCCAGCGTGCCGGAGAAGATGCCCTCGATGCTGTCGATGACGTCACCCGTCTCGCGCAGATCACGCAGCGTCTGGATCACCGGCAGCCCGGCGCCGACGGTGCCTTCGTAGAGATAGTGCGAAGCGCCCTGCTGGCGCGCTTCGCGCAGGGATTCGTAGTACGCCATCGTGGCGCTGTTGGCTTTCTTGTTCGGCGTGACGATGTGGATGCCCTGGGCGAGCCAGTCGTGATAGTGGGCGGCAATCTGCCCGTCGGCCGAGCAGTCGATGATCACGGTGTGTGGCAGGTAGTCCACACGCACATGATCCACGAATTTCTCCAGATTGGAGCTTTCCGCCCCCGCCTTCAGCTCTTCTTTCCAGTTGGCGAGATCCACGCCGCGCTCGGAGAGCAGCATGTGGCTGCGTGACAGGATGCCACGCACCCGCAGGTCCAGCTTGAATTCCCGCGCCAGGCGCGCCTGCTGCGAGGCAAGCTGGTCCAGCAGCACGCGCCCCACCGTGCCGGGGCCGATCACGCCGATGGAGATCGTGCTCGGCGACAGATAGAAGCTCGAATGCGTGGCGCGCAGCGCGCGCGTGGCCTGCCGGCCGTCGACCACCACCGAGATATTGCGCTCGGAGGCGCCCTGGGCGATGGCGCGCACGTTCACGCCGGCCTGCCCCAGCGCGTTGAACACTTTGGCGGAGACACCGGGCGTACCGGCCATGCCGTCGCCCACGACGGCCAGGATGGCAAGATCCCGCACTGCCTCGACACTCTGGATCTGGCCCTCGTTGAGCTCGCGCAGGAATGCGGCGCGCACCACGCGCTCGGCGCGTTCGGCCTCGTTTCCGGGAACGGCGCAGCAGATCGAATGCTCCGAGCTTCCCTGCGATATAAGGATGACGTTGATGCCTTCCTCACGCAGCGCGCCGAACAGGCGGTGGGCGGTGCCGGGAACGCCGATCATTCCTGCGCCCTCGATGTTCACCAGCGCGATGTTCTCGATGGTGGTGATGCCTTTGACCGCCAGTTCCGAGTTCGGCGCGGCGCAGATCAGCGTGCTGGGCCGGTGTGGCGCGAAGGTGTTGCGGATCAGGATGGGAATGGAGCGGCCCACGGCCGGCGCCATGGTCTGCGGATGGATCACCTTGGCGCCGAAATACGCCAGCTCCATCGCCTCGCTGTAGGAAAGCTGGTCGATGACACGGGCATTGGGCACGCGGCGCGGGTCCGCCGACAGCACGCCGTCGACATCGGTCCAGATGTGGATTTCGGCCGCTTCGAGCAGCGCGCCGAAGATCGAGGCCGAAAAATCGCTGCCATTGCGGCCCAGCGTGGTCTGCACACCCTGCGGGGTGCGGGCCACGAAGCCCGGGATGACGAGGATGCCGTCGAACTCCGCCGCGCCGGATTCGGCAAGGCGCGTGCGGGAAACCTCCCATTGCACGGCGGGGCCCAGCGGACCCCAGTCGGCCACGACGATCTGGCGCGCATCCAGCCACTTCACGTCGCTGCCCCGGGCATCGTTCCTGCCCTGGCGGCGCGCGGCGAGATAGGCGGCGAACAACGTCGTGGACCATAGCTCGCCGTAACCGGCTACCAGGTCGCGGACATTCTGCGCGGCCGAGCGCAGCAGACCCGTGGTCTGCAGGATGCCGGCCAGATCCGTGCGGTCCCGATCGAAACGGGCAAGCCACGCATCGCCGGCGGCCGGGTCGAGCAGCGCGCGGGCAATGACCTGATGGCGTTCGCGCAGGGCGTCCAGACCCTGGGCCACGGCCGGATCCTGGCGCTCGGCGGCAGCCACGAGGTTCAGCAGCGCATCGGTGACGCCCTTGCAGGCCGACAGCACGATGCCGAGACGATGTGAAGGTTGCGCCTCGATGATGTCGGCGACACGCCGGAAACAATCGGCATCGGCGACGCTCGAGCCTCCGAATTTGTGGACGACCCAGGCGGAAGCAGCGGGAGATTTCATCGCAGTGGCGGCCGAAGTTGCTGTTTAATAGGAAAAAACCTGCGAACTTTACGGGGCCCGTGCCCGCGAGGCAAGACGCGTAGTGCCCGGAAGGCCAAAGATGGGAGCCAGGCCCTGATCCGCTCTCAGGGTGCGACGAAATCCGACTGCATCGGCGCCAGGGCCACGGACCTGATCGGCACGCGGCGATCGGCGTAACACAGCTGGTGCCAGGGATCGGCATCCAGCTGCCGCAGAGTGGCGAGCATGATCTGGGCGGCGAACGGCACCACCAGCGGGTGGCACCAGGTCGTTGCAATGCGCAGGACATTGGCCTCCTGCAGCGAGACCCCGCTGCGCGCTCCGGCGCCCTGGCCACGAAACTCCACGGCATCATTGGGCAGCACCCGCCTGCCCCGCCGCACGATCGCGAAATCGGCCAGCTCATCCGCGCCCGGCCCCAGCACTTCCAGGCGTGAATACAGCGCCAGCGCCGCCGCACCGCTCGTCTGGGCGGACAGCACCCGCTCGGACACATTCCCGGCATCGACGCCGCCGGCGGTGCGTACCAGCAACGGGCTGAGCGCCTGATGAAATACCAGCCGGATCCGGCCGGCATCACCACCGGCAACGGCCCCCGCCCGTGCAGCCATGAAGGCGGCCAGATCGACCTGATGATTGGCAATCAGCAGCAATCCGGTCTGCAGGATGCCGGTGCACAGCGGCACCGCCGCGAGCAATGCCACCACGCAGAACTCCACCGTGGCCACGCCGCGGCTCCGGTGCCTCGTGAGTTTCAGCATGGGCAGATCCGGTCACCCACACGCCACCCCCACAGTGCGGCCGCGCCTGCACGCAACTCCCATACGCTGCAGGCGTCCGGATGCCGCGCCACCCTCCATGGCCGAAGGCTCTCGACCAGCTTCACGATGCGCCCATCGGCATCGCAGAACAGCACATCCATCGACCACGTCATGCCGAAAGTGTGGATGGCCGAACAGGGCCGCAGCAGCAAGGCAGTGCGCATGTCGGGGCGTCGGCGCAGCAGCATCCCACGTCCGCGCTCGATGCCGTTTTCGCACACGCGGACCTGCATCGGCAGCCGCCTGCGGTTGTGTTCCACGCGATGGATCATCATGACGCGAATGCCTCCCGGAGCCGGACGATGATGGGAACCGCCAGCACGATGAAAGTGCAGGGAAAGATGCACAGGATCAGCGGCCCAAGCAGCTTCACCGGCGCCTGCATCGCCAGTTTCTCGGCGGCGGCGAAACGCTCCGTGGTCCGTTGCGCGCTCTGCGCCCTGAGCACATTGCCGAGGCTCATTCCCGCTGCCTCGCCATGCGCCAGCGCCGTCGCCAGCGCCGACAGCGCCGGAACCGCATATTGTTCGGCGACCAGGGAGAACGCCTCCGCGCGCGTCCTGCCCCCGCGGATTTCGCGCAGCACGCGCTCGAAGTAGCCACGCAAGGGGCCCTGGGGCGAGCGCTCCACGATCAGGCGTACGCCCGCAGCCAGCGCCGCACCGGCCTCCACGCTGACGATGAGCAGGTCGAGATAGGCCGGCAGCTCGCGATCGATGCGCCGGCCGCGCTGCGCCAGGAAACGCCCGAGCCACATCGCGGGCGCCGCGACGCCTGCGCCAGCGGCAATCGTCACGGGTATCCACGGCTCCACACCCGCCATGCCACAACCCAGCAATATCGCCAGCGCGCAGCACAGGCCCATGATGGCGCGCATGGCCAGCCACCGCTCCGGCAGCAGCACGGGGTCCAGATCCGCGCTGACCAGCTTCCTTGCAAGGGCATTGCGCCAGCGCGGCGGGCACAGACATGCGCAGGATGCGGCAAACATGGCGGACGGACGCCAGGTCCAGCGCAGCCAGGCAGGAAGAGCGCCCTCCATGCCGGGCAGGGTGCAAACCGTACGCGCCATGCGCAACATCACGGCCAGCGCCGCTCCAGCCGTCAGCGCAGACAGGGCCAGAACCGTGAAATAGGGTGGGAGCATTTACACCTCGATGGTCACGATGCGCCGTATCAGCACGAAACCGGTGATCTCCAGGAACGCGATCAGGCCCAGCGCCACCCATCCGAGCGGATGCGTGAACAGCATGCGCATGGCATCAGGCTCCATGAACGCCAGCACCAGCATCAGCAGCAATGGCAGCGCAGCGACGATCACGCCCTGCAGGCGTCCTTGCGCCGTGAGCGAACGGATGCGCGCCTCCATGGCAAGCCGCGTGCGCAGCAGATCGGACAGCCGCAGCAGCGATTCGCCCAGATTGCCTCCCAGCTCGCGCGACACGCTCAGCAGCGAAGCAAGCATGCGCAGGTCTGCAAGCCCGAGGCGCTCGCACATCTGCTCCATCGCCATGTCGGCCGGCACACCCAGGCGGCACTGGCGCGTCACGACACGCAGTTCCTCTCCCAGAGGGCGTGGCTGGCGATCCGCCAGCTGATTCAGGGAAGGGTGCAGCCCCTGCCCCGCACGCAGCAGGCCCGCCCAGAACGCCAGCGCATCGGGCAACTGCGCTGCAATCGTCTCCAGGCGCTGCTTCTGCAACCGGCGGATCACGGCGCGGGGCAGATACAGTGCAATCAGCAACACGATCGCGGCAATCATCAGGGCATGGGTGAACATCCATGCCGCCAGCGCGAGCGCCGAGGCAAATGCAATGGTCAGCACCGCCAGATGCGCGCCTGAGGCAAAAATGAACAGCGCGGCCAGATCACGCTCAGCCATCAGGCTCTGGGCGGAGAGGAAGCCCTGTGCGACCCGGCGACCCATGCGAGCCAGCAGCACGAATACCAGTGCTCCGAGGAGCAGCACGGCGGGCAGGAGGACACTCATCGCTGCGCCTTGTCGAACAGCGCCACGAGGCGCGAGCGCTCATCCGGCGCCAGCTGGTCGACGAAAAGCGGCAGGTTTCCAGCGGCCACGAAACCGTCGTTGCCATGGCGGAACAGCTCCTGCATCTGGATGCGCCCGGCCTCCGTGCCGGTGATTTCGGCGATCTGTACGATGCGGCGAGCGCCATCGGCCGCGCGCGCCAGCTGCACCACCACATGCACGGCTCCGGCGATCTGCTCCCGCACCGCCGGCAAAGGCAAGTCCATGCCGGCCATGAGAACCATCACTTCCAGTCGTGACAGCAGGTCGCGTGGCGAGTTCGCATGGGCGGTGGTGAGCGAGCCGTCGTGTCCAGTGTTCATGGCCTGCAGCATGTCGAGAGCTTCGCCGCCCCTGCACTCTCCCACCACGATCCGGTCCGGGCGCATGCGCAGTGCATTGCGCACCAGATCGCGGATGGTCACGAGGCCCCGTCCTTCGGCATTCGAGGGACGTGCCTCCAGCCTGACCAGGTTCTCGTGCCGCAGCTTCAGCTCGGCGGAATCTTCTATGGTGACTACGCGCTCGCCAGGCGGAATCAGCGCCGAAAGACAGTTCAGCAGCGTAGTCTTGCCACTGCCCGTGCCGCCCGAGACCACGATGTTGCGGCGCTGGCGTATGGCGCAGGCCAGGTATTCCATCATTTGCGCGGACAGCGCTCCGGCAGCCAGCAGATCCTGCATGCCCATGAGACGGGTGCCGAACTTGCGGATGGTGATCGTCGCGCCTTGCAGCGCCAGCGGCGGCACGATCACATTCACTCGTGACCCGTCTGGCAGCCGGGCATCGACCATCGGCGAGGATTCGTCCACCCTCCTCCCGGTTCCCTGCAACAGCCTCTCGATCACACCCGCCAGCGAGCGGCTGCTGCGAAAGCGCTCGCCGTGTCGCATCAGCCTGCCGCGGCGCTCCACGAACACCTCATCCGGACCGTTGATCATGATCTCGGTGATCTGCTCGTCGGCCAGCAGGTCTTCGATCAGCCCCAGCCCCACCACTTCGCGCAACAGTTGCTGCTCCAGTTCCCGGCTCTGGGGAGCATCGACGGGAAGCCATTTGCCCAGCACCTCGCGCAGATGCCGCTGCGCCAATGCCCGCAGCTCGCCGTCGGGCATGCGGTCGATGTCGGTGCGCCGCAGATCCAGTCTTTGAATGAGCTCTTGATGGATCGCCTCCAGTGTTTCTTCGCCAAGCATCATGGTCATTGCTCCCCGAGCAGGTTCTGCAACTGCCGGGCCCATTCCTGCTGATCCGTGGTAGCCGCCTCCGGAGCAGCCGACGGCAGCGACACACGGCGCGGTGTGATCAGCACCAGCAGATCGGTCTGTCGATGCTGCTGGCGGTGCGAAGAGAACAGGCGTCCTGCCACCGGCAGGCGGCCCAGGCCTGGCAGCCCCTGGCGGTCGCTGCTGGTCTCCGTTGCCGCAAGGCCGGCGATGACGATGGTTTCACCCGCCATCACGCTGATGGCGGCACTGGAGCGCCGCTTGGTGAATCCGGGGAAATCGCGCACCCGCACCGAGGCGTCGATCTGGCTCAGCTCGACCTCCACCTCGGCGGCGATCGGCCCGGTCTCGGCCGCCTGTGGCCGGACCTCGAGAATGATCCCGTATTCCTTGTACTGCACATCGGTCGCGCCCAGACCGTCTGTCACCGGCAGCGGAATCTCTCCACCGGATACGAATCGGGCCACACCGCCGCTGCGACAACTGAGCGTCGGCTCCGCAATGGTCCGGGCCAGGCCCTGCTGCTCGAGCAGATCGATCTGCGAGCCCAATGCGCTGCTCCAGGCCAGCCGCGCCATCTCGCGGCCGGACCCGGAGAGCGTGGCCTCCGGGCCTGGAGTCGTGGTGTTCCAGCGTATTCCCAGCTGTCTGAGACGGTCTCGCCGTACCTCAACCAGCCGGGTCTCGAACTGGATCATGCTCTCGGCGCCGACACGACTGACGAAATCCAGCACGCGGCCGGGATGCAACGCGGCGATGTCCGCTGCGCGCTGCCGCTCCAGCGCGCCCGCGTCGCTGCCCTCGAGCAGGATGCGGTCACCGGCCAGCCGGGCATGAATGGCGGAAGTTACTCCCAGCAGCCCCCTGACCTCCATCAGCAATGCGTCGGGATCATCATTCCGGACCCGCAGGCGCAGCCGGCGCCGGCTTCCATCCTTGAACCACAGCTGGGCCGTGGTCGTCCCCGGCGCCTCGCCGATCACCAGCAACTGCCCGGGTTCGGGACTGGAAAGGGAGACGATCTTTCCGTCGCCCAGCGCGGCCCGGCGCAGGTCCAGATGCAGCACCCTCGCATCGCCAACCGTCAGCGAGAGCTCCTCTGGCAGCTCTGCCGCCAGACCAAGGTTGGCAGCGAGCACGAGCGCTGCAAGCCATGCGCCGCGCCTCATGAGCGCTCTCCCGCCTGCAACCACAGGCGGCGCGGCTGCGACGCGCCGTCTCCGCCCAGCAGCACTTCCAGGGATCTTGATGCACCCGGCGCTGAGCGCACGACACGTGGAACCAGATCGCGGCTGTCGCGCACGGACAGCAATGTCGGCGCGCTGTCGCCATGCCCGCGCAATGCAACCGACAGGGCGCCGGCCTGCTGCGCAAGGATGATGCGCGCCGCATCGTCAGCCGATGCGCTGAGCGTGATCGTTGCGTACTGCGTGTCCTGCGCCACGCCGGGAATGGATGAGAAGCGCGTGCCCGTCGCCAGCACCGGCACTCGCTGGAGCAGCAGCTCCAGGCGCGTCCCGGACGCGCCCCGGCCCTGCGTGAAGTAGAGGTCGATCTCGTCGCCCGGCACCAGCATCCCCGATTGCGAGCTGATGTCGTCCACCGCAAGCGTGAGGGCGCGCAAGCCACTGGGCAGCTGGCGTGAAAGACTGACCACTTCTTCCGGCGCCAGCACCGCGCGGGTGAGCGGATCTCCGCGCCGCAATGGCACCAGCAGGCGACGCCCGATCAACTCCGCCGCCGCGCTGTCTGCCACTGCTCCGCCGGGAAGGTAGCCGGCTGGCATGCGTCGCACCGCAAGCGACCCGGCGACCAGCGGCTCTCCGACGTCGAGGTCCTCGCGCGCGACCACCACGGACGCGCTTCGGTACCGCGCTTCGGACTCGGCTTCGACGCGCTGCACCTGGGCGTCGATGTAGTGACGTGCCGCAGCCACCGCACCCAGCCCCGCCATCGCGGCAAGCACAGTCAGGATGAGGTTGCTCCCTGCGAGTTTCCGCACTCGTTGCTTCCAGTTCACCGACACGGTGTCTCCTCAAAGAATGGATGTGACAAAAGACGCGCCACGCAGGTACTCGACCAGCGTTGAGGCCAGCAGCACGGCGACCGAACGCCCGTCGACATAGGGAAGGAACAGCGCCGCCGCCAGCGAGGCACAGACCAGCAGGTACTCGACGAGGGATTGCCCGCCCGCACGGCGCGGTGGATTCGGCGCTCTCATTGACGGCCTCCCGCCAGCCGTCGCCGTTCCACGGTGACCAGCCTCGTCTGGCCACCCGAATCCAGTACGGTGACGAGGATCCGGGCCTGCGATGAACTGCCCAGCGCCTCGAAACCCTGTGACCATTGCCGCGCGACCCGCAACCCGCTTCGCAGGGCCGCCTCCTGCGCCCGGACCAGCGTCTTGCTGGCAGTTCCACGACAGGTTGCCGTGCGCTGGCGAAACTCCTCGCCCTCATGCATGCCGCGCACTTCGGGACCCGCCCGGCATTCGGCCGGCAGCGAGAAGACCGGACGCCACCGTGCCGGCTCCGCCATGCCCAGCGTCATCACGGACCAGATCGCGATCCGTCCTTCCTTGCCCTCGCGCACCTGCAGCACTTCGGAGCGCGCGCCGTCCAGCGCCGTGTGGATGCGCCATTCTCCAGCATCGGCCTGTTGCACCTTCTGTCCGCGATGAGCCTCGAACCAGCGTTGCAGCAGTGCATCCATGTCCCGACCTGTGAAGCGCACGGCCTGCAGAGCAATGTCGTTGAACCACAGCGTTCCCGGAACCGGATCGGCCTGGATATCGAGGCCGCGCCACAACAAAGGGTCGATGTCCTGCGCTTGCGCCGCGACCAGCAGCAACGCGCACAGCAGGCCGGCGCTTCCCCGCCACTTCAACGACATGCTCCCTCCTGGTTTGCAGGGCCCGATGCCGTCCCCAACCGGTCTTCAGGCACGCGTTCGGGTTCGATCAGCCCGAGACAAAGCCGATCCAGATTCGGCTCCAGCAAGGCCAGGGGAGCAGCCAGCGTCCGCCACAGCGCGGAGAAATCAGCCAGTGCTGACGTCGGCACCAGCCCGGCCGTGCGGCGCGCCGTGTGCGGGCTTCCCGATGCATTCCAGCCATCCCCAAGCAACGACATGGAATGCGTCAGCGACAGATCCAGCGCATCGAAGGGAGCAGGCAGGGTAGACATGGGCCTCAGCCGCACACCCACCTGCGCGAACCGGTACCCACCCGCCGCAAGATCGAAACCTGAATTGAGGAAGCCGCTGGCAATCCGCAGCGGCTGCAACAGTGCAGTGGCCGCAACGCTGGCGGCGCCCTGCACTCCCGCGATCTGCACGCCAGCCGTGATGTCTGCTGGTGCAATCCACCGCGGATTGCCCACTGGCCGCACGAAGCCCGGATCGTCGAAGTGCAGCGCGTGCAGATGCCGCACCAGCGCTTCGCCGCCGCGCGCATTGCCCCAAATCTGAAGGAAGGCTGCATGCCGCGCCGCGGAGATCGTCCGGCGCTGCGCCTCCTGGAAGCCGCTCAGCAGCAGCACACCCAGGAGCAGCAGGATCAGAGCTGCGGCCCCGACCGCAAACTCGACCGTGCTCTGGCCGCGCATGCGTTGCGGGGAACTCATCGCGCCGCCATGAAGGGATCGACCGTGAGGCCGCGATCCGCAAGCGTCAGCGCCTGGTCGGAAAGCGGCGTGGCCGCAAGGCGGGCCTGCCAGTAGGGGCTGAACAGGCTGGGATATTCCTCCCTGCGATCCTGGCGCGCCTGCGGCCGCTCGAACCGGACCACGGCGGAAGCCAGCGCATGCAGGGACTGCCCGGCGAACGCCGGCGCAAGGCTGACATGGCTGCCGTCCGCGAGCATGAGCCCCGAAGGCATGATGAGCCGGTCCGCCGTGGGCACTTCATTGCCGGGAATACGCAGAGCCAGTGAATAGACCAGCGATCGTTCGTCCCGCCGCTGCGGCTGCGACACATCGCGGATCTCGGGCAGCCCGCGATAGCCCTGCTCTGGCGCCAGCGCACGCGTGGCCTGCCGTGAAGCGCGCGGATTGCGTTGCAGACTGCCGCCGTGCGTGCCTCGCCCCGACACGGGGCGCCGCCGGCTCTCGGCGGCACCCCACCCCAGTGGAACCTCGACATCAGTGATCAGCAGGTCCATGTGCGCAGACAACGTATCCACGCCACGCCAGCTGTACTCGCCGATGAGATCGGTGCCGCCGCGGCGGGACACCTGTGCCGGTGAACCTGCCGGCAGCAGATCGCCACTGCGCTGCGCGGTGAACCCGTCGCGCGAGGCGGCCAGCAACTGCGAGAACCTCGCCAGATCGCCACCCCCGCGCTGGTATTGCCGCGTTAACCGGTTCACCCAGGCATTGCCGTTCCTCGCCTGCAACAAGCGGCTGGAGTTGGCGAGCACTGCCCGCGGCTCGTTGTCGCGCATGACCTGGCTGACCAGGTTCGCCGCAGCAATGGGAGCCTGCACATGCGCCAGCTCCTGCATGCTGTTCAGCATATCCACATTCCAGCGGCTGATCCCCGACTCCAGCGGCACAGCGCTCCTCTGGATGCCGCTGTCAACCACGGCCCAGCCCTGTGCGATGGCGCGCATCGCCGGCGCCAGCGGTGGTATGAAATTCGCCACGCGGGAGGCGTTGCGGGTGGAGGTGGCGATGTAGGCAGACCATGAGCGCAGGCTCACCAGCTGCGCTATCGCCACTTCGTTGGCGACGATGGCGCGGTTCAGATAGGCCTGATAGTTGAGGCTGCGCGCCTGCCATTGCGCGGCGCTCAGCACGGCGGCGTCGGACGCATTCAGGAGCTTCATCTTGTCGTTGACCGTCTGCCCCACACTGAAGACGACGGCGAACACGGCGACGAGACTGGCGGCGAATGCCAGCATCACCACCATCGCCTGCCCCGAATGCGTCCGGCGGGCCATCAGCGCGGCTGGTCGTAGTTGTCGAGTTGCACCCGGCGCTGGGCCTGGGTCACGGCCTCCTCGCCGGCGTCGTTGGCTTCGGTGCGGGCATTGTTGGCGCTGTTGCCCGCCAGTGACTGCGCGGTGACCGCCATCTGCGCCCGCAAGGTCTTGCCGAAGGCGGTGTAGACGCCGATGGCCGCGATGGCGACCAGCGCGACGACGATGATGTATTCGGTCATGCCCTGACCGCGCTGCAGATCCCTCTGTTTCATCCCTGTTCTCCTGTGAAGAGGCTACGGCTGCATTCAATGCCATCGCCCGCCCGGGAGCACCTCCGTAAACTCATGCAAAGGGACACAAACAGCACCAGTCGCGGCCCTTCATGACTCCAGCTACCATGTCGCCCGTGAAGCCATCCAATTCCATGCGCCACCTGCTGGCCCTCTCATTGCTGTTTGGGCTCACTTCAACCGCGCAGGGTGCCGGAGAAGCCACCGACCGCATCATCGTGAAATGGCGCACCGTCGCCGGCGAATGGACGGACGACCTCATCGAAGCACGCGCGCTGCGCGCCCGCAGCGGCCGCGCGGTGACACTGATGCGCGGCCTCGGCGGCGGCATGAGCCTGTTGCGGCTGGAGCAGCCGGCGGATTCCGCGCAGATGCAGAGAACCCTGGCAGCGCTGCGCAGTGATCCGCGCGTGCAGCTGGCGGAGCCGGACCGCCGGGTGCGCGCCCACGCCTATGTTCCCAACGATGTGCTCTTCCCTTTCCAGTGGTATCTGCGGGATGGCGAGACCGCCTCCATCCGCGCCGACAGCGCCTGGGAGATCACTCGCGGCGGCGACACTCCCGCCACCTCGCCCGTGGTCGTGGCCGTGATCGATACCGGCGTGCGCTTCGATCACCCTGATCTTGCCGGCAAGTTGCTGCCCGGCTACGACTTCGTTTCCTCTGATCTGTTCGAGGGTCAGCAGATATATGCCACGGCCAATGATGGCGACGGCTGGGACGACGACCCTTCGGATCCTGGCGATTTCATTTCCGAGGCTGACCTGCTCAACGGCCCCTTCGCCGGCAAGGGCTGTGGTCTCGAGAACTCCGATACCAAGCCCATGCCCAGCAGCTGGCATGGCACACGCGTCGCCGGACTGATCGCGGCCAACACCGACAACGGTCTTGGCATCGCCGGCGCCGGCTTCAACCTGCGGGTGTTGCCCGTGCGGGCGCTGGGCAAATGCGGCGGCTACGATTCGGATGTGCTGGCGGCCATGTATTGGGCAGCCGGTCTTGCCATGCCCGGCGCGCTGATGGTGACCACGCCGTCGAAGAATGAGTATCCGGCGCAGATCATCAACATGAGTCTGGGCAGCACCGGCTCCTGCTCGCCGCAGTACACCGAAGCCATCCGCACGCTCTCGGAGCATGGCGTGCTGGTCGTGGTTTCAGCAGGCAACGATGGCAAGGCAGTGGATGCCCCTGCCAATTGCCCGGGCGCCGTGGCCGTGGCAGGGCTGCGCCATGCCGGCACCAAAGTGGGTTACAGCAACCTCGGCCCCGAGATCGCCCTGGCGGCTCCGGCTGGCAACTGCGTCAACGATTTCGGCGACTGCCTGTTCGAGCTGACGACCACCACCAACTCCGGCGCCCGGCACCCGACGGGCTACAGCTTCACCACGCCGCAGAGCCCGAACATCGGCACCAGCTTCTCCGCGCCGCTGGTGGCCGCGACCGCCGGCATGATGAAAGCGGTGAACCCGGCGCTCACTCCGGCCGTGCTCACCCAGCGCCTGCGCGCGGCGGCCCGACCCTTCCCCGCCGCAACGATGCCCGCGCCTCCCGCCTGCGTCTCGCCCGAAGTGGCTCCGCTGCAGGAGCAGGAGTGCATCTGCACCACCGCTGTCTGCGGCGCAGGGATGCTCGATACCGAGGCAGCCGTCATCCAGGCTCTGCGCCCCACGGCCGTCGCCCAGGTCAACGGCGTCGTCGGCCCGGCGCGCATGCTGACCCTGGATGGCACCGGCAGCGGCGCGGCCGCCGGCCGCAGCCTGATGTCCTTCGCATGGAGCGTGGTCGGAGCCTCCGGCGGGGCGTCCGCGCCCACGATCTCCACGGCAAACCAGGCCAGCGCCGCGGTGGAATCGCCCGCCCGGGGCAGCTATACGCTGCGCCTGACCATCACCGACAACCACGGCGCCACCGACAGCGCCGAAGTGACCGTGACGGCCAGCAACGGCGGCGGTTCCAGCGGCAGCACCAATCCCCCACCAGCCACTGGCAAGGGTGGTGGCGGGAGTCTCCCGCCCGCTTCACTGCTGCTGATGATGATGCTCCTGCTGGGCCATCTGCGCGGCCGGCGCATCAACCGCTAGAAGGTTTCAACATGGATCTGCTGCAGGCCCTGATACTGGGCATCGTCGAAGGCGTCACCGAATATCTGCCGGTCAGCTCCACCGGCCACCTGCTGATCGCGCAACGCCTGCTGGGCATTGCCGAAGGAGAGGCCGCCAATGGCTATGCCATCGCCATCCAGGCCGGCGCCATCGTTGCCGTGCTCGGCACCTACCGCCAGCGCGTGGCCGGCATGGTCCGCGGCGTGTTCGGACAGGATCCCGCCGGATTGAAACTGGCGCTGTGCATCATCGCGGCCTTCATTCCCGCGGCGGTGCTGGGCTCGCTGTTCGACGACCGCATCGAGCAGCACCTGTTCGGGGTCAAGCCGGTCATCGCCGCCTGGATCGTCGGTGGTTTGCTGATCCTGGCGCTGGGAAAATGG
Source organism: Pseudomonadota bacterium (assembly GCA_963205255.1). Classification (GTDB taxonomy): domain Bacteria; phylum Pseudomonadota; class Gammaproteobacteria; order Steroidobacterales; family Steroidobacteraceae; genus ZC4RG30. The sequence goes on from CAUJIK010000114.1 coordinate 57,993, forward strand.
GTCGATGCCCGCCGCAACGGCGCGGCGCTCGATGCCCTCACCTGGCAGGCAGCCTTCATCATCGGCCTCATCCAGTGCATTGCCATGTGGCCGGGAACCAGCCGCAGCCTCGTCACCATTCTCGGCGGGCTCGCCGTGGGCCTTTCACTGGCCGCGGCGGTGGAGTTCGCCTTCCTGCTCGGCGTGCTGACGCTGACGGCCGCCACGGCCTACACCGTGATGAAGCATGGCGACGGCATGCTCACCGCCTATGGCTGGCCGGCACTGCTCACCGGCTTCATCGCCGCATGGGCCTCGGCGGCGCTGGCCGTGAAATGGATGGTGGCCTGGCTCAACCGCCATGGCCTGGCGCTGTTCGCCTGGTGGCGTTTTGCCGCCGCGGGTCTGGCCGCGCTGCTGCTGCTTTAGGTCAGGACTCGGTGATGAACTTGGTGACGAGGCAGGCGTCGAGACCTTCGATGCCTTCCTCGGAGCCGTAGCCGCTCTCCTTCACTCCGCCAAACGGCGCCTCCGGCACGGCGATGGTGAAGCTGTTGATGCCCAGCATGCCCGACTCCACCTGCTCACCGATGAGGTTCACGCGCCGGGCATTCTGGGTGAAGGCATAGGCGGCAAGGCCATACGGCAGTCTGTTGGCCTTCGCGATGGCCTCATCGAAACTGCCGAAACGCCCCAGCACTGCAACGGGGCCGAAAGGCTCCTCGTTCATGATGCGCGCCGCTTCGGGCACATCACCCAGCACCGTGGGCTGGTAGAAAAAGCCCTTGCCCGCCATCGGCGCGCCGCCGGCAAGCCGCTTCGCACCCGCGCCGATCGCCTCGTCGATCAGGGAGGCCACCGCCTGAGGTCTCCTCGCATGGGCCAGCGGGCCCATCTTCACGCCCTCGTCCAGTCCATTGCCCACCGGCCAGCTGCGCGCGCGCGCGGCAAAGCCCGCCGCGAACTTCTCGTAGATGGCCTCATGCACATAGAAACGCGTGGGCGACACGCAGATCTGCCCCGCGTTGCGGAACTTGGCCGCCACCGCCAGATCGAGCACCGCTTCCACATCCACATCGTCGAAGACCAGCACCGGCGCATGGCCGCCCAGTTCCATGGTGGTGCGCTTCATGCCGGCAGCGGCCAGCGCGGCGAGCTGTTTGCCCACCGGCACTGAACCCGTGAAGCTCACGGCGCGGATCACCGGCGAGGCGAGCAGATGCCCGGAGACTTCGGCGGGAACACCGAACACCACGGCGATGACGCCTGCCGGCACGCCGGCATCCACCAGCGCCTGCGCGATGGCCAGGGCGCAGCCAGGCGTTTCCTCTGCCGCCTTCACGATCACCGTGCAGCCGGCGGCCAGTGCCGAGCCGAGCTTGCGGGCCGGATTGCCGAGCGGGAAATTCCAGGGCGCGAAGCCTGCCACCGGCCCCACCGGCTCCTTCACCACCGTCATGCGCATGCCGGAAGCGCGCTGCGGCAGCACCCGCCCATAGGCGCGGCGACCCTCCTCCGCATACCACTCGAAAGTCTCGGCCGCGATGATGAGTTCCAGCCGTGCCTCGGCCAGGGTCTTGCCCTCTTCGACGGTAGCCAGCCGCGCAATGGCCTCGCTGCGCTCGCGCAGCAGCTCACCAGCCTTCCTGAGCAGGTTGCCGCGCTGCTGCGGCCCCAGCGCACGCCAGGCCGGCCAGCTGCGCTGCGCCGCCTCCAGCGCCCGATCCAGGTCGGCGGAAGAAGCCAGCGGCACCTCGCCCAGGATCTCTCCGCTGGCCGGGTTCACTACCGGCCGGGTGCGCCGGCCCTCCCCGCACAATTGCCGGCCGTCGATGAGGAGATGCAGATCAGGGTGGGTCATGGAGTTAAAATGCTCAGGTTTAACGCCACGGATTTTCAGGCTGAACCTGTGAGGTGTCCATCATGAGCAAGCATGTCTGCGTGCGCGAGATTCCGCGCCCCGATCCGGCCATCGCAAAGCAGCTCGCGACCTATGGCGTCGCGACCGTCCACGAAGCCCAGGGTCGCATTGGCCTGCTGGCGCACTACATGCGTCCGATCTACGCCGGCAAGTCGATCGCGGGCCCGGCCGTGACGGTCTCCGCGCCTCCCGGCGACAACTGGATGCTGCACGTGGCGGTGGAGGTGTGCAAACCCGGCGACATCCTCGTCGTCGCGCCCACCTCGCCCTGCGTGGACGGCTATTTCGGCGACCTGCTCGCCACCTCGCTGAAGGCGCGCGGTGTGCAGGCGCTGGTGATCGACGCCGGCGTGCGCGATGTGGCGACGCTCAAGGAGATGGACTTCCCGGTATGGAGCAAGGCCGTCTTTGCCCAGGGCACCATCAAGGCGAGCCTGGGTTCGGTCAATGTGCCGGTGATCTGCGCGGCGCAGGCCGTGAACCCCGGCGACATCATCGTCGCCGACGACGACGGAGTCTGTGTGGTGCGCCATGCCGACGCCGCGACGGTCGCCGATGCGGCGGCCAAGCGCGTTGCCAACGAGGAAGACAAGCGCCGGCGCCTGGCCGCCGGCGAACTGGGCATGGATATCTACAAGTTCCGCGACAAGCTCGCCGAACTGGGCCTCAAGTACATCTGAGGCCCGGCGGTTCAGACCCGCGGCTCAGGCCAGGCGGGCCTTGAGTCGCGGGTACACACGCAGCGCATTGCCTTCGAAGATGCGCTGCTTGTCTGCGGCGGCAAGGTTCGAGGCGTCGATGTAGCGGCGGGTGTCGTCGTAGTTGAAGCCCGTGGTCGGGTCCACCCCGCGCACCGCGCCGACCATCTCCGAACCGAACAGGATGTTCTCCACCGGGATGACCTTCAGCAGCAGGTCGATGCCCGGCTGGTGATACACGCAGGTATCGAAGAACACGTTCTTCATCACATGCGCATCCAGCGGCGGCCGCTTCATGTCCTGCGCGAGACCCCGGTACCGACCCCAGTGATAGGGCACCGCGCCGCCGCCATGCGGAATGATCAGTCGCAGCGTCGGGAAATCCTTGAACAGGTCGCCCTGGATCAGCTGCATGAAGGCGGTGGTGTCCGCGTTGATGTAATGCGCGCCGGTGGCGTGGAAATTCGCATTGCAGGAGGAGCTCACATGCACCATGGCGGGCATGTCCAGTTCCACAAGCTTCTCGTAGATCGGGTACCAGTAGCGGTCCGTCAGCGGCAGCGACGTCCAGTGGCCGCCCGAAGGATCCGGATTGAGGTTGGCGCCGATGAAGCCCATCTTCGCGCAGCGTTCCAGTTCCTTCACGCTGCCGGCGAGCGACGCGCCCGGTGACTGCGGCAGCATGCACACGCCGACGAAGTTCTGCGGATAGAGCCCCACCACGCGTTCGATGAGGTCGTTGGAGATCTGCGACCATTCCAGGCTCGTGGCTTCGTTGCCGATGTGGTGCGCCATGGTCGAAGCGCGCGGCGAGAAGACGGTGAGATCGGAGCCACGTTCGCGCTGCAACTTCAGCTGCGCGTTTTCGAGGCTGTCGCGGATCTGGTCGTCGGAGATTTTCAGGGAAGCGCGCGACGGGGTCTGTGCAGGATCTTTCAGCGCTGCTTTCTGCGCGTCGCGGAAATCGGTGAGCGCCTGGGGCGCCGTCGTGTAATGACCATGACAATCAATAATCATCTTCAAACCCCCGTCAGGAATGGCATTGCCGCGTATCCCACATCGCGGTCATGCAGGCCATGATACCTTCCCGCCTATGGATACGACGACTGCAATGCGGCCTCTGGGCAGCGCCGGGGCCGAAGTCTCAGCTGTTGGTTTCGGCTGCATGGGCCTGGTGGGATGGTATGGCACGCGTGACGACGAGGAATCCCGCGCCACGCTGCTCATGGCGCTGGACCAGGGCGTCAATCACTTCGACACCGCCGCCAGTTACCAGGTGGGCGAAAACGAGCGCTTCGTCGGCAGCGTGCTGCGGCCGCATCGCAGCCGCGTGTTTCTCGCCTCGAAGTGCGGTCTGTCGCGCGGACCCGGCGGCGCGGCCATGGCCGACAACCGGCCGGAAACCATCCGCCAGTCCCTGGATGAGAGCCTCACGCGGCTGGGTTTCGAAACCATCGACCTCTTCTATCTGCATCGCATCGACCGCACCGTGCCCATAGAAGAATCCGTGGGCGCTCTGGCCGACCTGGTGCGCGCCGGCAAGATCCGCCACATCGGCCTGTCCGAGTGCAGCGTCACGACGCTGCGCCGTGCCGCGGCCGTGCATCCGGTGGCGGCGGTACAAAGCGAATATTCGATGTGGTCGCGCGAGCCGGAGCAAGCCATGCTCACGGTCTGTCGGGAACTGGGCACCACCTTCGTCGCCTACAGCCCGCTGGGGCGTGGCTTTCTGGCTGGCAATTTTCGCCGTCTTGTCGAATTGCCGATCAATGACAATCGCCGCAACCAGCCGCGCTTCCAGGATGCCAATGCCGAGCAGAACGGGCGGCTCGTGGATCTGGTGCATGCCATCGGCGCCGAACATGCGGCCAGCGCCGCGCAGGTGGCCATCGCCTGGGTGCTGTCGCGCGCGCCGAACGTCGTAGCCATTCCGGGCATGAAGACCCGCAAGCATCTGCTGGACAATCTCGCCGGCGGCAGATTGCAGCTTGCCGCTGAGCAGTTGCAGCGCATCGACGCCCTGCTTGCCGAATCGCCCGTGGCGGGCGAACGCCACCCCGCGGCGATGATGCAGATCATCGACCGCGACTAGACCCAAGGATCAGACCATGAAAGTACTTATCACCGGAGCCGCCGGCCGTCTGGGCCGCGCCAGCCGCCCCGCACTGCATGACGCCGGACACGAACTGCGCAGCACCGACCTGCCGGGAACCACCCTCGAAGCGCTGGATGGCGAGACGCTGCTGACCGGCAACCTCTGCGACCCGGCTTTCGTGGATGCCGCCCTGCAAGGCATGGACGCCGTCGTGCACTGGGCTGCGACCAGCAACGAGCAGGCTTTCCCGCTGGTGCTGGAAAACAATCACCGCATGCTGTTCGAGCTTTATGAGGGCGCCCGCCGGCATGGCGTCAGGCGCATCGTCTACGCCAGCTCCAACCATGCCTTCGGCCTGCATGCGGTGACCGAGAAGCTGCGCCTGGATGCGCCCTATCGCGCCGACTGCTTTTACGGGCTCTCGAAGGTGTGGGGCGAAGAGCTCGCCCGCATGTACTGGACCAAGCACGGCATCGAGACCGTGGCGCTGCGCATCGGCACCTTCATGAACCTGCCGCCGCGCAATGCGCGTGAGCTGTCCAGCTGGCTGGGTCTCGAGGACCTGAGGCAACTGGTGCGCAAGTCGGTGGAAGCATCGCGGGTACAGTTCGCGCCCGTCTGGGGCATATCCGCCAACACCCGCGCCTGGTACGACATGAGCGAGCCCAATGCCATCGGATACCTGCCCACGCAGGACGCGGAAGTGTTCGCGGAAGCCGTCGCCGCGCTGCCGCCCGCGCCGGCCGACGCGGTGGCCGAGCGCTTCCAGGGCGGGCGTTTCGTCACGCAGTCGTGGACGCCGGAAGATTCGCGGCCACGAGGCGCGTAGCTCAGAGCAGCGACTTCTCGATGGTGTCGAGCGTACGCATGGCCGGCAGCACCTGCTGCACGCTGGAATTGGGCTCACGGCCCTCGCGGATGGCCGCGAAGAATTCCCGGTCCTGCAGCTCGATGCCGTTCATCGACACATCGACCTTCGACACGTCGATCTGCTCGTTCTTGCCGTTGAACAGATCGTCGTAGCGGCACAGATAGGTGCCGTTGTCGCAGATGTAGCGGAAGAACGTGCCCAGCGGGCCGTCGTTGTTGAACGACAACGACAGCGTGCAGATGGCGCCGCCGCGCGTCTTCATCTGGATGGACATGTCCATCGCGATCTTGAGGTCGGGATGGATCGGGCCCTGCACGCCACGCGCCACAGTCACTTCATCCTGCGCCTGGTAGCCGAACAGGTCCACGGTGTGGCAGGCGTGGTGCCACAGCAGATGGTCGGTCCAGCTGCGCGGCTTGCCCAGCGCATTCATGTTGGTGCGGCGGAAGAAGTAGGTCTGCACGTCCATCTGCAGCACCTTGAGCTCGCCGGCGACGACCTTGCGGTGGATCCACTGGTGCGAGGGGTTGAAGCGGCGCGTATGGCCGGCCATCGCGATGACGCCGGTTTCCTTCTGCACCTTCACGATTTCCTCGGAATCGGCGAGGCTGTCGGCCATCGGGATTTCCACCTGCACGTGCTTGCCGGCGCGCATGCACTGGATGGCCTGGACGGCGTGCATCTGCGTGGGGGTGGCGAGGATCACGGCTTCGAGGCCAGGCTGCTTGAGGCTTTCGGCCAGATCGCCCGTGTAATGGGGGATGCCGAATTTTTCGGCGACTTCCTTGGTGGCTTCCTGGTTGCCGCCCGTCAGGGTGATGACCTCGATCCCGGGAATGTTGCGGATCGCCTCGAGATGCTTGATGCCGAACGCGCCCTGCCCCGCCAGTCCTACTTTCATGGATGTCTGTCCTTGTTGGTCTTGGTTTGACGATGGAAGCCGCTATTCTAGCATTCCCCCGTTCGACTGGACCGCGCTGCCATGACCGACCTCGCTGCTCCCTTCACCCTCACGATCGGCGGCAAGGCCGCCGGCGCCGATGCCCGGCTCGAGGTCATCGACCCCTCCACGGGCACGGTATTCGCGCACTGCCCGGCCGCGGGTGCGGCAGAGCTGGATCGCGCTGTCAGCGCGGCGCGCGCCGCCTTCCCGGCCTGGCGCGCACTGTCATATACCGAACGCGCCGGATTCATCGCGCGCTGCGCCGAGGCCCTCAAGGCGAACAAGGAGCCTCTGGCGCGGCTGCTCACGCAGGAGCAGGGCAAACCCCTGGGCCAGTCCCGCGACGAAATCGAGCGCGCCGCGACTTTGTCGACGGGCATGACGAAGATCGAGATCCGGCCGGAAGTACTGGTCGACAACGACGAGCGCCACATCGAACTGCGCCATGTGCCGCTGGGCGTTGCCGGCATCATCACCCCGTGGAACGCGCCGGTGAACCTCGCCATCTGCCCGCTGACCTCGGCGCTGTACACGGGAAACTGCGCCATCATCAAGCCCTCGCCCTTCACGCCGCTGACCACTCTGCGCATCGGCGAGATCCTGCGCGACATCCTCCCGGCCGGCGTGATGGGCGTGCTGGCCGGCGGCGATGAACTCGGCGCCCTGCTGACAGCCCACCCGGGCATCGACAAGATCTCCTTCACCGGCTCCGTGGCCACCGGCAAGAAGGTCATGGCCGCCTGCGCCGGCACCCTGAAACGGGTGACGCTGGAGCTGGGCGGCAACGACGCCGCCATCGTGCTCGACGATGTCGACGTGGCGGTGGTGGCCAGGAAGCTGTTCTTCGGCGCCACCGTGAACAGCGGACAGGTGTGCATGGCGATCAAGCGCATCTATGCGCACGAGAAGATCCACGATGCGCTGGTGGCGGCGCTTGCCAATGAGGCACGCCTGGCAAAGCTTGGCAGCGGACTCGAAGCTGACACAGTGCTGGGCCCGATACAGAACCGGCGGCAGTTCGAGCGTGTGCAGGAACTCAAGGCCGATGCGAAGCGCAGCGGCGGCACGCTGCACGAAGGCGGCCCGGCCCCGCAAGGCCAGGGCTACTTCGTGACGCCCACCGTGGTCACGGGGCTGCCTGAGACCAGCCGCCTGGTGGTCGAGGAGCAATTCGGTCCGGTGTTCCCGGTGATGAAATTCCGCGATGTCGAGGATGCCGTCCGCCGTGCCAACGACACGCGCTATGGGCTGGCCGGATCGGTGTGGAGCCGCGATGTGCAGCGCGCCACGCAGATCGCCGCGCAGCTGGAAGTCGGCACCGCCTGGGTGAACCAGCATCGCGCCACCATGCCCAATGTACCTTTCGGCGGCGCCAAGGAATCCGGCATGGGACGCACCTATCACCGCCTGGGGCTGGAGGCCTACCTGGAGCCGCAGGTCATCAGCGTACTGAAGAGCTGAAAACGTCCGTAGGAATCTGCTTACGGCCGATGCTCAGGACTTCGGGCGCAGAGCCATCCCGCGCCTCCTCATACTCGGTCCATGGACAGGATCATTGCGCTTTACGCACACCCGGCCACGGCTGAAGAAACCCGCGTCCATCTGGGACAGGAGGGTTTTCCCACGGACCGGCTGGATATAGTTTCCCTCACCAGCCACGAACGGGTGGTGGGTCATCCACAACGGTCGTTCGCGCAAGACCTGGCCGAATATTTCAAAGTACTGCTCACCGACGATACGGATGAACCGATCGTCGACAACATCGTGCAGTTCATCCAGGACGGCAAAGCCGTGGTGGTGGTTCACCCCCGCGGCAAGGTGGAGATCGAACAGGCGCGACAGATCCTCGAGGAACACAATCCGGAAACGGTGTTCTGGCGCATTGCGCCGAAGGAAGCGCAGGGAGGCCTGCTGGGCGAGCATGCCGCGGGGTTCAGGCTGTGAGCGGGCGCACCAGTCTGTTGCTGCCTGTGGCCGCCCTGATGGCAGCCTGCGGAACGGCCGAGGCACCGGGCGATGCGGCCCTTTCGTCTCCACCCCATCCCCCCGCGCCAGCGGCGGCCGTCGCCGATGTGGCATTGCTCAGCGCCTCGGGAAGCAGCGTGAACGGCGCCCTGCAGCTCATCGCCGCGGGCGGCGGCGTGATGCTGGAGGGTGAGGTGCGTGGCCTTGAGCCAGGATCAACCCACGGCTTCCACTTCCATGAGAACGGCGACTGCTCGGCCGCGGATGCCAGCAGTGCCGGCGATCATCTCAATCCTGGCAACAGCGCGCATGGCGGGCCGGACTCAGAACAGAAGCATCTGGGCGACATCCCGAACATCATGGCAGACGATCGGGGCATCGCCCATGTGCGGACACTCGTCTCAGACGCGAGCATCCGGGACGGCGGCACGCATGATCTGGTGGGGCGCGCCCTCGTGGTGCACGAGAAGCACGATGACTATGTCTCGCAGCCGGCGGGCGACTCCGGCGACCGCATCGCCTGCGGAGTGGTGCGCTGATCCTGTCCCCCGTGGTGGGCCGTGCGCGATTCGAACGCGCGACCAACTGGTTAAAAGCCAGCTGCTCTACCGGCTGAGCTAACGGCCCATCGCAAGGGGCGCGAATAATACCTTGTCAGGCGTAACGCGTGGAATCGGCAATTCCGGCCGCCACGAACCCCTCCCTGCGCAGCCGGCAGGAATCGCAGCGTCCGCAGGCTTCCCCCGCCTCCGTGGCCTGATAGCAGGAAACCGTCTGGGCATAGTCCACGCCCAGACCCGTGCCCAGGAGGATGATCTGCGCCTTGGTCAACTGCTGCAGCGGCGCATGGATACGGAAGCGCTTGCCCTCGACGCCGGCGCGCGTGGCAAGGTTCGCCAATGCTTCGAAAGCCTGGACGAATTCAGGCCGGCAGTCCGGATACCCCGAATAGTCCACGGCGTTCACGCCCACGAACAGGTCCTGCGCACCCAGCACCTCCGCCCAGCCCAGCGCCAGCGCCAGCAGCAGCGTGTTGCGCGCCGGCACATAGGTGACCGGAATGCCGGCGCCGCCGGCATCCGGAACCGCGATGGCCGCATCGGTGAGCGCCGAACCGCCGATGCCCGCCAGATCCACGTGCATCTGCCGATGCTGGACCGCGCCCAGCATGGCGGCCACGCGCCGCGCGGCGGCCAGCTCCGCGCTGTGCCGCTGGCCATAGCTCACCGCCAGCGTATGGCAGGCAAAACCTTCCGCGCGCGCCGAGGCGAGCACGGTGGCCGAGTCCAGCCCGCCGGAAAGCAGCACCACGGCATGGGGCACGGCGCTCATCGTCCCGGCTCGTTGCCCCAGAGGATCTTGTGCAGCTGCATCTGCAGGCGCACATCGAGGCGATCCTCGAGTATCCAGTCCGCCAGCGTGCGCGCCGGCAGCTGCTCATGGCTGGGCGAGAACAGCACCATGGCCTGTCCCATGTCCAGCTCCGCGCGCTTCGCCCGGCTCCATTCGTAGTCGGCCCGATCGCAGATCACGAATTTCACCTGGTCGCGCGGCGCAAGACCGGCAAGCTCGGCATAACGGTTGCGGCGTTCCTCGCCCGAGGCCGGCGTCTTCACGTCGACGACCTTGGCCACGCGCTGGTCGATGCCCGCCAGAGCCATTGCGCCGCTGGTCTCGAGCGAGACCTGATAACCGGCGTCACAGAGCCTTTCCAGCAGCGCCAGGCACTCGCGCTGCGCCAGCGGCTCACCGCCGGTCACACACACATGCCGTACAGACAGCGCCGCCACCCGCTCGAGGATGGCATCGAGCGTCATCCACTCACCGCCTCCAAACGCATAGCTGGTGTCGCAGTACTGGCAGCGCAGCGGGCAGCCCGTGAGGCGCACGAAAACCGTCGGGAAACCGACGGCATCACCCTCGCCCTGCAGGGAGCGGAAGATCTCGGTGATCCTGAGCCGTGCCGGGGAAGCATCGGCCGCCATGGCAGCTCCCGCCGTCAGCGTGCGCCTGCCGGCAGGCGCTGCAGGCGCTCGCGGGCGAGGCGCGCCGCATCGGAGCCGGGGTGGTTTGCCACCAGCTGCTGCAGCGTGACGCGACCTTCGGCAACCTTGCGCTGCTCGATCTGCGTGTAGCCCAGCTTCAGCATGGCATCCGGAGCCTTGCGCGACTGCGGCCAGCTGGTGAGCACACGCTGGAATGCCGCAGCGGCGTGGTCGTATTCCTGGGTCACGTAGTAGGCCTCGCCGAGCCAGTACTGCGTGTTGTCCGCCAGCTGGCCATTCGGGTAGGCCGTCGCCAGTGCCCGGAAGGCCTGCACGGCCGCTGCATAGTTGCGGTTCTTGAGCTCATTGAAGGCGTTGTCGTAACGAGTCTGCTCATCGCCGCCCGACGCCGGCGGAACGTCGGACGAGGCCAGCTCGGCAGGCGCCGCCCCAGCCCGGAGCCTGCCATCCAGATCGGTGTACAGATCCCGCTGCTCGCGGCGCAGCGTGGCGTTCTCGTTCTGCAGCTCTTCGAGGCGGCCCTTGAGGCCGCGTACCTCGTTCTGCAGCGAGTCCACCTGCTGCGCCAGCTGCACCAGGCTCTGGTTGGAGACGATCCGGTCGATGCGGCCCACGCGCGCATCGAGGTCATTCAGCCGCAGCTGCACCGGATCTTCCTCGGGAGCCGTGACGCAGCCCGCCGCCAGCAGCGCCGGCAGCAGCCACGCCAGCCGGGCCCGGCGATCAGTTGATGTAGACGATCTCGACACGGCGATTCTTCGAGTAGGCGTTGTCGTCACTGCCGGCGGCGGCCGGGCGTTCCTCACCGTAGCTCACGGTGGCGATCTGGGCTTCCTGCACACCCTGCAGGGCCAGAGCACGGCGCACGGTCTGCGCACGGCGCTCGCCCAGGCCGATGTTGTATTCGCGCGATCCGCGCTCGTCGGTGTGGCCTTCCAGGCGCACGCGCACGCTGGCGTTGCCGGCCAGGAAGCGGCCATGCGCGGCGATCACGTCCACGTAGTCGCTGCGGATCTCGCTGCTGTCGAATTCGAAATAGATGACGCGCTGCGAACCCAGCGCTCCAGTGGGGCCCAGGGCGCCCTGGCTGCCGCCTTCGCCGGCGCTCACCGTCGTGACGCCGGAACTCTCGGCGCCCGATCCGGCAGTGCTGCCCACTGCCTCACTGCCCGCGCCCGCATCCGTCGCGCGCTTTCCGGCGCAGCCGCCCAGCACCAGGACTGAAGTCAGAACGACCAGCAGGACTTTGCGATTCAATGGATTCTCCTTTGGAGCTGCAGCAGCAGCGTCATTATGACAC
>CAUJIK010000115.1 GCA_963205255.1 Pseudomonadota bacterium
TCGACGCCATCGACTTCATGACGTTGGTGAAGACCGAGGCCAAGCGCCTGCAGATGGACGAGAGCATGCTGCAGCGGGCCGTCAACGAGGGCTTCTCGGGCGGCGAGAAGAAGCGCAACGAGATCCTGCAGATGCTGGTGCTGGAACCGCGCCTCGCGGTGCTCGACGAATCCGATTCCGGGCTCGACATCGACGCCCTCAAGGTCGTCGCGGACGGCATCAACAGCCTGCGCGGCCCGACGCGCTCCATCGTGCTGGTCACGCATTACCAGCGGCTGCTGGATCATGTGCAGCCGGACCATGTGCATGTGCTGGCCCGGGGCCGCATCGTCAAGAGCGGCGGACCGGAGCTGGCACGCGAGCTGGAGCAGCGCGGCTACGACTGGCTGCTCGAAGAGGCAGCATGAGCGAGGAAGCAGGCAGCAGCCGCGGCGCATGGGAGAAGCGCCTGCGGACTGCCATCATGCAGTCCGCGCCGTTGCTCGACGCCCGCATCCTGCCGGTCGAGGCGCGCAGCCGCGCCATCGAGAAGGCGCTGGCCGCCGGCCTCCCCGAGCTGCGCAACGACACCTGGCGCTACTCCGACCTGCGCTACCTCTCCTCCGTGCCGCTGGCGCCGATGGAGCTGGCGCCGGCCGATGTGCCCGAGGCTGCCGAGCTGCCTGAGCGGCTGGAAGGTTTCGTGCGGCTGGTGTTCGCCAACGGCCGCTACATCGAGGATCTGTCGGATTCCTGCCCCGCCCTGCTCAAGCGCAGCGACGCGCTGATGCCGGAGCGCACATTGCACGAACGCTTCGGCTGGCTGAACGACGCCTTCGCCACGGATGTGGCCCGCCTGGTCGTAAGCGCGGAACAGCGCATCGAGCTGCTGTTCATCACCACGGACACCCTCGACGCCCAGTCCTTCTATCCGCGCCTGGAAGTCACCCTCGAAGCCGGCGCCTCCCTGACGCTGGTGGAGCGCCATCTGGGCAATGCCTCCACGGCGTCCGTGGTCAATGCGGCGGTGCAGCTGTTCGCGGCGCGCGGCAGCCACTGCCGTCACCTGCGCTGGCAGCAACTGGCAAGCGACGCCCGCTTCCTCGACACCCTGCAGGTTGCGCTGGATCAGGACAGCACCTACGAGCTTGCGCAGCTGGCGCTGGGTGCGCAATCGGCGCGCAGCTCGGTGCGCGCCGCATTGTTCGGCGCCGGCGCGCGGCTTGCCTTCAATGGCGTCAGCCTGGGAATGAATCGTCGCCGCTGCGACACTTCACTGCGGGTGGATCACATCGCCCCGCACACCAGCAGCGACCAGGTATTTCGTGCGCTGGCGCGCGATCGCGCCCAGGTGGCCTGCGCCAGCCGTGTGGAGGTTCTTCCCGGCGCCCGCGGCGCCTCCTCCACGCAGTCCCTGCGCGGCCTGCTCGACGGCGCCGGCAACGCCGAGATCGATTTGCGCCCGCAGCTGGAAATCCACACGGACGAGGTCAAGGCCACGCATGGCGCCACCACCGGCGCGCTGGACGCGAACACGCTGTTCTATCTGCTCTCGCGCGGCCTGGACCCGGCCACTGCGCGACAGTTGCTCGAATGGGCCTTCATCGAGGATGCGATTTCGCGCGTCGCGGATCCGGCGCTGCGGCGGCTGGCCGAGAAGGCTGTGCTCGAATGCCTGGGCAACATCGTCGCCAGCGAGGCGCGGCAATGAACCTGCGCGCCCGGATCAGCGCCTCCGCGGCAGTCTACGACGTGGCCCGGGTGCGCGCCGATTTTCCCGTGCTCTCACGGCAGGTGAACGGCAAGCCGCTGGCCTATCTGGACAGCGCCGCCTCCACCCAGCGTCCGCGAGCCGTGATCGACGCGGTGGATTACTACGAGACGCATCTGCATTCCAATGTGCATCGCGGCGTGCACTCGCTGAGCCAGCTCGCGACCGACGCCTTCGAGGCGGCGCGCGAGCGCGTGCGCTCCTTCCTCAATGCCGCGTCCACGCGCGAGATCGTGTTCGTGCGCGGCACCACCGAAGCCATCAACCTGGTCGCCCAGAGCTGGGGACACAGCGAGCTCAAGCCCGGCGACGAGATCGCGATCTCGGCGCTGGAGCACCACGCCAACATCGTGCCCTGGCAGATGGTCGCAGCCGCCACGGGCGCGCGCCTGCGCGTGGCGCCGCTGGATGCCGCCGGCCAGCTGCGCTTCGATGAATTCGAGGCGCTGCTGGGCGAACGCACCCGGCTCGTCGCCATGGCGCATGTGTCCAATGCGCTCGGAACGATACTGCCCGTGCAGCGCGTGGTCGCCGCCGCGCACGCGCGCGGCATTCCCGTGCTGCTGGACGGCGCGCAGGCCGTGGCCCATGAGCCCGTGGACGTGCGAGCGCTCGGCTGCGACTTCTACGCCTTCTCCGGCCACAAGCTCTATGCGCCCACCGGCATCGGCGTGCTCTATGGACGCGAGGCCTTGCTCGAAGCCATGCCGCCGTGGCAGGGCGGCGGCGACATGATCCGCACCGTCTCCGTCGAGCGCAGCACCTGGAACGAGCTGCCGCACAAGTTCGAGGCCGGCACGCCGAACATCAGTGGCGCGGTGGGTCTTGCCGCGGCCATCGACTACCTCGAATCGCTGGGCCGGGAACAGGCGGCGGCACATGAGCTGCTGCTGCTGCGGGCCGCGACCACGGCGCTCGAGGCCATTCCCGGCATCCACCTCCACGGCACCGCCGCGCACAAGGCAGCCGTGCTCTCCTTCACGCTCGATGGCGTGCATCCGCACGACCTGGGCACCGTGCTGGATCACGAAGGCGTCGCCATCCGCGCCGGTCATCACTGCGCCATGCCGCTGATGGAACTGCTGGGCCTGCCCGCCACCGCCCGCGCCTCCTTCGCCTGCTACAGCACGCTCGAAGAGGTGGCGCAGCTGGAGCGGGCCGTACGCCATGCACGCGAGATCTTCGCCTGATGGAGCTCACCGACCTCTATCGCGAAGTGATCCTGGATCACAACCGCCATCCGCGGAATTTCGGGCATCTCGACCCGGCCGATGGTCATGCCGACGGTCACAATCCGCTCTGCGGCGACCGCCTTTCCATCACCCTGCGCAACGCCGGCGATCGCCTCGAGGAGCTGCGCTTCAAGGGCAATGGCTGCGCCATTTCGATGGCCTCGGCCTCTCTGATGACCGAGGCCGTGAAAGGCCTGCGCCACGACGAAGTGGAGACCCTGTTCCAGCAGGTGCACGGCCTGCTCACCGGTACGGCGGTCCCCACCGCAGATCTCGGCAAGCTCGCCGCACTCTCCGGCGTGCGCGAGTTCCCGGTGCGCGTGAAGTGCGCCAGCCTGTGCTGGCATACATTGCAGGCCGCGCTGGCCGACGCCGCCTCGGGCCACGCCGCGCCGGTCGAGCCCGTTTCCACCGAGTAAGCCATGGCCCATCGCCACGAACCCTTCATCATCGAGCGCGAAGTGGATGCCGTGATGGTTCCCTCCGGCCATCCCATCAAGCTGCAACCCGGCCTTGCTGGCTTCATCAGCCAGGCGCTGGGCGGCAGCTTCACGCTGTACATCGAAGGCAATCTGTATCGCCTCGCCGGCGCTGATGCCGATGCCATCGGCAAGGAACCTGTCGACGCCCCCACCCTGCCGCCCGATGCCACAGAAGACGATGTGAAGCAGCTGGCCTGGGAGC
Organism: Pseudomonadota bacterium; assembly: GCA_963205255.1. Lineage (GTDB taxonomy): Bacteria > Pseudomonadota > Gammaproteobacteria > Steroidobacterales > Steroidobacteraceae > ZC4RG30. The sequence continues at coordinate 3,667 of CAUJIK010000115.1, forward strand.
AGATGAAGACCTGCTACGACCCGGAGATCCCGATCAACATCGTCGATCTCGGACTCATCTACGAGTGCGAAGTGCAGACCAACGAGGATGGCACGCACCGGATGGACGTGAAGATGACGCTCACCGCGCCCGGCTGCGGCATGGGCGACGTGCTGGTTCAGGACGTACGCGACAAGCTCGAAGCCATCCCCACCGTGCGCGAGGCGAATGTGGAACTGGTGTTCGACCCGCCATGGCGGCGCGAGATGATGTCGCCCGCCGCCCAATTGCAGACGGGGATGATGTGAACGCGCCGACCCGTGAGGTGCTGTTGCTGCGCCACGCACATGCCGAATGGCCGGGCTATGCGGGCCGTGACGTCGATCGTCCGCTCACACCGAGCGGCGAATGCGATGCTGCCGCCGCCGCCCGCGCCATCCGCGCGGCCGGCCACCGGCCGACACTGATCCTCGCCAGCCCCGCCCGTCGCACCCGCCAGACCGCCGAGGCCGTCGCCGCGGCGTTCGACCTCGACAGCACTTCGATCATCTGCATCGACTCCCTGTACAACGCCTCCGAGAACGCGCTGGAGGAAGCCTTGCGCACCCACGGCGCCAAGGCCACGCACCTGGTGCTCGTCGCCCACAACCCGGGCATTTCCACTCTTGCCCGGCGCCTCTGCGACAACAAGGCGCTGCCGGCATTCCAGCCCGGCGACTGGCTGTGCGTGAATCTTCCCGCCGGTTGATCGCGAGCGGCGCTTCAGGACCGGGGCAACTGTCAGTCCTTCAGGGGGCTCCTCAAGGGGCCGGGAACGCCTGCCGGACACCATCGAGCTTGTGCACCACGCCCCGATGCATCACGAAGCGCACGCGTTCGAGCTGCGTGACGTCCTCCAGCGGGCTGGCCGCAACGGCGATGATGTCCGCCTCCTTGCCAGGTTCGATGGTGCCCAGGCTCTCGGCGCGACCCAGCAGCGTCGCGGCATCGACCGTGGCCGCGCGGATGGCCGCGGCGGGGCTCATGCCCGCCTTCACCAGCAACGCAAACTCCTGCGCATTCTGGCCATGTGACGAGACGCCCGTGTCGGTACCGAAAGCAATGCGGACACCGGCTTTCAGCGACGCCGCGAAGTTCGCATGGTGAGCCCGGGAGCTTTCCTCCGCCTTCGCCAGCACCGGAGCCGGACGTGCGCCGGCGCGCGCCTGAGCCAGAGCGGCCACTGGCGCCAGCAACGTGGGCACCAGCCAGGTGTTGTGCTTCTTGAACAGCGCATTGGTCTCGGCGTCGCTGAACGAGCCGTGTTCGATGGAATCGACCCCGGCTTCCAGCGCCGCCTGGATGCCGTCCTTGCCGTGCGCATGCGCCGCGGCCTTGCGGCCAAACAGGTGGGCAGTGTCGATGATGGCCTTCATCTCATCGGCAAACATCTGCTGGTTCAGACCGCCGGCGACATTGCTCAGCACACCGCCGGTGGCGGTGAACTTGATGACATCCGCCCCCTGGGAGATCTGCTCACGCACCGCCCGCCGGCAGTCTTCGGCGCCGTTGCACACATTGGTGCCACGCTCGCGCGCCAGCACCGCAAGATCCCGGTTCAGATTGTTGGCGCCATCACCATGGCCGCCGGTGATGGAGATCGCCCTGCCCGCCGCGACAATCGTCGGGCCCTGCACCAGACCCGTGGCAATCGCATCCCGCAGCGCCGTGACGCTGTGGATGTCGGAGCCCAGATCGCGGACCGTCGTGAACCCGGCCTCCAGCGTGCGCCGCGCGTTGTCGACGGCGATCAGCAGGTTGTCCTCGACATCGCGCGTGCTCGACTCCAGACGGGCGCGCATCTTGTCGTCGTCGGAGAAGATGTGCACATGCATGTCGATGAGGCCTGGCAGCACGAACTGATTGCCGAGATCGACCAGCCGGGCGCCCGCCTCCGGCTGCGTGAGCCCGTCCCGCACGGCCTCGACCTTGCCGTCGCGGATGATGATGGTGGACGGCCCGCGCGGCGCCTGCCCCGGCCGGTCGAGCAAGGCGCCGGCATGCACATATGTCGCGGATGAAGTCTGCGCGCCACACAGCGAAGCCAGACCAAGACCCAAGGCCGCAAGCGCGGTTCTGCCGATCAGACGCATCAGACTCTCCCCTGTTTTACAACCGCCAACTCAACCCGGCCTTCGCACTACAGCGCCTTGACGATCTCCTCGACCATCTTCTTGGCATCCGCCAGCAGCATGATGGTCTGGTCGAGGTAGAACACCTCGTTGTCCACACCCGCATAGCCCACGCCACCCATCGAGCGCTTCACGAACAGCACGGTCTTGGCCTTCTGCACATCGAACACCGGCATGCCGTAGATGGGAGAAGTGCGGTCGGTGCGAGCCGCCGGGTTCACCACGTCATTGGCGCCGATCACGAAGGCGACATCCGTCTGCGCGAACTCGCCGTTGATGTCCTCAAGCTCGAACACCTCGTCGTAGGGCACCTGGGCCTCGGCCAGCAGCACGTTCATGTGCCCGGGCATGCGGCCGGCCACGGGATGGATGGCGTACTTCACGCGCACGCCATGCTCCTTGAGCTTGTCGGCCATCTCGCGCACCACATGCTGGGCCTGCGCGACCGCCATGCCGTAGCCGGGGATGACGATGACCTGCTGGGCTTCCTTCAGGATGAAGGCCGCGTCCTCGGCCGAGCCGCGCTTCCACGGCCGGTCGGTCTTGGCTCCCGCGCCGGCATCAGCCGCCGCGGCGCCGAAGCCGCCGGCGATCACGCCGAAGAAGCTGCGGTTCATGGCACGGCACATGATGTAGGACAGGATGGCGCCCGAGGAGCCCACCAGCGCGCCGGTGATCACCATGGCGACGTTGTGCAGCGTGAAGCCCATAGCGGCCGCGGCCCAGCCCGAGTAGCTGTTGAGCATCGACACCACCACCGGCATGTCCGCACCGCCGATGGGGATGATGAGCAGAAAGCCGATGAGGATCGACAGCGCCGTGACCGTCCAGAACACCCACGGGCTCTGGTCGAACACGAACCAGACCGTGAGCCCGAGGATGGCGGCGAGTATCAGCAGGTTGATGGCATGCCGCGCCGGCAGCAGGATGGGCGCGCCGGAGAGATTCCCGTTGAGCTTGAGGAAGGCGATGATCGAGCCGGACAGCGTGATGGCACCGATGGCCACGCCCAGCCCCATCTCGATGCGGCTCGCCGGCAGGATCAGGCCGTCGGCGCCCACGATGCCGAAACCCTCCGGCGCAAGGTAAGCGGCGGCTGCCACCAGCACCGCGGCCAGACCTACCAGCGAATGGAAGGCGGCAACCAGCTGCGGCATGGCCGTCATCGCGATGCGGCGCGCCACCAGTATGCCCACCAGCCCGCCGATCACCATGGCGGCGAGGATTTCCCCGATGCTTGCCAGGTCGTGGATGGCAAGCGTGGTCACCACCGCGATGAGCATGCCGGCCATGCCGAAGCGGTTGCCGCGCCGTGACGAAGCCGGCGACGACAGGCCTCTCAGGGCCAGGATGAACAGCACGCCCGCGGCCAGATAGGCCAGCATCGCCCAGGATGGCACTGTGTGCGGCAGCGACATTCAGCGCCCCTTCTTCTTGTACATGGCGAGCATGCGCTCGGTCACGGCGAACCCGCCGAAGATGTTCACGCTGGCAAAGGCCACCGCTGCAAGCCCCAGCCATTTGCCAAGCCCGGCTCCGGTGGCGGCGATCAGCGCCCCCACCACGATCACCGAGGAGATGGCATTGGTCACTGCCATGAGCGGAGTGTGCAGCGCGGGCGTCACCGACCACACCACGTAGTACCCCACGAAGCACGCCAGTACGAAGATGGAAAGAATGGAGAGGAAGTCCATGCCTGGCCCTTTTCAGGTGTTGAGTTTGGGATGTACCACGGCGCCGCCACGCGTGAGTCGCACGGCCTGCACGATCTCGTCGTCGTCCGGCAGCGCGGGCGCCGCGCGTTCGCGGTCCCAGAAGGCCGCGAGGAAGTTGTAGAGGTTGCGCGCATAGAGCGCCGAGGACTCGGTCGCCAGATGCGAGGGCGTGTTGCCGTAACCCAGGATGGTCACACCGTGGCGCACCACCGCCTCGTCCGGCCGCGAGCCTTCCACGTTGCCGCCCTGGGCCACGGCCAGATCGAACAGCACGCTGCCCGGCTTCATCGTCGCCAGCTGCGCATCACTGACCAGCCGCGGCGCGGGCCGGCCCGGAATCAGTGCGGTGGTGATCACGATGTCCTGCTTGGCGATGTGGGACGAAACCAGCTCCGCCTGCGCCGCCTTGTATTCATCGGACATCTCGCTGGCATAGCCGCCGGCGCCCTCGCCCGCGATGCCGGCCACCTTCTCGACGAAAATGGCCTTGGCGCCCAGCGATTCGATCTGCTCGCGCGTGGCCGCGCGCACGTCGGTGGCCGAGACCTGTGCGCCGAGCCGGCGCGCCGTGGCAATGGCCTGCAGGCCCGCCACACCCACGCCCATCACGAACACGCGCGCCGCCGGCACCGTGCCGGCGGCGGTCATCATCATGGGGAAAACGCGCCCGTAGGCCGCGGCCGCGTCGATCACGGCCTTGTAGCCGGCGAGATTCGATTGCGAGGACAGCACGTCCATGGACTGCGCGCGCGTGATGCGCGGAATCCATTCCATCGCCAGCGCCTGGACGCCCGCGGCGGCGTATTCCTTGATGCGCGCGGGCGCGCCCGCGGGGTCGAGCGTCGCGATGAGCAAGCCGCCGGAAGCCATGCCCTGGAGTCGCGCCGGCTCCGGACCCTGCACGGCCAGCACGATATCTGCCCCACTGGTTACCGCATCGGAGGCCGCTATCGTGCCCCCGGCGGCGGCAAAGGCCTCATCCGGGAACGAGGCTGCCTCGCCGGCGCCGCCTTCCACCACGATGCTGGCGCCCAGCGCCACGAGCTTGCGCACGGTTTCCGGCGTTGCCGCCACGCGCCGCTCACCTGCCGTGCTTTCTTTGAGTATGGCGATTTTGGTCATGCGCCATTATCACCACAGCCGCAAAGGCGACGCCAGCCATACCGACCGGCCAGGGATAGCGGGGGGCGCCGTTACGGCGCGCGGCAGAAGCAATAGGCCAGCGCGCCGCGGGAATCCAGCAGCTTGCGCAGCCGCTCCAGTTCCTCGAGCGGCCGGCCCGGCAAGCCGGCCAGTGATTCCAGCGGCGAATGCAGCGATGCCAGTGTGGGGCCCAGCAGGCGGCCACTGAGCCGCGCGATGCTCATGCGCAGCCGCAACGCCAGTTGCTCGGCCCAGGACAGCTTCAGCTCCACGCGCTCCACGGCGTAGCCCTCGGGCAGCGCCGCAAGCTGCGCCGCCTCGCGCACGGCGTCGTCGTATGTGCCCAGCGAATCCACCAGCTTGTGCGCCAGCGCATCACTGCCGATCCATACCCTGCCCTGCGCCACCTCGTTCATCTCGTCGCGCGTGCTGCCGCGCCCCTCGGCCACATGATCGAGGAACAGGTCATAGCCGGCCTCGATACGCAGCTGCACATAGTCGCGCAGCACCGGATCCAGCGGCCGATCCACGCGCAATTTACCGGACAGCGCCGTGGTGCCGACGCCATCCACGGTCACGCCCACCTTGTCCAGCGTGCGGTCGACGATGGGCAGCGCGGCGTAGATGCCGATGGAACCGGTGATGGTCATCGGATGGGCAATGATGCGGTCGGCGGGCGCGGCGATGTAGTAACCGCCCGACGCCGCCACATCGCCCATGGACACGACCACGGGCTTGCCGGCGTCCTTCAGCGCGACCACTTCGCGGTAGATCTGCTCGGAGGCAAAGACGCTGCCGCCCGGGCTGTCCACCCGCAGCACGACGGCCGCGATGTCGGAATTGTCGCGGGCGCGACGCAGCAGCTCGCTGGTGGTCACGCCGCCGATGGTGCCCGGCGGCTGCTCGCCGTCATGGATCTCGCCGCTGGCCACCACCACACCCACGCGCGAGGACCCCTTGCGATGCAGGCCTTCCTCCGCGCGCCGCACGCGCAGGTAGTCGCTGAAACCCACGGCGGGGAAATCCGCCTCGTCCGCGTCGCCCATGAGCCCTGCGACATGCGCATCGAACTGGCTCTGCGTGGTCAGATCCGTGACCAAGCCCGCTTCCAGGGCAACGCTTGCCGCGTCGCCCCGGTGCTCGCGCAGCGCCTGGATATAGCCATTGGCGTAGTCGTCGATCGCCTCGGGATCCAGGCCGCGCGCACTGCCCACTGCCTGGCGGTAGCCGCTCCAGAGACCATTCAGATAGGTCTGGCTCTCGGCGCGATCCTCGGGCGACATGTCCACGCGCACCAGATCCTCGGCCGCGGATTTCCACGCGCCGACACGGAACAGGTGCACGTCCACGGCCAGCTTGTCGAGCAGGCCCTTGTAGTACATGCGGTAGCGCTCGTAACCCTCGAGCAGCACCTCGCCCAGGGGATCGAGGTGAATCTCGTCGGCATGGGAGGCCAGGTAGTAGCGGGCCTGGGTATAGGAGGTGGAGCGCGCGATGACCTTCTTGCCCGAGGCACGGAAGTCATCCAGCGCCGCGGTCACTTCGGCCAGCGTGGGCTGGCCGGCGCCGTCGAGGTAATCCAGGTCCAGCACCAGCAGGCGCACCCGCCGGTCCTTCGCGGCATAGCGGATGGTCTCGGTCAGATCCCACAGCAACGTCTGGGTCTGGCCCAGGCCGCGCGCCTCGTCGAAGGCGCGGCTGATGGGGTCACTGTCGAGCTGTTCGACGATCTGGCCGCGCGGCTGCAACAGCAACGCGGCCTTGCCGGGCACGTAGGGCACATTGCCGCGCAATGCCCCGACGATGAAACCGAAGATCAGCAGCAGCAGGACGAGGTGGAGCACACGGCGCAGCCCATCAAGGCCTCGCCATACACCCCGGAAGAAACGTCCGGCCGTGCTTTTCAGACTCAGACCTTCTCTTCGATGCGGGCAGCCTTGCCGGACAGGTCGCGCAGGTAATAGAGCTTGGCGCGACGCACATTGCCGCGACGCTTCACGACGATGTCCTGGATGCTCGGGCTGTGCAGCTGGAACACGCGCTCAACGCCCTCGCCGTGCGAGATCTTGCGCACGGTGACCGAGGAGTTGAAACCGCGGTTGCTGCGCGCAATCACGACGCCTTCGTAGGCCTGCACGCGCTCGCGGTCGCCTTCCTTCACCTTCACGTTCACGATGATGGTGTCGCCGGGCTTGAACTCGGGCACCTGGCGCGTGGCACGCTCGGCTTCGATCTGCTGGATGATGTGGTTCATGACTGTGTCTGCCTTTCCTGCAAAAACTCGTTCAACAACTCTGTCTCTTCGGCACTGGTTTGCCGCGACAGGAACAGCTCCGGTCGCCGCAGCCAGGTCCGGCCCAGTGCCTGCTTGAGGCGCCAGCGCCGGATGTGCTCGTGATTGCCGCCTTGCAGCACCTCGGGCACCTTCAAACCCTCGTACTCCTCCGGCCGGGTGTAGTGCGGCCAGTCCAGAAGACCGGTCGCGAACGACTCCTCGACCGAAGAGCGCGCATCGTTCAGCGCGCCCTCCTTCAATCTCGCCAGCGCGTCGATCACGACCAGCGCCGGCAGCTCGCCGCCGGAGAGCACGTAGTCTCCCACCGACAGCTCCGCGTCGATCGACGTCGCGATCACGCGCTCGTCGACCCCTTCGTACCGCCCTGCCACCAGCACCAGTCCCGGAAGCCCTGAAAGCTCCTGGGCCCGCGCCTGCGTGAAGGGCTCGCCCTGCGCCGAGAGGCAGATCCGGGGACTCCCCGGGGCCACCCTCGCCGCAGCCGCGCCGATCGCCGCCACCAGCGGCGCAGGCTTCATCACCATGCCCGGACCACCGCCATAGGGCCGGTCGTCCACCGTGCGATGCACATCGTTCGTGTGGTCGCGCGGATCCTCCGTGCCCACCTCGAACAAGCCGCGCTTCTGCGCCCGCCCGACGATGCCGTGGGCCAAAGCCTCGCGGATCATCTGCGGAAACAGCGTGACGACTTCGATCCTCACGGACCTCGCCTCACTCAAGTTCCAGCGGCCAGTCGACAGTAAGCCGACGTGCCGCCACATCCACCTGCTTCAGGTGCGTGGGCCCCGCGGGCACCCAGTGCTCGCGCGAACCTTCCGCGCCTTCGCGTATCACCATCACCGACCCCGTGGGCAGGTCGACGAAATAATCCAGTTTCCCGAGCTGCCCGCCTTCGAGGTTCAGCACCTCGAAACCCAGCAGGTCGTCGCGGTAGTGCTCCCGCTCGGCCAGCGGCGGCAACTGCCCGCGCGGCACCCGTATCCACCAGCCCCGCAGCGCCTCGGCGGCATTGCGGTCGTCGATGCCCTCGAATTTGATGCGCAACCGGTCCTGATGCCATGCCGCGCGCTCGACTTCGACGGTCCGGGCTTCTCCCCGTGGTGGCACGAGCTGCCAGGGCTCGTAATCCAGCAGTGCCTCGGGCGGGTCCGTGAACGAGCGCACCAGCAACTCGCCGCGGATGCCGTGGGCTCTGCCCACCTGCCCCACGGTCAGCGGGGCAGGCTCGGGTTCAGGCCGCTGCGGCAACCGACTGCTTGCGGTAGGCCTTGACCAGCGCGCTGACGCGCTCGGACTGCTGGGCGCCCTTGCCGACCCAGTATTCGATGCGGTCCAGATCCAGACGGATCTTGGTGTCGTTCTTGCGCGCGACGGGGTTGAAGAACCCCACCATCTCGAGGCTCTTGCCTCCCTGGCGCTTGCGATGGTCGGTGACCACCACGTGATAGAAGGGCTGATTGCGGGCGCCGCGGCGCGTCAAACGAATAGTCACCATAATCGGGTCAAGGCCTCAAACAGTTAGGGCTACCGAAAAAAGAGCGCGGATTCTACTTAGATCAAGGCTTTGGAGCAAATGGACCTGCGCCCAGTTTCCCGGCCATGGCTCCCATCATCCGCTGCAGCTTGCCGCCGCCCAGCTGCTTCATCATTTTCTGCATCTGCTGGTGCTGTTTGAGCAGCCGGTTGACGTCCTGCACCTGCATGCCCGCCCCTGCTGCAATGCGGCGGCGGCGGGAACCGTCGATGATCTCGGGCCGGCGGCGCTCCCGGGGGGTCATGGAATCGATCAGCGCGACCTGGCGGCGCAATTCGCGGTCGGCGGCGCCCGGCGCCATCTGGCGCGCCGCCTGCGCGGCGCCCGGCAGCTTGTCCATCAGAGAGGACATCCCGCCCATCTTCTGCAACTGCTGCAGCTGGCTCTTGAGGTCGTTGAAGTCGAAGCCCTTGCCCTTGGCGACCTTCTTCGCCAGACGCTGGGCCTCCTCCTGGTCGACGTTCTTGCGCACCTCCTCGACCAGCGCCACCACATCGCCCATGCCGAGGATGCGGCGGGCCATGCGGTCCGGATCGAAGGGTTCGAGCGCGTCGGTCTTCTCGCCGGTGCCGATGTAGAGGATGGGCGCGCCGGTCACCTCGCGCACCGACAATGCCGCGCCACCACGCGCATCGCCATCGGCCTTGGTGAGGATCACGCCGCTGAGCGCCAGCGCGCCGCCGAAAGCCTGCGCCGCATTCACGGCGTCCTGGCCAGCCATGGCATCGACCACGAACAGGCGTTCGTGCGGATTCACCGCGGCGTCGATGTCGCGCACTTCCTGCATCAGCTCGGCATCCACGTGCAGGCGGCCGGCAGTGTCGACGATGAGCAGGTCGTAGATGCCGCGCCGCGCTTCGGCCAGCGCGGCCGCTGCAATCGCAGGCGGCGCGCTGCCCGCGGGCACCGGGAAGAAATCCGCGCCCACCTGCCCCGCAAGCCGCTGCAACTGCAGCACGGCGGCCGGCCGACGGATGTCGGTGCTGACCAGCAGCACGCGCTTCTTCGCCTCGACCAGGCTGCGCGCCAGCTTGCCCGCGGTGGTGGTCTTGCCCGCGCCCTGCAAGCCTGCAAGCAGCACCACGGCCGGCGGCTGCACGCGCAGATCGAGCTCACGGCGCGCGCCGCCCATCAGGGCGACCAGCTCGTCGTGGATCACGCCGATCAGCGCCTGGCCCGGCGTCAGGCTGCCCAGCACCTCGGTGCCCAGTGCCTTCGCCTTCACCGCATCGATGAAGCGCTTGACCACCGGCAGCGCCACGTCCGCCTCGAGCAGCGCCATGCGCACTTCGCGCATCGACTCGGCAATGTTGTCTTCAGTGAGGCGGCCGCGGCCGCGCAGCGCATTGGCGGCTTGCGTGAGCCGCTCGGTCAGCTTGGTGAACATCGGTCGATTATATCGGGCGCGGGCGCAACACGGCCGCCAGTGCTTCGTCGATACGGCTCACGCCCTTGAGGTCGATGCCTTCCACCTTGCCGCGGGGCAGGTTCTCCTTCGGCACCAGCGCGCGGCGGAAGCCCTGCTTGGCCGCCTCCTGGATGCGCTCCTCTCCGAAAGGCACGGGACGCACCTCGCCGGTAAGGCCCAGCTCGCCGAACACCATCAGGTCCGGCGGCAGCGGTTCATCGGCAAGGCTCGAAGCCAGCGCAATGGCCACCGGCAGATCCCATGCAGGCTCGTCGATGGCAAGGCCGCCGACCACGTTCGCGAACACATCGTGCTCCTGCAGCGACACGCCGCCATGCCGGTTCAGCACGGCCAGCACCATGGCCAGCCGGCCGCTGTCGATGCCCTGGGCCACGCGTCGCGGGGTGCCGAAACGGGCCGGGTCGGTCAGCCCCTGCACTTCCACCAGCAGCGGCCGCGTGCCATCGCGCGTCACCATGACGAGGCTCCCGACCACCGGCTGCGGCGCGCGCGCCAGGTAAATGGCCGCGGGGTTGCGCACCTCGCGCAACCCGCTTTCCTGCATCAGGAAGAAACCCAGCTCGTTGGCCGCGCCAAAACGGTTCTTGGCCGCGCGCACGCGGCGGAAACGGCTGCCGGCATCGCGCTCGAAATACAGCACCGTATCCACCAGGTGCTCCAGCATGCGCGGGCCGGCGATGGCGCCGTCCTTGGTCACATGGCCGACGATGAGCACGGCGGTGTCATGGGACTTGGCGAAACGCACCAGCGCCGCGGTGCACTCGCGCAGCTGGGTCACGGCCCCGGCACTGGAAGGCACCGCCGCCAGCTGCATGGTCTGGATGGAATCGATCACCAGCAGGGCCGGACGCATCTCGCCGGCCAGCGCGAGGATGGCATCGAGGTCGGTTTCCGCCGTCAGGCGCACGGCGCCGAAGTCGCCTCCCAGGCGCGTCGCGCGCAATGCGATCTGCGCAGAGGACTCCTCGCCGCTGGCATAGAGCACCCCCTGCGGCTGACCCAGGGACTGCGCCAGCTGCAGCAGCAGGGTCGACTTGCCGATACCCGGCTCGCCGCCCAGCAGCGTCACCGATCCGGGCACCAGGCCGCCGCCGAACACCCGGTCGAGTTCGGCGATGCCCACCGGCCAGCGCCGTGTGGGCTCGCCCGCGGCAACCATGGCTTCGGCCAGGCTCGAAGCATGACCGGGTGCCGTGGCGCTCTTGCGCGCGGCGCGGCCAGGACGCCCCTGGGGAGCGGCCACCACCGGTTCGGCGGACAGGCTGTTCCAGGTTCCGCAATGCGGACATTGACCTTGCCAGCGGGGAGCTTCGCCGCGGCATGCGTCACAGATATGAACGAGCTGGGGGCGGGCCACCGCGGTGATGCCAGAAGAATCAACAGCTGGAAGGGCCCGGGATGCTAGCACGCGACGTGGGCCACAGATCGGAAACAAAGAGACCCAATACCAGCCCCTGCCAGTGCAGGCGGCAAGCAAGTTAAGTACGATCCGAAAATTCGAACGGGAGCACCCGGGAAAGCATCTCCGGATGAGTCTGAAAGGCAAACTGCTCTGCGTGGGTCAGACCGATACCGGCAAGGTCCGCGAGCACAACGAAGACACCATCGCTTACGACAGTGAGCTGGGGTTGCTTGTGCTCGCCGACGGCATGGGCGGTTACAACGCCGGCGAGGTGGCGAGCGGCATTGCCGTGAAGACCATCGTCAACCTGGTGCGCGAGTCCCTCGAGCAGCAGGACCTGTCGCTGGACGACCGCGGCAGCGGGCTGTCGCGCACCGGCATCATCCTGCGCGACGCCATCCAGCGCGCCAACAAGATCATCTACCAGACCGCCCGCAGCCAGCCCAACTGCGAAGGCATGGGCACCACCGTGGTGGCCGCCCTGCTCTATGACAACCGCGTGTCCATCGCGCACGTGGGCGACTCGCGGCTGTACCGCCTGCGCGGCGGGCAGATCGAGCAGCTGACGCTGGATCACTCACTGCTGCAGGAGCTGGTGGACCGCGGCTTCTATTCCCCCGAGGAGGCGCAACGCGCCTCGAACAAGAACTACGTGACGCGGGCGCTGGGCGTCGAAGCCAATGTGGACGTGGAGCTGCAGGAACTGCCGGCCCACAAGGGCGAGATGTTCCTGCTGTGCTCCGACGGCCTGTCGGACATGGTCGAGGACGACGACATGGGCATCACCGTCGCCACCTTCGGCGCCAATCTCAACACCGTGGCCCAGCACCTGGTGCAGCTGGCCAACGAAAACGGCGGCAAGGACAACATCTCCGTGGTCCTGGCCCAGGTGCTGGATTCCTTTCCCGCCCGACGCGGTATATTTGACAGAATACTGAAATGGTTCAGCTGAACCCGAACAGGTGATTTATGGCGCGCTTGATCTTGAGCCTGGATGGTCAGGTACTGGCCGAATACAACATGAACAAGGAGCGCTACACCGTAGGGCGCCTGCCGGACAATGACATCCGCATCGACAATCCGGCCGTCAGCGGTCACCACTCGCTGATCATCAACATCCTCAACGATTCGTTCCTCGAGGATCTCAACAGCACCAATGGCACCTACGTCAACGGCAAGCTGATCAAGAAGCACGCCCTGCAGCATGGCGACGTGATCACGGTCGGCCACCACCAGCTGCGCTTCGTCGAGGACGACGACTCGCAGCAGGACGAGTTCGAGAAGACCATGGTGATCCAGCCCTCGCAGCGGCCGCTGGAGAAACTGCAGAGCTCGCGGGCGGTGGAAAACGCCGCCACCGGCACCACCCAGAGCCGGCGCGCCCTGCCCGAAGGCGCCACGCCGGTGAAAAAAGCCAAGCTGCAGGTGCTTTCCGGCGCCTTCGCAGGGCGCGAACTGGAGCTGACCAAGGCGCTGACCACGCTGGGGCGGCCCGGCGTGCAGGTGGCGGCGATCACCCGCCGCGCGGACGGCTTCTATATCGTCCACGTGGACGCGGACAGCCCCGAGAACTACCCCCTGGTGAACGGCACCCCCATCGGCTCGCAGGCCCGCCTGCTCGCCGACAACGACGTGATCCAGCTGGCTGGCGTCAAGATGGGGTTCTTCGAGAACTGATCCGGCGGGGCCGGGCTGCCTGCGGCCCCGGCCATCAGCCAGACGTTGAAGTTGCTGCCAGGTCCGGCGGACCTCAAAGCCCAACGGATCTCAGACGTGGGCGGCAGCCTGCGTCAGGAAGGCCGGAACCAGCGATTCGCCACTGTCCGGCTGATCGGCCTTGTGCTCGTGGAAGGTGTCCCGGGCGCAGGACACGCAGGCCCCGCAGCTCATCCCCACCATCGTCTGCTCCTGCAGCGACTCGAAACTGCAGCAACCGGCGGCTTCCCGGGCGATGTCGCCCGTCGACACGTTGTGGCAGAGGCAAACGATCATGGCCCGATAGTAATGAGAACAATTCTTGTTGGCAAGCTCAGCCGCTTCCCGCCCAATCCGCCCTGAACCTGCTAGCTTTCGCCCCCTGCTTCCCGGGCTGTCCGGGACCCGAACTTTCAAGGTCATTCCCATGCAAGGCGACAAACAAGTCATCGCGTATCTCAACGGCCAGCTCAAGGCCGAACTCACTGCCGTAAACCAGTATTTCCTGCACTACCGCACGCTCAAGCACTGGGGCTTCGACCGGCTTGCCAAGTTCGAGTACCAGGAGTCCATCGGCGAGATGAAGCATGCGGACATGCTGATCGAGCGCATCCTGATGCTCGACGGCCTGCCCAACCTGCAGGACCTGGGCAAGCTGCTCATCGGCGAGAGCCCGGTGGAAATGCTCAATTGCGACCTGAAGCTCGAAAAAGGCGCCCAGGCCTACGTCAAGGAAGCCATGGCCCACTGCGAGAGCGTCAGGGATTACGTCAGCCGCGAGATCTTCGCGGGCATCCTGAAGGACACCGAAGAGCACATCGACCACCTGGAAACGCAGCTGGAGCTGGTCGCCAAGGTGGGCGAACAGAATTACCTGCAATCCCAGATGGGCGAGTGAAGCAGGCGCTCCCGCCTCAGCGCATGATTCGCGGCACGCGCTGACTCACGGCGCACAGCAGCTCCCAGGCAATGGTGCCCGCTGCTGTCGCCACGCGCTCCACCGGGAGTTCCGGCCCCCACAGCAGCACCGGATCGCCGGTTTTCACCGGCGTTCCGGTCACATCCACGGCGATCATGTCCATGGAGACCGTGCCCACCAGCGGCACCTCATGGCCCGCCACCCTCACCGGCGCGCCGGAGGGCAGCGATCGCAGCAGGCCATCACCATATCCGGCAGCCACGATGGCAATGCGCGAATCGCGCCCGGCGCGCCATCTGGCCGCATAGCCCACGGTCTCGCCGCGCGGCACCTCCCGCAGGGCGATGACCGTGGAAGCCAGGCGCATGGCCGGCGTCAGGCCCAGCGACTGGCCATCGCGATCGGCAAAGGGCGAAGCGCCATACAGCGCAAGGCCCGGCCGCACCCAGTCCCCCTGCGCATCCGGGCGGGAGAAGATGGCCGCGGAGTTCGCAAGGCTCACCTCTTCCGGGCGCCCCTGCCGCAGCGCCGCGAAACGCCGCAGCTGCTCTTCGGTCTGGGGGCTGTCCGGACGATCGGCGCTGGCAAAGTGGGTCATGAGCCGCAGCCGGGCCAGCCGCGGACCCAGTGCCCGCAGCCGCTGGCAGGCCGCGCCAAAAGCCGCGGCGCGAAAGCCCAGACGATTCATGCCGGTATCGGCCTTCAGCCACACCGAGTACGCCTGCGCGGGATCAGCGGCTTCCAGCAATGCGATCTGGGCCTCATCGTGCACCACCAGTTCGAGCTCATGCCGCGCCGCCTCGGCCAGCGCCGGCGCGTCGAACACCCCCTCCAGCAGCACGATGGGAGCGCGGATGCCGGCGCCGCGCAGCGCCAGGGCCTCCTCCAGCCTGGCGACCGCCAGCGCATCGGCGGCGCCTTCAAGGCATCGGGCCACGGGGACGAGACCATGCCCATAGGCATTGGCCTTGACCACGGCGAGCACACGCCGGCCCGGCGCCGCGGCACGGATGCGTGCCAGATTGCCGCGCAGCGCGGCGCTGCTCACCTCGGCGCGCAGCAGCATGCTCACCGCAGGATACCCATCCCCTCGGCGTAGGCTTCGGGCATGTAGTTCTGGAAACGTGTGAACTGCCCCTGGAAGGTCAGTGTGAATTTGCCCGGTTCGCCATTGCGGTGCTTGGCGAGATTGACTTCCGCCATGCCCTTGTTGGGTGTGTTGGCGTCGTAATATTCATCGCGCGAAATGAACAGGATCATGTCGGCGTCCTGCTCGATCGCTCCGGATTCGCGCAGGTCGGACATCACCGGCTTCTTGTCCTCGCGCTGCTCCACCGAACGGTTCAGCTGCGACAGCGCGATCACCGGGACACTGAGCTCCTTGGCCAACGCCTTGAGCCCCCGCGAGATCTCGGAGATCTCCGTCGCACGGTTCTCCTTGGAACCAGGCACCTGCATGAGCTGCAGGTAATCCACCACGATCAGGTCCAGGCCATGCTCGCGCTTCACGCGCCGCGCGCGCGAGCGCAGCTCCGTGGGTGAAAGGCCCGGTGTCTCGTCGATGTAGATGCGCGCTTCGGCCAGATGGCTCGTGGCGCTGGTGATGCGCACCCAGTCCTCATCGCTGATGCGCCCCGAACGGATGTCGTGCAGCGGCACACCGCCCACGGACGAGAGCATGCGCATCATCAACTGATCCGAAGGCATTTCCATGCTGAAGATCAGCGCCGCTCCCCTGACCTTCTCGTCCAGCGCCACGTTCTCGGCCATGTTGATGGCCAGCGTGCTCTTGCCCATGCCCGGACGGCCCGCGACGATCACCAGGTCGCCGCCGCGCAGGCCGCCGGTTCTCTTGTCGAAGTCGGTGAATCCTGTGAGCGTGCCACGGAGCTTGTCCGGGTTGCTGTGCCAGTCGTCGATCTTGTCGATGAGCTCCGGCAGCATCGATCGCACGGACTGGGCGCCCTCGCTGCGCCGCGCGCCGCGCTCGGCGATCGCGAACACCCGCTGTTCGGCCAGGTTGACCAGCTCACGCGCGGAGAGCCCCTCGTCGCTGAACACCGAGGAAGCAATTGAGTTGCCTGCGCTGATGAGCGAACGCAGCAGCGCGCGCTCGCGCACGATCTGCGCATAGGCGCGCACATTGGCCGCGGTGGGCGTATCGCGCACCAGCGTGGACAGATAAGCCAGGCCGCCGGCAGCCTGCAGCTGGCCGCGGCGTTCGAGCCGCTCCGATACGGTGACGGCGTCGATGGCCTGGGATTCAGCCACCAGTTCACCGATGGCCTCGAAGATCAGCCGGTGGTCCGGACGGTAGAAATCCTCGGCGCCGGCGCAGTCCGCCACCTGGTCCCAGGCGGTGGTGTCGAGCAGCAGCCCGCCGAGCACAGCCTGCTCGGCTTCGACGGAATGGGGGGGGGTGCGTAGCTGGTCCATGCCGGGAGCATTCTGGCCCAACGCCAGTCGGCCAGCCATACGACAGCCTGGGGATTTCCTGTGGAAATCCCCAGGCGATTCGTCTCAGCTGGTCAGGCCGACTCTTCGGCGCTGATGGTGATGGGCAGCTCGACGTTGATGTCGGTGTGCAGGTGCACGATCACGACATGATCACCGACCGTGCGCAGCGGACCGTTGGGCAGACGCACCTCGGCGCGCGCCAGTTCCTGTCCGGCGGCCGTCGCAGCCTCGGCAATGTCCGAGGTTCCGATCGAACCGAAGAGCTTGCCCTCGCTGCCCGCCTTGGCGGTGATCTGCAGACGGAAGCCTTCGAGCTTCGCCTTGCGCCCCTCGGCGCCGGCGAGCGCATCACGCTGCGCCTTTTCCAGCTCGGCGCGACGGGCCTCGAAACGCTCGACGTTCGCGGCCGTGGCCAGCGTCGCCTTGCCCTTGGGCAGCAGGTAGTTGCGGGCATAGCCCGAGCGCACCGCGACGCGGTCACCCAGGTTGCCGAGATTGGCGACTTTTTCCAGCAGAATGACGTCCATGACTGACCTCAGTGCTGATCGGTGTAGGGCAGCAGCGCGAGGAAGCGCGCACGCTTGATGGCCACCGCCAGCTGGCGCTGGAAGAAGCTCTTGGTGCCCGTGATGCGGCTGGGGACGATCTTGCCGGTCTCGGAGATATACCCCTTGAGCGTGGCCAGATCCTTGTAATCGATCGACTTCACGCCATCGGCGGTGAAGCGGCAGAATTTCCTGCGGCGGATGAAACGCGACATGAATGGTTCTCCGTTAGAGGTGTGCGGTCAGCGTGCGCCGATGCTGTCGTCGTCGTCGCCCAGCGGCGACTCGCGATCACGGCGGCGGTCGCCACCTTCCTCGTCCTCGCCCCGCGCCATCGGCGACGGCTCGGTGACCGGCTCATCCATGCTCACGACCAGGTGCCGCAGCACCGCGTCGCTGAAACGGAATGCGCCGGTGAGCTCGGCCAGGGTCTTCTGGTCGGTCTCGATGTTCATCAGCAGGTAATGCGCCTTGTGGACCTTCGTGATGGGGTAAGCCAGCTGGCGGCGGCCCCAGTCCTCGACACGGTGCACGGCGCCGCCACCGGCGGTGACCATGCCCTTGTAGCGCTCGAGCATGGCCGGAACCTGCTCGCTCTGGTCCGGGTGCACCAGGACCACGATCTCGTAATGCCTCATGTAGCCTCTCCTTGTGGATGAAAGCCACCCGCCGAGGGCTGGGCGGTGTGGCAAGAAGGGGGCGGAACTCTACCGGACCCGCCCAGGCGCCGCAAGGTGCCAGCCCGGATCCTTGCCGCCCGCCCCTGCGGTTTCCGGCTCAGGTGGCCCGCCGGCGTCGCAGCGCGCTGCGCCAGATCGTGTACAGGCCGGTAGCGACGATGAGTGCGGCGCCACAGAGCATCAGGGTGTCGGGACGTTCGTCGAACACGAAGTATCCCAGCAGCAGCGCGAACACCAGGCGCGTATAGCGGAATGGCACCACGGCACTGACATCTCCGGTGCGCGTGGCGACGATGAGGGTGTAGTAAGCCACACCGCCGACAACCAGCACCGCGGCCAGCCGCAGAACATCCGGCGCCGCAAGGATCATCGGCGCAGTGCCCAGCACCAGCATCGTTACCAGACCGGCGGGCACCAGAGAAAAGAAACCCCAGGCTGCCAGCTGCGTGCTGGTGACGTCCGGCGGCACGGCACGACTGCACAGGTCGCGCATGGCGAGCATCACCACGGCCGCCACCGCCAGCAGCGACACCGGCGTGAACCCGGCCATGCCTGGCTGAACGATGAGCAGCACACCAGCGAAACCGATGCCGATCGCCGCCCACCTGCGCCAGCCCACGGGTTCCCTCAGAAACAGGGCGGCGCCCAGCGTTACCGCCAGTGGTGTCGCCTGCAATATGGCCGAAGCGCTCGACAGCGTCCCCAGCGCCAGCGCACTGACGAAGGTGGCGGAACCCACCGCCTCACTCAGATTGCGCAGCATCACCGGCCGCGCCAGCACTCCCCGCGACAGCAGGGGTTGGCCACCCAGCAACCCCACCAGACTGAAGATGAGACCGCCGCCAGCACCGGTCAATGCGAGCACCTGCCCCACCGGCATGCTGGCGGCCATCTGCTTGATCAGCACATCTTCGATGGCAAACCCGGCCATCGCGGCGACCATCAGCAGGCCGCCGCGAAAGTTCTCGTTCAGGACAGAGGTCAGATGAAGGTATTCTCCAGCACCATCACCCCGGCGCCCGTATTGGAAATGGGCGCGTGGTAGTGCTTGTGGATGATCTTCACATTATCCTGCAACGCACCGCGCATCACCAGCCACATGATGGTCTCGATGCCCTCGGAGCCGGCGCGCGCGATCAGCTCGCCATTGGTGAACTGGGTCATCCATTCCGGGTCGCTCGCGATGCGCTCCATGCACTCGAGGTCGAAATCCACGTCGATGATGCCGGCGCGCTCGCCCTGCAGCTGGTGCGACATGCCGCCGGTGCCCAGGATGACGACCTTCATGTCTTCGGGATAAGACTCGATGGCCTTGCGCAGCGCCCTGCCCAGTTTCAGGCAGCGCGCCGCCGTGGGCAGCGGATGCTGCACCGTGTTCACGGCCAGGGGAATGGATTTGAACGGCCACTTCTCGTGGGTGCCGAAGAGCGCGCGCAGCGGATTCACGAAGCCGTGATCCACCTTCATCTCCTGGCAGGTGCAGATGTCGAATTCCTGCGCCACCAGCTTCTCGGCCATGTGCCACGAGAACTGCGCATCGCCCGGGAATGGCGCCAGGGGGTTGAGCGCCCAGCCTTCGTCGGTGTGGTAGTAGGTGTCCGCGCAACCCAGAGCGAAGGTGGGCACCTTGTCGAGGAAGAAGTTCAGGCCGTGGTCGTTGTAGACCACGATGACCACATCCGGCTTGTGCTCCTCCAGCCACGCCGCGGCCGGCTTGTAGCCATCGAAGAAACGCTTCCAGTAGGGCTCCTGCTGCAGACCCTTGTCGATGGCATTGCCCACCGCCGGGATGTGTGAACTGGTCACACCACCAATGATCTTAGCCAACCCAGTACCCTCCTCGCGCCTTGAGCTTCTCCACCAGGCCATCGCTCTTGGCGAGCAGCTTGTCCTGGAATTCCTTGGTGGTGACGCCCTGGAAGGCGGCGCCGGCGTCCTGCACTGAAACGCCATTGGGCACGGCCATCTTGGCCATGTAGTAGATGTTCGCGCCGGAGCGCAGCATGCCGAGGAAGTCCTTCTTGAGGACCAGATCCTTGTACTGGCCGGCCACACCATACTTGTCGCAGTAGGCCGCCGGGTCGCGCGCGAATTCGTCGCGATTGTCCTGCTCACAGAACGAATAGAGCATCTTGTTCAACAAGTAAGCGCCATGGGCATGCTTGCCGTCGAACACATAGGTTCCGGGAATCGAGTCGTAGTCGTGCTTTGTCCAGGCCATATGGGTGTACCCTTCGCGCCCGTGAGCGGGACGATAGTTCTGAATTATAACTATCTGTCTGGCGCCACAATTGACGTACGACAAACCCTGACTCGGTCAGGCAGTCACCCGTGACGCTGACGCCGGGCTTCGTAGAGCAGCATTCCGCAGGCCACGGACACATTGAGGCTTTCCACGGCGCCCACCTGCGGCAGGCGCACCAGCAGATCGCAGTTGCGGCGTGTCAGATCGCGCAGGCCGTCGCCCTCGCCCCCCAGCACCAGAGCCAGCGGCCCGGCGAGGTCCGCTTCCCAGGCGAGCTTTTCGCCCGCCATGTCGGCCCCCGCGACCCACAGCCCGGCTTCCTTCATCAGCTTCAGGGCACGGGCCAGATTGGTCACGGTGGTAACCGGCGTGGTCTCCGCCGCGCCGGCGGCCACCTTGCGCACCGTGGCATTGACGCTGGCCGCGCGGTCGCGCGGCACCACCACGGTAAGCGCGCCGCAGGCATCAGCGCTGCGCAGACAGGCGCCGAGATTGTGCGGGTCCTGCACGCCGTCGAGCACCAGCACCAGCGGCGCGGCGCAACCCTCCAGCGCACTGAACAGATCATCCTCGTTCCAGCCCGCCAGCGGCTGAACCTCGGCAACCACTCCCTGATGAGCCATCTCGCCCACCCTGCCGGCCAGCTGCCGCGCATCGACACGCTCCACGCGCACGGCGGCCGCGCCGGCCAGCATCAGCAGCTCGCGGATGCGCTGATCGTCGCGACGCGCATCGAGCAGCAACCGCTGCACGCGCTCCGGTGAACGCGCAAGCAGGGCCCGCACGGCGTGCAACCCGCCCACCGTGACCAGCGCCGCGTCGCGCCCGCTCATCGGCGCCGCTCTCTGGCTCTGGCTGGGGCTTCCGCCGGCACCAGGTCGAGATCGATCAGCCCCTCGACCGGATTCACCGCCGTGACGATCACGCGCACCCGGCTGCCCAGCTGCAACCGGCGCTTGCTCCGCAGGCCCACCCAGGCATGCAGCGCATCATCCTTCACATAGTCGTCATCGCGCAGGTTGTCGATGTGCAGCAGCCCGTCCGCCGCGGCGTCGAGGATCTGCACGAAGCAGCCGAAATCCACCACCGCGGTAATGAGGCCGTCGAAAGTCTGGCCGATACGATCGCGCAGATACACGCACTTGAGGAAACTGTCGACGAAGCGGTCCGCCTCGTCGGCGCGCTTCTCGTATTCGGACAGTTGCTGACCCATGACCTCCAGTTCAGGCAGGGTATAGGCCCTGCCCGCCGGATCGTCGCTGCTGAGCATGGCCTTGATCGTGCGATGCACGACGAGGTCGGGATAGCGGCGGATCGGCGAGGTGAAATGTGCGTACTGCTTCAGCGCCAGACCGAAATGGCCGACGTTCCCGGGCTGATACACCGCCTGCATCAGGGAGCGGACCACCAGCTGCTCGATGAACGGCCGTGCGGCCGGATCCTTGATGCGCGGCGCGATCTTCTGCAGGTCGCGCGTGGTGATCTCGGGCGGCAGGTCCAGCCCCACACCCAGGGCACGCAAGGTAGTGGTGAGCATCTCGAGCTTGCGCTCGTCCGGCTCGGCGTGCACGCGGAACAGCGTCGGCCGGTGGCGGGTTTCCAGTTCGCGCGCGGCCGCGACGTTCGCCAGCACCATGCACTCCTCGATCAGGCGATGCGCGTCATTGCGCAACGGCAGGTCGATGGCGGAGATCTGCTCGGTGGCGCTGATGCGGAACTTCGGCTCGGGGGCGTCGAAATCCAGCGCACCGCGGCGCTGCCGCGCCTTGAGCAGCGCGCGATACAGATCCACCAGCGGCAGCAGGCGCTCCACCAGCGGGCCGATCTCGCGCCGCGCCTCCGGGCGCCCCTCGAACAGCGCCGCGAACGCAAGGCCATAGGTGAGCCGTGCCGCCGAGCGCATCACCGCCGGATAGAAGCGCGCCTCCTTCAGCAGGCCGCTCTTCGACACCTGCATGTCGGCGACCAGGCACAGCCGGTCCACCCGCGGCTGCAGCGAGCACAGCTCGTCGGAAAGCGCCGGTGGCAGCATGGGCACCACGCGCTGCGGGAAGTACACCGAGGTGCCGCGACGCTGGGCCTCGGCGTCCAGCTCCGTGCCCTCGCGCACGTAGTGGCTGACATCGGCAATCGCCACCACCAGGCGGAATCCATCGTCGACCCGCTCGGCATAGACGGCATCGTCGAAATCCCGGGCATCCTCGCCATCGATGGTGACCAGCGGCAGACCACGCAGGTCCTCGCGCCGCGCCGCCTCGCGCGGATCCACCTGCGTGCCATGGCCCTGCGCATCGCGCACCGCAGCCGGCGGGAAGTCCCTCGGCAGCCCCATCTTGGCGATCGCGGCCTCGGTGGCCAGCGTCACCGGCCGTTCCGGATCCAGCACCCGCTCCACGCGCGCCGCCCCCGCCGCGCCGTCAGCCGGGTATTTCAGCACCCGCGCGATCACCCAGCTGCCATGCCGGGCTCCAGCCAGATCCGCCGGCTGAACATGGCAGTAGAGATTCAGCTTGCGGTCGGCCGACTGCACCGTCGCATTGCGGCCGTGGATGGCAACCGTGGCCAGAAAGGCCGTCACCCCACGCTCCAGCACCTCTTCCAGCTCGCCGGACCAGCGCTGGTCGGCGCCCTGTGAGGCACGCACACGCACCCGGTCGCCGTGCATCAGGCGCCCCATCTCGCGCGGCGGCAGGAAGATGCTCTCGGGCATTTCCTCGCTGCGCACGAAGCCGAATCCGCCCCGATTGGCGGACACGGTGCCGGTGACAGTACGGGTGCGACCTGCGGAACGGGCGGGCGGCGCGGCGCGGCGGCCACCAAACTGGGCCGGGCGGCGGGACGCGCCCTTGTCGGCGGGCCCCCTGGAGCGATTTTTCTTCATCTGTTGCCGGCAGTGTAGCCGCAAATCGACTTTGCCGGCTCCCCGCATTGACTTCCGCCCGCCCCACTCGTAAATTGCCGCGCCCACCGTGCCCAGGTGGCGGAATTGGTAGACGCACTAGTTTCAGGTACTAGCGAGTAACATCGTGGAGGTTCGAGTCCTCTCCTGGGCACCACATCTGACGACAAAACCCCGCATCTGGCGGGGTTTTTTGTTTGAGCGGCCGATAAGGTGGGTATGTCTATCTCGAATGTCAGCCGTGCCGGCGTGAGCGTGCGCGAGAGTTTGCCTCTCAGTTGACGCTCGATGGTCAGGGCCAGCAGCTTTGAGCCAAAACCGCCATCTCCGGCGACCGAAGCATTGCCGGAAAGGCCCTCCTCCAGCCCTCGCGCTTCGCCTCGTTGTAGGCAAGGAGCCCCTCTCTTCCGACGAGCACCGCCATGGGCGCGGGCGACAGCAGCATCAGTCGCTCCGCATATTTGAGCGAGTCAGGCCATCATTCGATGCTGCCCACCGATGTCGCGGCCCAATCCATCTTCCGCAACGCATCCAGCATGAGTGTGTTGCCGGGAGCATCAACGGCGGCGCTCCCGCTCCAGGTGAGGATGTGCTCGGCCATCTGCATTCTCCTCATCGCCGGAGGCGGACGTCAGTGTCGCGCAACCTCCGATCCATGCTGTTTTTCTTGAACGCGAGGAAATGATATCCCTGGCTCTAACGAAGATGCACGTTGTCCGTGCGCCGTAGCAGTTGCCATATGTCATCTGATCGCGTGAGAAACGTCCTACACGGCATCCCCGGTGCTCTGCGTGGGCTGAATGCCGAGAGGCATTGCAAAGCCAGCTCCTACAGGAAGCAAGGCTCCGCACCTACATCTCCGGCGTGATGCAACGCCCATCCTGCATGCATCCACTGCAGGATTTCCGGTTTCAGCAGTCCGCGATGAGTGCAGACAAACAGTTCATGGAGCATCGCTGTGGAACGCGCATTGCCCTCCACATCACTATCGAGCTGGAGACGACTGCCGGCAGCACGCTCGCTGCGATGCGCAACGCAAGCGTCAGCGGCGCCTATCTGGAGACCATGAGGAAGCCAGCGCTGCTCTCGCGAGTCACCTTGAGCAGGCGACTGGTCAATCCATGTGTGCAGATCGAGGCTGGCGTCGTGAGAGTGGACAATAAGGGCGTCGCGCTGGAATGGCTCGACCCGGGCTTGAGGACGATGGCCGAACTGATGGCCCTGTGCGCGCCGGCGCCACCGAGTGGCTACCCTCCGGGGCCGAGCTCGCCCAGGCTGCCGCGCAGCTGAAGATACTGGAGAAGCTGCGCCAGCCCTCGCCGGTCCGCGACCACGCCCGGCCCTGCGGGGCGTCTTCTTTTGCGACACCCGCAAAATCATCCACGTCGAAATATATTGATATTCATAATTATTATTACTAATAATCATATTTATGAAGCCCAAAACGTCGGCATTTGTCCAAGCCAGGAGGGGGAACAGACATGGCTCGACTGCTTGCAACGTTGCCCATCGGTGCCGCCCTTGCGGCCATCGGCGCCACTGCCTGCACGGCGCTGCCCACATCCACCGGAGCCGGCCCGGCCGCTGCTCCCGCCAGCCCGGCGCCGGCCGCCGCTTTGGCCCCTGCGCCCGCGCGCGGCACTTCGCGGGCCGATTTCTACGGCACCTGGGAGCGCGTCGGCAGCCTGAACTTCGACCCGACGATCCCGGGCAACCAGCCCGACCGTCCGCCGTTGACGCCCAAAGCCCAGGCGCAGTTCGACGCCTCGATCAAGAGCGCGGCCGAAGGCAGGCCCATCAACGACCCACACGCAAACTGCGTGCCGCTGGGCATGCCGCGGATGATGAACATGGTCTACCTGATGGAGATTTATCCGGAGGCGGAGAAGACCGTCATCATTGCCGAGGAGTCGAGCCAGGTGCGCCGCATCTACACCGACGGCCGGCCCATCTCCGACGATCTGCACCCGACCTACAACGGCTCCTCCTACGGGCACTGGGAGGGCGACATTCTGGTGTCCAGGACGGTGGCCATGCGGGCCGACACGCCGATCAACGGCCGCGGCCTGTTCCACTCGGGGAAGCTGGTGGTGGACGAGCGCATGTGGCTCGAAAGCCATGACGTGCTGAAGAACCGCATGACGCTCACCGATCCGGAGACATTCGCAACACCCTGGACGGTCACCAAGACCTACCGGCGCACGAAAGACGAGGTGCTCGAATATGTCTGCCAGGAGAACAACCTCAACCCGGTGGGCGAGGACGGAGTCACCCTCGTGATCCTGCCGACGCAGAAGAAAGCGGCAGAGGCGAAGCCGTAGCGGAGCAGCGCAACACTGGCCGCACTCCTCGGCGCGGCACTTGCGGCTAACGAAAAACCCCGCGATTCGCGGGGTTTTTCGTTCACGTCCGGGAAAATATGGACGCCGATCAGGCTCTGTCGGAAGAAATCCGCACCGGCACCGGACGCTGCAGCGAAGCCATCTCGCTGGCCGCCTCGAGCGTCGAACGCAGATTCAGGGCCGGCAGCGGCGCACTCTGGCCACCGCGGGCACGCCCCTCCTCGAGCACCTTGGCCGGCACAGGCTGGAGCTTCCATACCAGCCCCATCCACGACAGCACTTTCAGGATGTAGTACGTGAAGTCGTATTCGTACCAGTAGAAGCCCTGGCGGGTCGACACACAGTAGTGGTGGTGGTTGTTGTGCCAGCCCTCGCCCATCGTGATGATGGCCAGCAGCCAGTTGTTGCGGCTGTTGTCGGTGGTGGCGAAGCGGCGCTTGCCGAACACATGCGACAGCGAATTGATGGTGAACGTGCCGTGCCACAGCAGCACGGTGCTGACGAAGAAGCCGAAGAACAGGCCCGAGGCGCCGAGCCAGAAGAAGATCGCCGTGCCCAGCATGATGGGCGGCAGCAGGTAGTACTTGTCGAGGAAGCGCAGCTCCGGGAAGCGCGCCAGATCGGGAATGTATTTCAGCTCGGTCTTCTGGTTGCGGTCCTCGAAGATCCACAGCACATGCGAATACCAGAAGCCGTCCTGCGCCACCGAGTGGGTATCCTCCGGCTGGTCGGAGTAGCGGTGGTGATGGCGGTGGTGGGAAGCCCACCACAGCGCGCCGCGCTGGGCGCTGGTCTGCGCCAGGAAGGCCAGGAAGAACTGGAACACGCGGCTGGTACGGTAGGTGCGGTGTGAAAAATAGCGGTGATACGCGCCGGTGACACCGAACATGCGAATGAAATAGAGCGCCACACAGCAGATGGCCGCCTCGGCGGTGACGCCGGTCCAGAAGGCGCCCAGGGCCAGCAGATGGATCAGGATGAAGGGCGCCATGCCCGCCCAGCCGATCTTGCGCGCCGGAGTGGCGCTGGCCGTGCCCGCTGCGTCCGAAACTGCTTCCATCCGACTGCTCCTGAGGGTCGAGGCCCCGTTGCCC
>CAUJIK010000116.1 GCA_963205255.1 Pseudomonadota bacterium
CGGCGCGAATCTCCTCGTCGGCGTCCTGTGCGCGCCACATCTGCGGCGCTTCGGGAAAGGGCTCGTCGGGCGCGGCCAGCAATGGCTGCTCCGGCCACAGCAGCTCGCCCAGGCGTGCCTGCAGCGGCGTCAGGTGCGTCACGCCGGCAAGCAGCGGCGCCGGAGCCGACAATGCCGCGAGCGTCGCGGGTGTTGCCAGACCCAGGATGATTGCGGAGCCCTCCTCGGCCCGCTGCTCCACTCGCCACAGCGCGCGCCACAGCAATTGCTCCTCCGTGGTCAGTGCCGTGTGCGGCGGGACCAGCAGGTATTGCCGGGCACGCTGCGCGGTGCGGCGCAGCGCCGGCGCATGCATGCGCAACAGCCCGCCGTCGGGAAAGCCCTGTTCGAGCTCCTGCAGCGCGTCGCTCCACAGACGCCGCTCCTGGGCACGATTGAGCACGCGCAATCGCGCGGCAGGATGCGCGGGATCCACGCTGCGCTGCCACTCGCGCGCCAGCCAGGCTTCCCAGGTGAGGATGTCCGGGCTGCTCCACACATCGCGGCCGCTGTGGATCTGGCGGCGCGCCCAGGCCAGGCGCAACCGGGCGCCGGCCTGTGGTGTGGGGACTATCACGCAGCGACCCTGCTCCAGGGCCGCCGCGACGCTGCCATCCATGAGCGCCGCGCTCACGGTGCAGATCCTTGCTATTTGAAGCGGCTGCTGGCGTCCACCACGCGTGACGCGGGGGCTTCCAGCCGGGCGTGACGCTGCGACCAGGCTTCCAGATGCGATTCGATGCGCTCGAAGGCTTGCCTCAGCATGGCCGAATCCGGCAGCAGCGTGGTGCGGAAGTAGTTGGTGTAGGGAACGTTGAACGCGCTGCCCGGTGTCACCAGCACATGCCTTTCTTCCAGCAGTTCCATGGCGAACTGCAGGTCATTGAACTGCGGCACCTGGTCCTCGCGCACCTCGATGAAGGAGTACAGCGCGCCGGCCGGCGGCGTGAAGCGCAGGTACTTGCTCTTCGCCACGGCATCGATGACGGCCTTGCGCGATTCGTACAACCTGCCGCCCGGCGATGCCAGCTCCAAGGAGCTCTGGTGGCCGCCCAGCGCGCCCTGCACGGCCCATTGCGCGGGCACATTGCTGCACATGCGCATCGAGGTGAGCAGCTCCAGCGACTGCAGGTATTCGCCGGCGCGCTGCGTTGCTCCAGCGAAGCTTATCCAGCCGACGCGATAGCCGGCGGCGCGATATACCTTGGACAGGCCCGAGAGCGTGCCGCACACCGTGTCGCGCACCAGCGAGGCGATGGGTACATGTTTGGCGCCGTCGTAGGTGATGCCGTCGTAGATCTCGTCGCTGAGGATCAGCAGCTGATGCTTCTCGGCGATGCGCACCAGCTTCTCGAGCGTCTCGCGCGAATACACCGCGCCGGTGGGATTGTTGGGGTTGATCACCACCAGCGCGCGCGTGCGCGGCGTGACCAGTGCCTCCACCTCTTCCGGATCGGGATTGAACTGGTTCTCCGGCCGGCAGGCATAGTGCACGGCCTTGCCGCGGTTCAGCGTCACCGCCGCCGTCCACAGCGGATAGTCCGGCTGCGGGACCAGCACTTCGTCGCCGTCGCTGAGCAGCGCTCGCAGCGCCATGTCGATCAGCTCGGAGGTGCCGTTGCCGATGAACACGGTGTCGGTGCTCACGCCCTTCACGCCACGCTGCTGCTGCTGCAGCACGATGGCTTCACGCGCCGGGTAGATGCCCTTCTGGTGGCAGTAGCCTTCGGCCTGCGGCAGGTTCTCGATGATTGCCAGCCGCATGAACTCGGGCGTGCGGAAACCATAGGCGCCCGGGTTGCCGATGTTCAGGGCGATGATGTCGTAACCCTGGCGCTCCAGCTCCAGGGCGCGGCGCGCCAGCGCCCCGCGGATCTCGTAACGGACGCTGCGGGTGTTGTCGCTGGGCCGGATGTGGCTTTCACTTTTCATAAGGCAAACAGTGTACCGCGACCGGCGGGAAGCCGGATACATCGGGTTATACTGCGCGCCCCGGAATTACCTCGCAAAATCAGTGAAATGAAGCGCATTCTGGTCGGCATCAAGCGCGTGGTGGACTACAACGTCCGCATCCGTGTCAAACCGGACAACACCGGCGTGGTCACGGATGGGGTCAAGCTCAGCATCAACCCCTTCGACGAAATAGCCCTCGAGGAGGCCCTGCGCCTGAAGGAGCGCGGCGCAGCCGACGAGGTGGTGGTGGTCTCCATCGGTCCCGCGGACGTCCAGGCGCAGCTGCGCACGGCACTGGCCATGGGTGCCGATCGCGCGCTGCTGGTGGCCACCGATGCCCCGGTCGAACCGCTCGATGCGGCGAAACTGCTGCTGAAGCTGGTGGAGCGCGAGCAGCCCTTCCTGGTGCTGTTGGGCAAGCAGGCCATCGACGATGACAACAACCAGACCGGCCAGATGCTGGCCGCGTTGTGGGATCGTCCGCAGGCCACCTTCGCCTCGAAGGTGGAAATCGCGGGCGATGCGTTGCGCGTGACACGCGAAGTGGATGCCGGCCTCGAGACGGTGGAAGTGGATCTGCCCGCCGTGGTCACCACCGACCTGCGCCTCAACGAGCCGCGCTACGTGAAGCTGCCGGAAATCATCAAAGCCAAGAAGAAGCCGCTGGAAACGCTGGATCCGGCAGCACTGGGCGTGGCGCCGCGCGAGCGTGTGAAGGCGCTGCGCTACGAGGCGCCAGCCGTGCGTTCGCGCGGCGTGCGGGTGAAGGATGTGGCGGAACTGGTTGCTCAACTTGAATCGCGGGGGCTCATCTGAATGAACAAGGTACTGCTGATCGCCGAGCATGATGGCCGGCATCTGAACCCCGCGACCGCCAAGACCGTGAGCTGCGCCGCCGCGCTGGGCGATGTCGAAATCACCATCGCCGTCTTCGGGCGCGACCTGGCCGCCGTGGGCGCCGAGGCCGCGGCTCTGGCCGGCGCGACGCGCGTGCAGCTCTTCGACGACGCGGGTTTCGCGCCGCCGCTGGCTGCCGTGCTGGCTCCGGCCATCGCCGCGCAGGCGCCGCAATACACGCACGTGTTCGCGCCCTCCACCACCTTCGGCAAGGACCTGCTGCCGCGTGTGGCGGCGCTGCTGGATGTGCCCGCCGTCAGCGACATCATGGCCGTGGAGTCTCCCCGGCGCTTCCGTCGTCCCATCTATGCCGGCAACGCCATCCTCACTGTCGAGGTGGCCGATGCGCCGATGGTCGTCGGCACCGTGCGCACCGCCTCCTTCGATGCCGCGCCTGCCACCGGCAGCGCCGCGGTTGAAGCCATGGGTGTGAGCGCCCCGGCCGTGGCCCATAGCCGTGTCGTCTCGCAGGCCGAAGCCCAGCAGGGACGCCCCGATCTGCAGACCGCGCGACGCGTGGTGTCCGGCGGGCGGGCGCTGGGCAGCGCCGAGAAATTCCAGTTGGTGCAGCAGCTGGCCGATGTGCTGGGCGCTGCGGTGGGAGCCTCGCGCGCGGCGGTGGATGCGGGCTTCGCATCCAGCGATCTGCAGGTGGGCCAGACCGGCAAGATCATCGCGCCGGAGCTGTACATCGCGCTGGGCTTTTCCGGCGCCAGCCAGCACCTGACGGGCATCAAGGATGCGCGCACCATCGTCGCCATCAACAAGGATGGCGAGGCGCCGATCTTCGAATCAGCCGATATCGGGCTGGTGGGGGATATTTTCGAGCTGGTGCCCCAGCTCCAGGCGGCGCTTCAGAGCCGCGCGAGCAGATAGTCCGCGGCCGAGACCTCGAACTTGC
This sequence comes from Pseudomonadota bacterium, assembly GCA_963205255.1. GTDB lineage: Bacteria > Pseudomonadota > Gammaproteobacteria > Steroidobacterales > Steroidobacteraceae > ZC4RG30. Next base: position 3,791 of record CAUJIK010000116.1, read on the forward strand.
CGGGCGCTTCCACGTGGAGCTGCTCGACGACGCCGTCCTTGACCACCATGGCGAAGCGCTGCGCGCGCTGGCCCATGCCGAAGCCGCTGGCATCGAGCACCAGCCCCAACGCCCTGGCGTAGTCGCCATTGCCATCGGCCAGCATCAACACCTTGCCGTCGGCGCCCGAGGACTTTCCCCAGGCCTTCATGACGAACACATCGTTCACCGACATGCAGACGATCGTGTCCACGCCCCTGGCGCGGATGTCGTCCGCATGTTCCACATAGCCCGGCAGGTGCCGGGCGTCGCAGGTGGGTGTGAATGCGCCAGGCACCGCGAAGAACAGCACCCGCTTGCCATCGAACAGCTCGCTGGTACTGATCTCCTGCGGACCATCCGCAGTGGGGGTCTTGAACTTGCCGGCGGGAACCCGCTCACCCACTGCGATGGTCATGCCTTTCTACCTCAGGACGCGTGCAGGGCCCAGAGCTTGGCGATGCGCTCGAGGTTGGCATCGGGTGCCGCCTTGACCGCGTTGAAGCTCTTCACCGCTTCCTTGTTTTCCTTCTGGCGCAGCTGGGCCACACCCAGCAGGATCTGCGCTTCGGCCGGCGCCTTCAGGCCGCCCTTGCCGATGCCGCGCGCAAAGGCTTCTTCGGCCTGTGCGTTCATGCCATAGCTCAGGTAGCCACGCCCCAGGGCGATGTCCGCCTCTCCGGTCGAGGCAGCCTTGGCCTCGACCTCGAACTTCGCCAGCGACGCCTTGTCGGCGGTGGCGGCCTTCTTGGCGGCTTCCAGCAGGCGCTGGTTGCGGTCCTGGCTGGCCTTGTCGGTGAACACGTTCGCGGCAACGCCGGCTTCGAGCACCGACACCGCCTCGCCAGGCGTGCCCTGGTCCATGGCGATCTGCGCCATCTCGGTGTAGTCACTGGCCTGCTTGAGCGTGCCGGTGTCGTGCATCAGGCGATAGATGTGCAGGGTATGCCGGTCGTTGATGCCCTCGGAGCGCATCATCGTGTACAGCAGGTTGTTCCAGTAGACCGGCTTCGGGTAGTAGCGAACCAGTTTCTCGAGAGCTGCCGTGTTCGCGGCGTTGTCGTTGGCCTTCAGGTAGGAATCGCTGATCAGCTGCAGCGACTGCTCCTTGGGTGTCTGCCCGTTGCGTTCCTGGACCGCCACGTAATCGCCCAGGAACTTGGCGGCATCACGGTATTTGCTCTGCAGGTAATAGGACTGGGCCACCAGCGTGTAGGTCTCGCTGTCGCCACCGCCGGCGCTGATCAGCTGCCGACCCATGTCGATGGCCTTGTTGTAGTCCTTCTGCTGATAGGCCACCGAGGCCAGATTCTTCAGGACGCTGTTCTTCTCGGAGCCCGACAGAAAGCCCGAAGCCAGCTGCGCTTCCATCGCCCTGGTCAGATTGGCCGTGTCACGCTTGTTGGCGTACGCAAAGGCCAGCATCTGGTTGGCGACGAACTTGTCGTAGGCCGTGGCCTTGGGCAGCGCGATGGCTTCATTGGCCCTGGCAATGGACTCATCGAACTTCTTCGCCGCGGCGGCGTCCTGCGCGGCCTTCAGCGGCTTGGCAGCGTCGCGGCTGACGGTGGGTTTGTCCTGCGCTGCAGCAATGGGGGAAGCAGCATAGCTGCCGACGGCGAGAGCAACAGCCGCGGCAACCGCAGCTACGAGCGACTTCGACATATGTGACCTCGGCTGAACGATCTGAGTCATAACCTTACCCCCAGGATTGTGTGAGGCAAGTACAATTTCAGGCAAAAACACTGAACGGGAGCTGAAAGCCCCCGTTCGGGTGTCGAAGGGCGCAGATATGAGCCCTTCAAGGGTCAGTCGCGGAACTCCGCGACGTTGGTGAAGCCCATCTTCACCATTTTCTGACGCTGTGCAGCAGCCATCACGTTGGCTACGGCGTCGTAACGGGCGCGGCTGTCGGGACGCAGATGGATCTCAGGCTGGGGATCCTTGGCTGATTCCACCCGGAAGTAGCCATCCAGCGAAGACATCGGAACAGGGCTGCCGTTCCAGACCACGGTTCCGTCGAACTCCACGCCGATCTGGATGATCTCGGCCGGCGGCGGCGGCTCGGCCGAATCCGGCGTCGGACGCGGCATGTCCAGCTTCACGGCGTGCGTCATCAGCGGCAGCGTCACGATCAGCATCACGAGCAGCACCAGCATCACGTCGATGAGTGGCGTCGTGTTGACGTCACAGACCGGAGCGTCGGTACCGGAGGTGGATACATTCATTGACATGTGCTGGTTCTCTCTCGCGGATCAGCCGGTCAGCCGGCGTTGTTCTTGGGCTCGGTGAGGAAGCCCACATGGACCAGGCCACCCTGCTGGATCACGTACAGCACGCGCGCTATGTCCCTGTAACGCGCCTGCTTGTCGCCCTTGATGTGGATCTCGGGCTGCGGGACCTTGACGGCCTGCGCAACCACGAGCTCCAGCAGCTTGGCGCGATCCTGGACCCGACCACCGTTCCAGTAGGCCGTGCCGTCCGCGGTCACCGAAACAACGATGTCCTCGGCCTTCGGCGCTACAGCGATGTTCCGTGGCTCGGGCATGTTGACCGCGACCGACGGAATGACGACCGGAATGGTGATCAGGAAGATGATCAACATCACCAGCATGATGTCCACCAGCGGAGTGGTGTTGATCTCCGACAGCACCTCATCGCTTTCACCGCCGACATTCACTGACATGGTCTGGTCCTCAGGTGGTCGGCGATGTTACTTGCGCGCTGCGGCCGGCGCGGCAGCAGCAGGACGGGCACCCGGCAGTTCCGGACGCACGCCACCGATGAGGTTGGCCTCGAGATCGGCGGAGAACTCGCGCATCACGTCCTGGATCGCCTTGTTGCGCTTCAGGAGCATGTTGTAGCCGAACGCCGCGGGCACCGCGACCGCCAGACCCAGCGCCGTCATGATCAGCGCCTCACCGACGGGGCCGGCCACCTTGTCGATCGACGGCTGGCCGGACAGACCGATGGAGATCAGCGCCTTGAGCACGCCGTACACCGTTCCGAACAGACCCACGAAGGGAGCCGTCGAAGCCGTGGCGGCGAGGAAGGACAGACCGTTGGAGAGGCGGCTGTTCAGCGCATCCACCGAGCGCTGCACGGCCATGCTCAGCCAGTCGTGCAGGCTGATGCGGTCGGACAGGCGACCTTCGTGATGGGCGGCAGCGCGGATGGCGCCGTCGGCGATCAGGCGGAAGTCGTCATCCTTCGGCAGGCGGTCGGCGCCTTCACGAACGGTGCCGGCGGTCCAGAAGCTCTTCTCGACCGTCCGCGCGGACTTGCCGAGACGATACTGGTCCCAGAACTTGGAGAAAATTATGTACCAGGACACCACCGACAGAAGCAGGAGGATGCCAAGCACGGTGTAGGAGACCGCGTCACCGTGATTGATAAGCGCTTCGAGACCGTACGGGTTGTCACCTGCAGGAGCGGCTGCAGTGCTTACTTCGTTTTCCATTGTTTCCTCGGGATGTAGATACTCAACAGACCTGGCACAGACGATTGATTGAAATTATCAGTTCTTCAGCTTGAAGCGCACCGGCAACACACTGCATGCCTCTTCGGAAATCGGATCGAAACGGTACAGTTTCGCAACCCTGATGGCAGCCTCGTCGAGGCGCGGGAAGTTCGAGGTGGCGTCCAGCGTGGCGTCCCGCACGCGCCCGTTGGGGCTTACACAGATGTGGACTCGCGCGACACCCTCTTCTCCCAGGCGCTGTGAGGCTGACGGATAGTAGTCATCCAGGTTCGGCTGGTTGGCGCGGGCATTGAGCTTGAGCTGCGGCTTGGGCGGCGGCGGGGCCGGCGGCGGCGGCGGCGCTGGCGGCCGCGGACGGTCGGTCACGTTGGCGATGGTATTGACCGGCGCCTCGGTGGGGAGGGCGATGTCGACGACCGGAGGCGGGACCTCCACCGGCGGCAGCTCCATCTGGGGCGGCGGCGGTGGTGGCGGGAGCTCTTCCTCCTGCACATCCTTGACAATCTCGGCGATGATCGGCGGCGCAATCGCCTCCACCATCTTCATCGCGAAGCCGCTCTTCAGCCCCCAGAACAGCAGAAGGTGGAAGACGATCAGACCACCGATAACGATGACTCGGCGGGTGGCCCAATTATTGTCGTGTACGTATACGCCCATATATACCCAGCTGGTTCTTGAAAACCTGGCTTTCGCCCCCGATTCCGCGTGTGCTGCACGGTAACGGCGTTTTTCGCCGCGTGCAAGCGCTACGGATTTCTTGATCGACTCAGATGACGGTTGCCGGGCACAAGGCTTTCAGCGCACGTCGTACACCCAACTCTACATCTTGTATCGTGAAACACACAACACTTGTTGACGCGCTATTTTGATGCGCCATCATTTAGTTGATGCGCCGCGATTCAGGAGCCCGATCCCGAGCGGCCGTGTTTCATCATGTTGAAGCCAATGGCACCAGTGATCGTCATCGCCACAGGCAGCAACAATGCAAAGCGCCCGGCTCCTGTTCCCAGGCGCTCGAGCCAGCCGTAGATCAGTACGCCCAGCGGCGGCGCCACAAGGCCGCGCATGCCCGTCAGCGTGACATTGACGCCCATGTATTGCTGCACTTTGCCCAGCGATGCGAAATCGTTGTGGCCCAGATTCCAGCCCAGATGCGCGCCGGCGGTGGAAAGCCCCGAGAACACGGCCGCTATCCACATCAGCCACAGCTGCCGCGTGAACACGGCGATGATCATCACGCACATCGCGATGACCAGCGCCCAGCACTGGCGCGCGCGGAATTCGATCACGTGGCCGGCGTCGAACATGCGCGCCCACAGCGGCGTGAACACCGGGATGCACAGCAGCGGCACGATGGTCAGCACGGCCAGCTGGCGCGTGGCGGACAGGTGCAGCTGGTCGGAGAAGATCACCACCAGCTGCGCGTTGATCATCAGATTGCCTGCTCCATAGAAGGCGAGCCAGGTCATGAAGCGCCGGTAGACCGGATCCTCGCGCAGCACCTGGCGCAGGGTGGCGAGGCTGAAAGCCTGGGTTGGCCCGCCCTCCCCCCGCTCTGCCCGGCGCAGCCGGAACGACTGGCGCACCCGCATGCTGCGATAGCGCCATGCGGCGGTGAGGCTGGCGGTGCCCGCCAGCAGATAGAGCCAGGGCGCCAGCTGCGGACGCAATTCCAGCACCATGCCGGCCAGCGTCGCCGCGGTGACCAGGCCCAGTGAGGTGAGCACCACGATGCGTCCGGTGATGCGGGCGAGCACTGCGCGCGGATAGTTCGCCGTCCACACCGTGGCGCGCACGGTGAGGATGCCTGCCCATATGGCGCGCGCGGCGATCACCGACAGCACCGCCATGACCAGGCCGCTGCTGGCGCGTGGCGAGAGGCCGATGGCGGCCACCAGCAGGCCGAACAGCGCCAGCAGCAAGGCGATGAGCCGCACTTTCTCGCGCCCCTGGGCGATGTTGGCCCAGACGAAGCTCGTCATGTTCGACAGCGCCGGAGCGCCGCTCACGAAGGCCACTGCGAGATTGACCGCATCCTGTGATGCGAGGTCGGCAAAGCTGCGCTTGACCAGCACCGCGGCTGTGGCGCCTTCGACCAGGCCCAGCGCGAGGCCGGACAGCATCCATGGCAGGAGCTCGCGGCGATACAGGGCGCGCGCGAGCAGGCTGGGTCCGGCGGCGCTCATCCGCAGCGTTGCTGCAGGAATGCGGCGACGGCCCTGACGCACTGCGCTTCGGCGCCCACCGGGCGTCCCGGGCGCTCTTTGCCATTCCAGGCATGAAGGTCCAGATGGATCCAGCGCGCGGGCTGCCCGACGAAGCGGCGCAGGAACAGCGCCGCGGTGATCGAGCCGCCCAGCGTGCCCGTCGGCGCATTGTTGAGGTCGGCGACGCGGCTGGCGAGCTCGTCCTCGTAGCCGTCCCACAGCGGCATGGGCCAGATGGGATCGGCAAGACGGCTGCCATGGGCTGCAAGCCCGGCCAGCAGTTCGGGATCGCCGCTGTAGGCGGCGGGCAGTTCCGCTCCCAGCGCGATGCGCGCGGCGCCGGTGAGCGTCGCGAAGTCGATCACGAGGTCCGGTTCACCGTCGCCGGCGGCCGTGAGGGCATCGGCCAGCACCAGACGCCCTTCGGCGTCCGTGTTGCCGATCTCCACGGTCAATCCCTGGCGCGACGGCCACACATCGCCGGGCCGGAAGGATTCGCCATCGACGCTGTTTTCCACGGCCGGCAGCAGCACCCGCAGATCCACGCGCACCTGAAGTTCGCGCAGCAGCTGGGCGGTGGCCAGGGCGGCGGCGGCGCCTCCCATGTCCTTCTTCATGAGCAGCATGCCGGCGGCGGGTTTGATGTCGAGTCCGCCCGAATCGAAACACACGCCCTTGCCTACCAGCGTCACGCGCGGCGCGCCGGGATGCGGCAGGCGCAGATCGATCAGGCGCGGCGCGCGCGGGCTGCCGCGGCCCACGGCCGCCACCAGCGGATACCCGGCCTGCAGGGCGGCGCCTTCCAGCACTTCCACGCTGCCGTGCTGCGTCGCGGCGAGATCACGCGCCGCCTGCGCGAGCTCCGCGGGTCCAAGATCGTTGGCGGGCGTGTTGACCAGGTCGCGCGCCAGCTGCGTGGCGTGAGTCGCCGCCTCGACATAGCGCAGGTCTACGTCGCGGCCAGGCGCAAGCTCCGGCCGCGGCGCAGCCGTGCTGCGGGTGCGGTAGCGGCAATAGCGGTAGCTGCCGTACTGCCATCCCAGCATGAACAGCGTGGCATCGGCGGTCGTGGATGCGAGCTGGTAGCGGCCCGGCGGCAGGCGGTCCGCGAGCCCCGCGGCCAGCCAGAACCAGTGGTGGGCATTCGGCGCGCTGCCGCCCACGCCCGCCACGACGCCGGCCGGCTCACCATTGCCGTCGGGGAGAATGAGCCAGCGGCCCGGCTCTGCGCGGAAGGCATTGCAGTCGAGCCATTGCCGCACCGAAGGCGGCTGGGCGTGACGCCAGGCGGCAAGCTCCGCTTCGGCGACGCAGTACAGGGGTAAAGCGGTGTTGTTTGCAGGTTCCACAGCGCTGAATTCTAACGCCAAACAGAATCGCGCCGCGTTGACAACCCATTCGTCGCTATGGTCACATAAACGGCTCTCGCGAGGATGCGGTGCATGTGCAATACCCCGCGCCGGTCATCCGGTCTTGCGGGGTTTTTTGTTGGTCAGTTTTCCCAATGGGGGAGTTTTCAATGCGTCTATTCGGACCGAAGGATGTCGACAAGAAGGCCCTGCGCAACGCGAGGATCGCCATCCTCGGCTATGGCAGCCAGGGTCGTGCCCACGCGCTGAACCTCAAGGACAGCGGCTTCGATGTAGTGGTCGGCGTCCGCAAGGGTGACAGCTGGAACCAGGCCAAGCGCGACGGCCTCGAAGTGAAGACCCCGGCCGATGCCGTGGCCGATGCCAAGCTCATCGCGGTGCTGGTGCCCGATACGACGCAGAAGGCGCTGTATAACGAGATCAAGGATGTCATTCCGAAGGGCGCGACGCTGCTGTTCGCCCACGGCTTCAACATCCATTTCAAGCAGATCAAGCCGCGCAAGGATCTGGACGTGGTGCTGATCGCGCCCAAGGGCCCGGGTGGCCTCGTGCGTCGCCAGTACCAGCAGGGTCGCGGCGTGCCGGCGCTGATCGCGGTGGCGCAGGATGCGAGCAAGTCGGCGCATGCCAAGGCGCTGGCCTATGCCCACGGCATCGGCAGCACCCGCGGCGGTGTTCTGCAGACCACCTTCGCGGAAGAGACCGAGACGGACCTCTTCGGCGAGCAGGCCGTGCTGTGCGGCGGCACCTCGGATCTCATCCTCAAGGGCTTCGAGACCCTGGTCGAAGCCGGCTACCAGCCGGAAGTGGCCTACTACGAAGTGCTGCATGAACTGAAGCTCATCGTCGACCTGCTGCACGAAGGCGGCCTCGCCAAGATGCACAAGTACATCAGCACCACCGCCAAGTGGGGCGACATGACGCGCGGCCCGCGCGTGGTCAACAAGGCCACGAAGAAGGAAATGAAGAAGATTCTCGGCGAGATCCAGTCGGGCAAGTTCGCCCGCCAGTGGATCGGCGAGAACAAGAAGGGCCTGAAGAAGTACAACAAGCTGATGAAGGCCGATCTCAACCACAAGATCGAAAAGGTCGGTGCCAAGCTGCGCGAGCGCATGCCCTGGCTTTCCGACGAACGCGCTTAGGAGCTCTGGTAAGACGCCATGCCCATTCCCGCAACGCAGTACATCTGGTTCAACGGCAAGCTGGTTCCCTGGGAAAGCGCGACGGTGCACGTACTGTCGCACGCCCTGCACTATGGCTCGTCGGTGTTCGAGGGCGTACGCGCGTATGCAACGCCTGCGGGCGTGGCGATCTTCCGCCTGCGTGAGCACACGCGGCGGCTGTTTGATTCGGCCAAGATCTATCGCATCAATATCCCGTTCACCGAGCAGCAGATCAATGACGCCTGCCGCGAGGTGGTGTCGGCCAATGGTCTGACCAAGGGCGCGTACCTGCGTCCCGTGGCCTTCCGCGGTTATGGAGAGATCGGCGTCGCGCCGAAGATCGACCCGCCGGTGGATGTCGCTGTGGCGGCCTGGGAATGGGGCAAGTACCTGGGCGCCGAGAGCGAGGCCGAGGGCGTGGATGTCTGCGTCTCGTCCTGGCAGCGCGTGGCGCCCAATACCCTGCCCGCGATGGCCAAGGCCGCGGGCAACTATCTCTCGAGCCAGCTGATCAGCATGGAGGCACACCGCCTGGGCTTCGTCGAGGGCATCGGGCTTGCGCCGGATGGCACCGTGAGCGAGGGCGCGGGCGAGAATCTCTTCGTGGTGCGTGACGGCGTGATCCACACGCCGGGCTTCGCGCACTCGGTGCTCGGTGGCATCACGCGCGATTCGGTGATCCGCCTGGCGCGCGAAGCGGGCTATGAGGTGCGCGAGACCTCCATCCCGCGCGAGATGCTCTACATCGCCGACGAGCTGTTCTTCACCGGCACGGCCGCGGAGATCACGCCCATCCGTTCGGTGGACCGCATCACCGTGGGCAGCGGCCGGCGTGGCCCGGTCACCGAGGCGCTGCAGAAGACCTTTTTCGGGCTGTTCACGGGCGCCACGCCCGACCGGCACGGCTGGCTCGAGCCGGTAGAGCCCGCGACCAGACGCGCCGCTTCGGCGTAAGGGGCGATCCATTGAGCAGTCCGAAGACACTTTTCCAGAAGGTCTGGGAGAGGCACGAGGTCGTGCCCCAGACTTCCGATACCCCCGCGGTGCTGTACATCGACCTGCACCTCATCCACGAGGTCACTTCGCCGCAGGCTTTCAGCGTGCTGCGCGAGCGCGGATTGCGCCTGCGCCGGCCGGATCTGACGCTGGCGACGATGGATCACTCCACCCCTACTCTCACCGAGCAGGTGTTCGGTGGAGCGCCCATCACCATCGAGTCCGCCGCGAAGCAGGTGCGGCAGCTGGAGATCAACTGCGCCGAGTTCGGCGTGGAACTGCTGGATCTCGCCAGCGACAAGCGCGGCATCGTGCATGTGATCGGCCCCGAGCTGGGCGCCACGCAGCCGGGCAAGACGATCGTGTGCGGCGACAGCCACACCAGCACCCACGGCGCCTTTGGCGCTCTGGCCTTTGGCATCGGCACCACCGAGGTGGGCCATGTGTTCGCCACGCAGTGCCTGCTGCAAAGCAAGCCGAAGACGCTGGCGGTCACCGTGGACGGCAGGCTCGCCCCTGGCGTCACCGCCAAGGACATCGTGCTCGCCATCATCGGCCAGATCGGCGTGGCCGGCGGCACCGGCCATGTGATCGAGTTCCGTGGCGAGGCCATCCGCGCGCTTTCCATGGACGAGCGCATGACCATCTGCAACATGTCGATCGAGGCCGGCGCGCGCGCCGGCATGATCGCGCCGGACGAGACCACCTACGCCTACCTCAAGGGCCGCCCCTTTGCGCCGCAGGGCGAAGCCTGGGAGCGCGCCGTGGCGGACTGGAAGACATTGCCGGGTGATCCGGGCGCCGTTTTCGACCGCGAGGTGAAACTCGATGCCAGCACGCTCGAGCCCATGATCACCTGGGGTACTCACCCGGGCATGGTGACCGGCATTACCGGCACCGTGCCGGCGGCAAGCGATGATCCGGTATTCGAGCGGGCGCTGTCCTACATGGGTTTCGAGGCCGGCCAGAAGCTGGCCGGTTCGCGCGTCGATGTGGTGTTCGTCGGCAGCTGCACCAACTCGCGCCTCACCGACCTGCGCGCCGCGGCTGCGGTGCTCAAGGGCCGCAAGATCGCGCGCGGCGTGCAGATGCTGGTGGTGCCGGGCAGCCAGCAGATCAAGAAGGCCGCTGAGGCGGAAGGCCTCGACCAGATCTTCAAGGCGGCCGGCGCCGAGTGGCGTGAGTCCGGTTGCTCCATGTGCCTGGGGATGAATGGCGACACGGTCGAGAAAGGCCGTTACGCCGTGAGCACCAGCAACCGCAATTTCGAGGGCCGTCAGGGCGTGGGCGCGCGCACACTGCTCGCGAGCCCGCTCACCGCCGCGGCCTCGGCCGTGCGCGGATCGATCACCGACCCGAGGGAACTGCTGTGAGCGCCGCTCCAAAAGGCTTCGAGGCCGTCACGTCGCGCACGGTGGTGCTGCCGCGCACCGACATCGACACCGACCAGATCATCCCTGCCCGCTTCCTGCGCACCACCACGCGCGAAGGGCTGGGGCAGCAGCTGTTCGCCGACTGGCGCTATCTTGCCGATGGCAGTCCCAATCCCGACTTCGTGCTGAACCGGCCCGAGGCGGCCGGCTGCCGCATCCTGGTGGGCGGGCGCAATTTCGGCTGCGGTTCCTCGCGCGAGCACGCGCCCTGGGCGCTGGTCGATTTCGGCATCCAGGCCGTGGTGAGCACCGAGTTCGCGGACATCTTCCGCGCGAACTCGCTGAAGAACGGCCTCGTGCCGGTGATCGTGGATCAGGCCACCCATGCGTGGCTGCTGGCGAACCCGGGCGTGGAAATCACGGTGGACCTCAAGACCGCGAGCGTTATCCTGCCCGATGGCCGCAGCGCGCCCTTCCCCATCGATCCTTTCGCGCGTTACTGCCTGATGCAGGGCGTGGACCAGCTGGGCTACCTGCTGTCGAAGAATGACGAGATCACGGCCTGGGAACAGCGCCGTGCCGCACGAGGCTATTGAAGAATGAAGGCGAAGATCACGGTGCTCGGCGGCGACGGCATCGGCCCCGAGGTGACGAAGGAAGGCGTGCGCGCGCTTGCGCGTGTGGCTGCGCTCTTCGGCCATGAGTTCACCTTTGATGCACAGGATTTCGGCGGCATCGCCATCGACAATCATGGCGATCCCCTGCCCCCGGCCACGCTGCAGTCCTGCCTTGCCAGTGACGCCGTTCTGCTCGGCGCCATCGGCGGCCCCAGGTGGTCCGCGCCGGATGCCAGGCTGC
>CAUJIK010000117.1 GCA_963205255.1 Pseudomonadota bacterium
GGCCCTTGCCGGGTTGACCGTCCCGCCGCCGGACTGGGCGCAGGCGCCCGCCAGCGAGGTCTTGCCCGTCCCCCGCGTGCCCACCCCCAACAGGCCGCGGTCCCCGGCGGCCCACGGACTCTCGCCGCGCAGCGCGGCGGAGATGTCGGCAATCAGATCCTCGGCCACCTGGCGCGCCTCGGCCATGCCATGCAGTTCGTGCAGCGACGGCCCTGCAATCACCGACACATGCGCCAGCCGCGCCTGGCTGCGCTCGAAGATGTGCGCCAGTGCCTCGTCGGGCGACATGCTCAGATGCACGGGCGCATGGAAATCCGAATGCAGCACATGGGATTGCCAGCCCGGTGGATACGTGGCCAGCTGTGCCGGCGGCGGCGGCTGGCGGAATACGCGCTCGAAGATGCGCTCGAAGTGCTGCGGCGTCAGCCGCGGCAGCGTCAGCACCAGATCGATGCAGCGGCGCAGCGGATCGGGGATGTCGCGCACCGAAGCGCAGCCGATCAGCACGGTGGAACGGCCCAGCGTCAGCGCATGCGCCACCCACTCCACGTCGGCTACCTTCTGGTGCATGTGGAAGGAGAACAGCCACAGCGAGGCGCCGCGCTCCACGTTCACCTGGTAGGTGCCATCGCCGCCAGAATGCGTGGCACGGACCACGCTCTGGTGGTCGGCCGCGGCATCCGCGGGCTGCAGCGTGTCCTTCACCAGATCCTCGATGAACTCGATGTCCGATTCAATGGCGATGATGGGGTGGAATTCGCCGCAGAAACGCCGCAGCTGCTCGGCGGGCGCGACCGCTTCGGTCTCGGAGTTGAAACGCTGCAACAGGCGATGCCGGAGCTGGGCCTTGATGGCGTCCTCCAGCAGCACGGAAACATAGGCGTGCGTGATCTCGCGGTCGGCGATGCGCAGCGTCCTGGGCTTGCCGGCCACCGGCGCATCCGGCGCGGATGCCGCAGGTTGCGGTGCCGGGTCTGTGGCGGACGCATCGTCCCCCACCTGCGCAGACAGCTGCGCATGCCGCTGCGGAAAGGGATTGGACAGCAACGCGTGCCCGCCTTGCACTTGGGCGCCGTCCAGGCCGGCCACCGCATCATCGTCCGCCATCTCCACCAAGCCGTTCTCCATCACCTGCATGTCGCAGCGGAACACGGCGCCTGCATGGGACACCAGCACCTTCACCCGATGGCCACCGCCCTGCTCCAGTGACTCCACCTCCAGCGGCTGGACCAGCTGCCGCAGCATGGCCAGGTGCGCGTCCGAAGCACTGGCCTGACGGAACTGCGCCGGATCCTCGATCATCACGAACTGCCCTTCGTCGCCGCGCACGAAGTACATGAAGAACCGCAGGTACGGCAGCACCGTCTGCGCCGTGATGCAGACCTTCTCGAAGTCGTTGGCCAGGTGGATGGGCGTGGAAGAGCCGTCGAGCCACAGCAGGGGTCCGCGTTCATGGCCGGCCAGCAGATAGACGGGCACGGGTGCCTCGCTGCCCGCGGCTACCAGGTACTCGAACAGTGCGTAGTCCTTGTAGAACGGCAGCTCGGCTCCGCGGCCCTCGCGGACATTGCCCTTGCCCAGCCTGTCGTGGCTTGAGTGCTTGAGCAGATGTTCGAGGGACTTCAGCTGGCGCGCCGTGACGGGGCTCCAGGTCAGCTGTGGATCATGGAAGGCGCTCATGAGGACCAGACTGGCTGAATCAGCGGGACGACACAAGGCCGGGGAATCGAATAGGCTTGCGCCATGACAGCGCTGCACCTCGCCAACAATCCGCCCGCAGAAGCGCGCGGCGTGGGCACCGGCATGGCCTCGCCGTGGTGGCAGGTGTCGCCCGCCGTGCAGCGGACGGTGTGGCACCGCGACCTGCACACCTGCACGTTCTGCGGCTTCCGGGCAGAGCGTTATCAGGAGGTCGTGGTGCTCGGCGGCAACGCACGTGACGTGGACGGCATGGTCACTGCCTGCCAGTTCTGCCACCAGTGCCTGCACCTTCGACTGGTATCGGACATGGATTCCGGCGCACTGATCTGGTTTCCGGAAATGTCCCAGGCGCAGCTGCATCACGTGGCGCGCGAGCTGTATCTGGCGCGCATTTCATTCGACACAGCGGATCGCGCCAAGGCGATCCTCGACTGGCTGCTGGCGCGGCGCGAGCAGGCCGGCGCGCGCCTGGGCACCAGCGATCCGCAGGAACTGTCGGCACGCCTGGCAGCGGCGGGCGCGCGGCGCGCCGACGTGCTGCCGCCGGATGTCGAGGCCGGCCTGCGCCTGCTGCCACTGGACCGGCGCATCCGCGCCGAGCAGCAGCTGCAGTACAACCAGTTTCCGCAGGTGCTCGCCTACTGGCGCTCGGCCAGGGGACCGTACGCCGAGCGCGACGGCAAGTACCCCTGGCTCGATGCATTCGAACAGGCGGTATCCGCCGCGGAAGCAGCGGTGCAGGGATCCCGACGCTACGTGGCGCCGCAGAGCACGCCGGCGCCGGTTCCCACGCACGCCTCGCTGGCGGCGAAGCTGCTGCGCGACGCGGCAACGTTCTTCGACAACGTCGGCAACAACAACGAAGGGCTGAAGAAGCAGATGCAGGCCAACGCAACCGTCTACCGGCAGGTGGCCGATCTGCTCGAATCCGATCCGGTGATGCACATCGACGGACTCGCCGGGCAAGGCGGTGTCGAAGACAGCCGGGCCTGCGGAATCGGCGGCAAGCTGCTGCGCGATGCAGCAACGTTCTTCGTGAACGTGGGCCGCGAGAACCCGCCGCTGCAGGAGCAGATGGACAACAACGCGGAAGTCTTCCAGGACGTGGCGCAGCTGCTGGAGGAGGATCCACTGGGCAGCCTGGACATGGGGTAGCGCTCCGGCCGCATCACCCCTTCAACGCAGGCGGGTGGGAGCGGGAACCGGCAGATCCCCGGCAATCAACTCCTGACCGGTGAAGTGGATCTGCCCCGACGGCGAGACGGCCAGCCTTGCGCTGACGATGGCATTGGCGTACCAGAGCACGCCATTGCACAGCAGATGCCCCGTGTCATCGACGCCGTCGAAGGCCAGCGGCCGCATCGTGTTGCGCAACACCTCCAGCACGGCCCCGGTGGCATCGCGCGGAATCAGCGGATCGTCCAGCGTTTCCAGCACATGCACCGGCCCTTCCGAACCCTGCACGAAGATGAAGAAGAACCGCAGGTAGTCCAGCACGTTGGTGGCATCCAGGCGGATCGGAGCGCGGTCGTTGGCTTCGTAGATGGCATTGGCGGCGCCATCCAGACACAGCCATGCCGGCGCCTGCACCAGGTGCAGGTAGTGGATGGCAAGGCCGGGAGTGTTCCAGCCCTGGTCCGTGACGCGCACCAGCAGCATATCCCCGTACCAGGGCAGCGCCACGGCCTGCACGACGCAATGCGTGCCGACCGGCCATTGGCCCTGCAGTGGATTGCAGCTGGCAATGAGAGCGGTACGCAGATCCGGTGCCGCCGGCATCCAGGCGTATTGGGTAAGGTCGCGCAGCACGGCAGGCCGCGCCGCAACGCCCGATTCCGCGGCGGCATGGCGCGCGAAGCGTTCACTCAGCGCTGCGAGCGGCTGGACCGGTGCCGATACGCCAAGCCGCGCCAGCAGCTCGTGCGCCTCATCCGGCAGGGGCATCTCCAGCGCCATCAGCTGCCGGTGGCGCTCGTGGACGACGGCCACGAACGCGGGCACGTTGGCGGGCACGGCCGCGCCGCAATCCAGCAGCCACAGCGCCGTGGCGAACCAGCCATTGCGCACGGCCAGCACCAGCGGCGGTGCCTTGTCGGCCGACTGCACATCGATGTCGGGGCGCGCACCGTGCGCCAGCAGCACTTCCAGCACCTCGCCATGACCGCCTTCGGCCGCCGCCTGCAGCGCGCTGATCCGCGGACGCGCGGCCGAGGTGCGCACCGCGGCGCCGGCATCGATCAGCGCAGTGGCGAGCGCGGCATGCCCGCCCTGCGCGGCAAGCAGCAGGGGCGTCCAGCCATCGGCATCGGGCAGGTCGGGGCTAGCTCCCGCATCCAGCAACTGGCGCGCGGCATCGAGGTGCCCGCCCTGCGCAGCCAGGTGCAGCGCCGTCATGCCATCGGAATCGCACGCATCGACGGCGGCACCCTGCTGGAGCAGGAAGCGCAGCCGCTGCCCATCGTCGTAGCGCGCGGCGGAGTGCAGCAGCGTGCTCGTGCCGAATGGCGCATCGATGTCGGCACCGGCCTCCAGCACGAGCGCCGCGAGATCGAACCGCCCGCTGGCCATCGTGACCTGCAGCGGCGTACGCCCGCCGGCATCACGTCTGGCCAGGTCCGGCTTGAATGCGAGCACTGCGCGCAGCGTCGGCGCCTGCCCCGAGTCGATGGCGAGCCCCAGCGGCGTATCGCCGTCGGCGTTGATGGCATCGACCTCGGCGCCGCCCTGCAGCAGCGCCGTCACCGCCGCCGCGTGATGGCCAGACACGGCCATGTGCAGCGACGTCCACGCCCTGCGCCTCCAGTGCTGTCCGGCCGGCCGCCGCTCGCGCTCCTCGCGCGGGGAGAGATCGTTGTGCGCCAGGGCGCGCGGGTCGGTGCCCAGTTCGAGCAGCACGCGGATGGCTTCGGTGCGACCTTCCGACGCCGCGGCATGCAGCGGCGTCCAGTCGTTTTCCAGCTTCGGCTCCAGCCGCGCATGCCCGGCATGCAGACAGCGCAGCGCTGCGTCCTGGCCTGAATAGGCCGCCAGGTGCATGGCCGTCCAGCCGAAGACACCGGCCCGGTCCGGGTCGCAGTCCGGCCGCAGAAGCAGACCCTGCAGCACGTCGAGGCGCCCGGACATCGCCGCCAGCTGCAGCGCGTTGAGCTGCCACGGCCCACCCGTGGCGTTCGGATCCACGCCCGCCCGACACAGGCGCTCGATCACGCTCCAGTGTCCGAAGTTGGCAGCCAGGTGCAGAGGCCGCCAGCCCTCGGCATCGGCCACATCCACGCGCGCGCCCGCCTCCAGCAGACATTCCAGTACATCCAGCCGGGCGACGGCGGCGGGCGCGAACAGCGGCGTGCGTCCGTCCTCGCTCTGCGCATGCACGCACTGGGCGTCGAGCGAGATGTAGAGACGCAGCAGATCCAGCGCGCCATACATCGCCGCGATGTGCACATGACGATTGCGCTTCGTCCCGGCCTCCACCACGCGCAGTGGCGCTGGATGCTGCGCGAACAGGGCCAGCCCGTAGTCGCGCAGCCGAGACAGCGCCGCATCGGCACCCAGCGCATCAGCGTCGGACAGCACGTCGAACCATCCGACCAGCACCTCCGCGACCTCCTTCACGTCGTTCGACCCGAGGCCCAGCGCGCCTGCGTCACGTGACGCCGCCTCCCACTCCTCCACGCGGAATTCGAGCGCCGCCACCAGACGCAGCAACCGCTCCTCGCCCTGCTTCCATTTCGAGGCCTTCGGCCAGTGGCGCACCACGGCCTCGTGCACCAGCTTCACGCGGCCGCCCGCCTCAGGGATCAGCAAACGCCGCTTGAGCATCGCATCGGCCAGCCGCCGCACCGCACCGCTGGCGGGAAGCGTGGCGATGGGCAGCTCCAGACGACCGCGATCGGTACCGCTTCCCCGCAGGCGCACCAGCCGGCGCAGCAGCGAACCCAGCGCATCGTCGGACCAGTCCGCGCCTGCGCCGCTGCTGGCCTCCTCCAGCGCCTCGTCGGCAAGCTGCGCGATCGCCGTCTCCACATCGAGCAGGTCGGCGCAGTCGGGCATCAGCAGCACGGCACGCCGCTTCGCAGAGGCGCCATTGCCCCCGTCATCCTCCCCGGCGGTCTGCGGCTGCGCCGCGCGCTGCAGCACCTGCTTGCCACAGGCGTTGAAGATCCGCGTCAGCGTCAGCGACACCAGCGGCAGCAGGCTACCCTGCGATTCCGGATCGCAGCGCTCCGCGAACGCGCGGATGCGCCGGCGCAGCTCCGTCACCAGGCCGGACTCCACCTCGATCTTCTGCGCCACGCGGAAGGGTTCGCGGATGATCTGTTCCAGGCTGTGCATCGGGAAGGCCAGCGGCACGTGGCCGCCGCGCGCCCACAGCGGGCCAAGTATCGCGTCCTGCGAGATCAGTTCCTCGCGATTGGTCTGCAGCGTGTAGATCACGCCGGTGGCGTCGTTCCCGGCCGCGAGCTCGATGAAACGGACAACCGGCCCCCACAGCAGCTCGCCGTCGGGCAGCGCGCGCCGATCCAGCAGCTCCTCGAACTGGTCGAAGGCCAGCAGCAGCAGCCACTGTGGTCCGCGGGCGCGCAGCGCGCTTGTCAGCTGCTCCAGCACCCAGGCCGGCTGTTCGCCGGGCACGATGCGGGCGAACCCCGCCAGCGCCGCGGCCACATCGGCGCCGGGATCGATCTGCGCCAGTGCGAGTTCGAGCACGCGCCGCAGAGGAAACGGTGCGTCCGCCGCGTCCAGAAGATCGGCGGTGCGCATCACGCAGCCGATGTACTGCCCCTCGGAAGTGGTGTGGCACAGGTGGCCGAGCAGCGCTGTGCGGGCGAAGGAGGATTTGCCCACCCCGCTGCCGCCGATGACGCCCAGGAAATTCGGCCGCTCGCGGCTGCTCCACAGGCGCGCGAGTTCGCCGATGGCCTCCTTGCGTTCGGCCTCGCGGCCGAAGAACACCGGCAGATCCTGCTGCCCGTAGGCCTCCAGCCCCTTGAAGGGCGTGCGCGTGGCATCGTGCAGGACCAGATCGAGCTTGTCGCGCAGGAAGTTACCGATGCGCTCGCGGGCCTGCTGCTCGTCGGCGACGTAGTTGGGCACGAAGCTGCCGCTTGTCAGGTAGCGGCGGAGGTTGATCAGCTGCCGCAGCTGCGGGAAGTGGTGCTGATCCTCCCATTCGCGCGTGATGCGCTTGTGCCTGGCGCCGTGCCTGAGCTGGTGGGTCTCTTCCACATGTTGTCTGTAGCGGCCGCCGCCCCAGTTGGTGACCATCCAGTCCGTCTCCTCCTGGATGGTTTCGTCGCCGACCAGCAGCAGCAGCACCGGCGGCCGCTTCTGTTGTTGCATCGAGCGGCGTGCCGCCAGGAACTCGAAGAGGGTGCCTGTCAGCGCGAAACCGCCCTGCTCATCGGCCCCCTCCTCCCAGGGATGGACCAAGCGCACGCCGGCGGCATTGTCCTGATATTGCTCCAGCGGACCCAGCGGCGACACATCGAAATCTCGCGACAGCGGTGTGCCGATCTTCTCGCCCAGCAGACAGATCACCGCCCGGCAGAGCGGATCGGACGGCAGCGGAATCTGCTCCTGCGCCGGGCTCCAGTCGTTGAAGCCGTCCGCGCCGATCTCGTAGCGGTAGTCGTAGACCTCCAGGTCGTGGCTGTCGGCCGCCTGGCCCACCAGCGCCTCGAACTCGCGGCGCGCGGCCTCGCGCAGGTATTCCATGTCACCGGGCGCGGCGATGAAGACGGATGGACGCTTGAGCGGCGGGAAAGCCATTACGCCGGCGCGTCCGGTTCGTGCGCAATCTCGCCCGCGACGATGTAGCGCGTGTGGCGGGCAATATGCAGATCGTTGGCCTGTTCTTCGGTGCCCCAGCGCTGCTGCGGATCCAGCGTATCGAGGCAGGCCAGATCGGCAAAGGACATCAGGTCGATGTGATATCGCCGGTCGCGGAAGGCATTCTTCGCGGACTTCGAACCGAACCAGGCGAGCGCATTGGCCCGGTCCGACTCGTCCCATTGGGCGGGATCGCGCGGTACGGACCGCTGGAGCAGCGGCCGCATGCCATCGAGCAGCTGCTGCGCACACCAGCGCCGGTGTTCGGCCACAGCCAGCAGCTGGATGAGGTCCGCGGCGGAACCGGCATGGACCCTGCCCGATATCCTGTCCTTGACCCAGGCATGCGAGGCTGCCTGCCGGCTCGCGTTGCGGTCACTCTCGCGCAGGCCGAACCAGTCCTCATCCATGCCGGTGCAATCGGCCAGGAATGCGCTGCACTGCGGCGGCGGCACCGGCTTCAGTCCGTACACCCGGTTGACGCGGCGGGCAGCTTCCTCGATTTCACCGGACATGGCCTGCACACGCCGCGACTGGCCGGGATAGGCCGAGAACACATGCATGCGGCCCGCCGCATCGCCGGCGCTGCGCGCCAGCGCCTGCCCGATATCGGCGACCAGCTCCTGACTGCCCACATAGACCCACAGCTCCATGCCGGGGATGGCATGCAGCGTCGCGGCGATGTTCAGCGCGATCGTCGCGGACGACGCGGTCTCGTCCAGCGCCACAATGGCGGTGCCGATCCACCCTGCCTCACCGCAATGGACCTCGCACCATTCGACCTGGCCGCGCGCCGAGCGCGGCAGGTCGTGGAAGCGGATGCGCGGCAGCACATTGTCCTGTTCCCAGATCGCATCGGCCGCGATCTCCACGCAGGATGTGCCGACGGTACTGCGCACATAGCAGGGATGACGCTGCATCCAGCCTGCGGCCGTCGTCGCCGCATCGGTGCACAGCACATCGATGCGCAGCGTCTTCGGCGCCTCGTAGATGTTCAACTGCAGCGCCTGCAGCAGCAGCTCATCGGCCATCGCGCCGTCGCCGAACAGCACCAGGTGAGCACCGCGGATGTCATCCGGCGCGGCGGAGAAGCGGTCGAGCCAGTGCTCCCGGTACAGCTCCCGTGCCGTGACGCTGTGGGAGTTGAAGATTCGCAGATCCAGCAGGTGGTTGGCAGGCAGGGTCTTCAGCAGCGCATCGTAGCCGGCAGCGTCGGCCAGATGCACGGTGCAGATCAGCCGCGGCCCGGCTTGCGTGCCCTGCACCGCCCGCAGCCGCCTGGCCAGTGCGAGGACGATGCGCATGTTGCCCGCATCCGAACCCGTGGCAACGAACACAGTGGCGATGCGGCGCAGGTCCATCGTCTCCAGCACACCGCCGCGGTCCGCAGCGACCTCCCGCAACGGCACGCCATTGCGGCGGCAGTCGGCACGTGCCTGGTCCGAGGGCGCGGGATCGATGGCCAGCATGGGGCGCCGCGGCGCGGCACCGTGCGCGTGGCGGTCGTTGATGAAGCTCAGCCCATGCCAGCCCAGGCCGCACACCAGATCCACCGAGCGCGGCTCAGACCAGGGGAACTTCGTCTCCCGCAACCAGAAACGAAACGACGTCAGATATCCCGCGATGGCATCGAGTATCGACGCCGCGGCCAGCGCCACCCACAACAGGGCGGACAGCCGGGCCAGGCGGATCAGCGCACCGCCGGCCTGCCCCGGCTCCAGTGGATCGAACCCCTCCACCGCCAGCAAGGCGAGGGACGCGAACAGCACATCCACGAACTGGCCGAAGCCCAGGGCGCTGTGTTGCTCCCGCAGATACAGGCCGGCACCCCAGACACCGAGCACGACGGTGACGATCGGCAGCCCGATCAGTGCACATCGCAGCAGGCGCTTGCCCAGGCCCGGCATCTTCTCTCCTCGCGCCGGGCCTCAGCCCGCCCCTTCCGACCACGGTTCGTACATCTGCTGGAATATGCCATCCGCGACCACCCAGGAGTCGCCGGCGGGGCCAGTCAGTATCCAGTCGCCGCCCTGCGCCGCCAGCGTGCCGCGTTCACCGCCCAACGACACCCGTGCATCGGCCTGCGCCCGCACGGCCTGCACGACCACGGGCTCCTTGACGAACCAGCCATCCCTGCCCATCCGGCCCATCTGGTCCGCCGGCCGGTAGGTGCGCTCGAAGCGTTCGCGGGAAATGGGCCAGCGCTCGCCGGCAGTGCCGGTGACGATCGCATCTCCCACCTGGTGGGAGACCGGTCCTTCCAGCGTCTGGATCACGCCCGTCTGCGCGGCAAACACGATATGCAACGGGATGGGTTTGCTGATGTACGCGCTCAAGGGCTGGCTATCCAGGGAATCCCATCACCCGCTTGTGTGCAGGAACTTGTGGACAGGCTACCGCCCGCGAGCCCCGCCGGGCAACCGCAAGCCAGTCTTGCACCGGCGCGGTTCAGGCACCGGGTTCGATGCGATCGACCTTGCGATAGTTGCGGGAGAGCATTGCGCCACGCTGCGCACGGGCGCCCTGAAAGTCCTTCAGGTCGTTCACGCCCAGCGTCATCGAGCGCTCGCCGCACCACACCACGAGCTTCTGGCCCGGCTGCAGCGCCGTCACGGCAACCAGCACTTCTTCGCGCGCTTCGGCTTTCTTGGTGGGGATGCCGAACAGCTTGTTGCCCTTGCCCCTGGGCAACTCGGGTACTTCGCTCGCGGGAATCACCAGCAGACGGCCTTCGTCGTTGACCATTGCGATCAGCGTTTCGGCCGCGGGCACCGGCACGGGCGGCAACACCAGGGCTTTGTCCGTGACTCGCAGCACGGCCTTGCCGGCGCGCTGGCGCGAATGAAGTTCGCCGAGCTTGACGGTGAAGCCGTAGCCGGCGTCGGTGCTCAGCAGCCACAGATCTTCGGGATCACCGATGGCGCAGCCGCGGAACTTCGCGCCGTCGGGCGGATCCAGCCGGCCGGAGAGCGGCTCGCCCTGACCACGCGCCGACGGCAGCGTATGCGCTGGCAGGCTGTAGCAGCGGCCGGTGCTGTCGATGAACACGGCCTGTTGCGTGCTGCGGCCGCGCGCGGCGGCGAGGAAGCCGTCGCCGGTCTTGTACGAAAGCGAGTGTGGATCGATCTCGTGGCCCTTGGCCGCACGCACGAAGCCGCCAGTGGAAAGCACCACGGTCACCGGCTCGTTGGCGACCAGCTCGGTCTCCTCGATGGCCTGGGCCTGTTCACGCTCCACGATGGCTGAACGACGGTCGTCGCCATAGGCCTTCGCGTCGGCTTCCAACTCGTCGCGCACCAGCCTGGTGAGCCGGGCCTTGCTCTTGAGCAATCCTTCGAGCTGATCTTTTTCCTCGGCCAGCTGCTTCTGCTCCTCGCGGATCTTCATCTCCTCGAGCTTCGCCAGATGGCGCAACCTGGTCTCGAGGATCATCTCCGCCTGCTCCTCGCTGAGCTTGAAGCGGGCCATGAGCCTGGGCTTGGGCTCGTCCTCGCGACGGATGATGCGGATCACCTCGTCGAGGTTCAGGTACACGATGAGCAGGCCGTCGAGCAGGTGCAGCCGGCGCGTGACCTTCTCCAGGCGATGCTCCAGGCGGCGCCGAACCGTGCCGGTGCGGAAGCGGAGCCATTCGGTGAGCAGCTCCTTCAATCCCGTGACCTTCGGCCGGCCATCGAGGCCGATCACGTTGAGGTTCACGCGATAACTGCGCTCCAGATCAGTGGTCGCGAACAGATGCGCCATCAGCTGCCGGGTGTCGACGCGGTTCGAGCGCGGCACGATCACGATGCGCGTCGGGTTCTCGTGGTCCGACTCATCGCGGATGTCATCGACCATGGGCAGCTTCTTGTCGCGGATCTGCTGCGCGATCTGCTCCTGCACCTTCGAGCCCGACACCTGGTGCGGCAGCGTGGTCACCACAATGTTGCCGGTGTCCTCGTCGATCTCCCAGGTGGCGCGGGCGCGGTAGCTGCCATTGCCGGTGGTGTAGAAAT
This sequence comes from Pseudomonadota bacterium, assembly GCA_963205255.1. Taxonomy (GTDB): domain Bacteria; phylum Pseudomonadota; class Gammaproteobacteria; order Steroidobacterales; family Steroidobacteraceae; genus ZC4RG30. Next base: position 11,526 of record CAUJIK010000117.1, read on the forward strand.
CGAGCAGCTCGCTGCGCGGCGAGACGATCTCCGCGCCGGTGGGAAGGTCCGGGCCCTTCACGTACTTCATGAGCTGGCGAGTGGTCGCCTCCGGCTCATCGAGCAGGTGGATGCAGGCGCCGACCACCTCGCGCAGGTTGTGCGGTGGTATGTCGGTGGCCATGCCCACGGCGATTCCCGATGCGCCATTGAGCAGCAGGTTGGGCAGCCGCGCCGGAAGGATCAGCGGCTCCTGAAGCGTGCCGTCGAAGTTGGGGCCGAAATCCACCGTGCCGGCATCGATCTCCGCCAGCAGCACCTCGGCGTAGCGCGTGAGCTTGGCTTCGGTGTAGCGCATGGCCGCAAAGGACTTCGGATCGTCCGTCGAGCCCCAGTTGCCCTGCCCGTCCACGATGGGGTAGCGGTAGGTGAAGGGCTGCGCCATGTGCACCATGGCCTCGTAGCAGGCCGAGTCGCCATGCGGATGGAACTTGCCGATCACGTCGCCCACGGTGCGCGCGGACTTCTTGTGCTTGTTGCCCGCCGACAGCGCCAGCTCGCTCATCGCGTAGATGATGCGCCGCTGCACCGGCTTCAATCCGTCGCCCAGCGCCGGCAGCGCACGGTCGAGGATCACGTACATCGAGTAGTCGAGGTAGGCCTTCTCGGTGAAGACGCGCAGCGGCTGCCGCTCCACGCCCTCGAAATTCAGTTCCTGGTCTTTCATCAGTGCGGATTCACGCGATCACGTCGGCGAGGTTGCCCTTCTGTTCCAGCCACTGGCGCCGGTCGGCGGCGCGCTTCTTCGCCAGCAGCATGTCCATCATCCGGTCCGCCCCGTCCTCGGCGTCGACGGTGAGCTGCACCAGGCGCCGGGTGGAAGGATCCATGGTGGTCTCGCGCAGCTGCAGCGGCGACATTTCGCCCAGTCCCTTGAAGCGGGTGACCACGGGCTTCGCGCGCCCCTTGAGCTTGGCAATGAACGAATCCCGCTCGGCATCGTCGAGCGCATAGCCCACTTCCTTGCCGGCGTCGATGCGGTACAGCGGCGGCATCGCCACGAACACATGCCCGCCCAGCACCAGCGGCCGGAAATGCCGCAGGAACAGCGCGCACAGCAGTGTCGCGATGTGCTGGCCGTCGGAGTCGGCGTCCGCGAGGATGCAGACCTTGTGATAGCGCAGGTCGTCGAGCTTGTTGGAGCCCGGATCCACGCCGATGGCGATGCTGATGTTGTGCACCTCCTCGGAGGCGGCCACCTGCCCCGGATCCAGCTCCCAGGTGTTGAGGATCTTGCCGCGCAGCGGCATCACCGCCTGGATGTTGCGGTCGCGCGCCTGGCGCGCCGAGCCGCCGGCCGAATCGCCCTCGACCAGGAACAGCTCGGAACGCTTCGGATCCTGGCTGGTGCAGTCGGCGAGCTTGCCGGGCAACGCCGGCCCCGCCACCGCGCGCTTGCGCGTGACGCGCTGCGCGGCCTTGAGACGCTCCTGCGCATTCTCGATGGCGAACTGCGCGATACGCTCGCCCATGTCCGGGTGCTGGTTCAGCCACAGCGCCGTGGTGTCGCGCACGTAGCCTTCAACCACCGCCGCCGCCTCGCGCGAGGCCAGGCGCTCCTTGGTCTGCCCTGCGAACTGCGGATCATTCAGCTTGATCGACAGCACGAAGGAGACACCGCTCCAGATATCCTCCGGCGCCAGCTTCACGCCGCGCGGCAGCAGGTTGCGGAACTCGGCGAACTCGCGCACCGCCGCGGCAATGCCTGAGCGCAGGCCGTTCACATGCGTGCCGCCCCCGACGGTGGGGATGAGGTTCACATAGCTCTCGGCCACGGACTGCGGCAGGTTCGGCGCCCACACCAGCGCCCACTCCACCGTATCTTTCTCCGAACCCTGCTTGCCGGCCAGCGGCTCTTTCGGCAGGCATTCGGTCTTGCCCACCTGCTCGGCGAGGTATTCGGCCAGCGCGCCAGTGTAGAACCACTCATCCTTTTCGCCCGTGGCCTCGTTCTCGAAGCGCACCTTGAGCCCCGGGCACAGCACCGCCTTGGCCTTGAGCGTGTGGCGCAGCTCGTTCACCTGGAAGCGGTCGGTGTCGAAGAACTTCGGATCCGGCCAGAAACGCACGGTGGTGCCGGTGTTCTTCTGCCCCACGGTGCCGATCTGCTCCAGCTTCGAGGCGATGTGCCCGTTGCGGAAGCCGATGTTGTATTCCTTGCCGCCGCGCCGCACCCAGCATTCCAGCTGCTTCGACAGCGCATTGACCACCGACACGCCCACGCCATGCAGGCCGCCGGAGAATTTGTAGTTGGCGTCGGAGAATTTGCCGCCCGCGTGCAGCCGCGTGAGGATCAGCTCCACGCCGCTGACCTTCTCCTTGGGATGGATGTCCACCGGCATGCCGCGACCATTGTCGGTCACCTGCAGGGAACTATCCTTGAACAGCATGACCTCGATGAGGTCGCAGTGACCCGCCAGCGCCTCATCGACACTGTTGTCGATGACTTCGTGAGCCAGGTGATTGGGGCGACTGGTGTCCGTGTACATGCCGGGGCGACGACGCACCGGGTCGAGGCCGGACAGCACCTCGATATCAGACGCACTATAAGACGGGGTCATTCCGGATCGGCAATCGAGGCCCTGGGGTTGGAGGAAGGAAAGCTTGCGGGACCGCCTTGGAGTGCGGCCGGGCGGACTCTAGACTTGCATCCTGGCAACGTCAACGCGGCACAAGGTCCCTCATGTCACGCAAATCCCGCTCCGAAGGCACGGCAGAACCGGATTTCGAGCAATCCCTGAGCCAGCTGGAGGAGCTGGTGTCGCGTCTGGAGCGCGGCGATCTGCCGCTGGCCGAGGCGCTGACGGTGTTCGAACAGGGCGTCGCGCTCACGCGCCAGTGCCACGAACAGCTGGCCACTGCCCAGCAGCGCGTGGAGATACTGCTGAAGGAAGGCGGCGCCGCGCGCGTGGCGGCCTTCGCGCCCGGCGGCGAAAATGAGTGACGCGCACGGGCTCGATGCCCGCTTGGCCCAATGGCGCGCGCGCTGCGAGCGCATGCTCGAGCGCTGTCTGGCCAGCGACGATGAACCCACGCGGCGCCTGAGTGAAGCCATGCGCTACAGCACGCTGGGAGGCGGCAAGCGGTTGCGGCCGATACTGGTGTACTGCGCCGGCGAAGCCTGCGGCGCGGCGCCCGAAGTGCTGGACGACGCGGCCGCGGCCGTGGAACTCATCCACGTCTACAGCCTGGTCCACGACGACCTGCCGGCCATGGACAATGACGACCTGCGGCGCGGCCGGCCCACCTGCCACCGGGCCTACGACGAGGGCACGGCGGTGCTGGTGGGCGATGCGCTGCAGGCGCTGGCCTTCGAGGTGCTCGCCGGCCCGGGTCGCGACCCGGGCCCGGGCGACCTGGGCGCCGCACAGCGGCTGCAGCAGCTGCGGGTCCTGGCCTGCAGCATTGGCACCCTGGGCATGGCCGGCGGCCAGGCCATCGACCTTGCGGCAGCCGGCGGGCAGATCGGGGCCGCGGGGCTCGAGATCATGCACCGGCGCAAGACCGGCGCGCTGATCCAGGCCAGCGTGCTGCTGGGCGCCATCGGCGCCGGCGTGGATTCGGGCGCGCAGTACACCGCGCTGGAACGCTACGGCACCGAACTGGGCCTTGCCTTCCAGATCCACGACGATGTGCTGGATGTGGCTGGCGATACGACCCTGCTCGGCAAGCAGACCGGCGCCGACGCCGCGCGCGGCAAACCCACCTATCCCAGCCTGCACGGACTGGCCGAGGCCTCTCGCCTCGCCATCGCCCACAGGGATGCCGCCATTGCCGCCCTGGCCCCTCTGGGTGACCGCGCGCAGCTGCTGACGCAGCTGGCGCACTATGTTGTCAACCGCAGTCACTGACCCGCCGCCCCCGGCCATCCGTGTAGACTGCGGCGCATGGAAACAGGCCGTTATCCACTGCTGGAGCGCATCGGTTCGCCAGAGGATCTGCGCGCCCTCGCCCTGCCCGAGCTGCAGCAGCTGGCGGGCGAACTGCGACAGTTCCTCATCCAGACCGTCGCCACGCGCGGCGGTCATTTCGCGGCCGGCCTCGGCACCGTGGAGCTCACGGTGGCGCTGCATCATGTGCTCGACACCCCCCACGACCGCATCGTCTGGGACGTAGGCCACCAGGCCTATCCCCACAAGGTGCTGAGCGGTCGCCGCGAGCGGCTGGAATCCATCAAGCAGGCCGGCGGCCTGGCGCCGTTTCCCAACCGCTCCGAGAGCCTTTACGACACCTTCGGCACCGGCCACTCCAGCACCTCGATCAGCGCCGCGCTGGGCATGGCGATCGCGGCCAGCAGCAAGGGCGAGCAGCGCCGCGCCGTGGCCGTGATCGGCGATGGCGCCATGAGCGGCGGCATGGCTTTCGAGGCGCTGAACCATGCCGGCACGCTGCCGGCGAACCTGCTGGTCGTCCTCAACGACAACGACATGTCGATCTCCGAGGGCGTGGGCGCGCTGTCGCAGTATTTCGCGCGCGTGCTCTCCGGCCGCTTCTATTCCACGCTGCGTGCCGGCGGCAAGAAGGTGCTGTCGCAGATGCCCACCATGCGCGAGCTGGCCCGGCGCTCCGAGGAGCACATGAAGGGCATGGTGCTCCCGGGCACCATGTTCGAAGAGATGGGCTTCAACTACATCGGCCCCATCGACGGCCACGACCTCAAGACGCTGGTGGCCACGCTGCGCAACATCCGCGACCTCAAGGGGCCGCAGTTCCTGCATGTGGTGACGCGCAAGGGCAAGGGCTACGCGCCCGCCGAGGCCGACCCCATCAAGTGGCATGGCCCCGGTCCCTTCGACCCGGAAAGCGGCACCATCTTCAAGGAAAAGGCCACCAGCCCCACTTACTCGCAGGTCTTCGGCGACTGGCTGTGCGACATGGCCGATGCCGACGAACGCATCGTCGGCATCACGCCCGCCATGCGCGAGGGGTCGGGTCTGGTCGAGTTTTCACGCCGCTTCCCGGAGCGCTACTACGACGTCGCCATCGCCGAGCAGCATGCCGTCACCTTCGCCGCCGGTCTGGCCTGCGAAGGCATGAAGCCGGTGGTGGCGATCTATTCCACCTTCCTGCAGCGCGCCTACGACCAGCTCATCCACGACGTGGCGCTGCAGAATCTGCCGGTGGTGTTCGCGCTCGACCGCGCGGGCCTGGTCGGCGGCGACGGCGCCACGCATCAGGGCAGCTTCGATCTGAGCTTCCTGCGCTGCATCCCCAACATGGTGGTGATGGCGCCCTCGGACGAGAACGAATGCCGGCAGATGCTCTACACCGCGACCACGCTGCAGGGCCCCTCGGCCGTGCGCTATCCGCGCGGCACCGGGCCCGGCGCGGTGATCCAGAAAGAGATGGCCGCCCTGCCGCTGGGCCGCAGCGTCACGAAGCGCGAAGGGCGCTCGGGCCTGGTCATCCTGTCCTTCGGCACAGTGCTGCCGGGTGCGCTGGCCGCCGGAGACGAACTGGACGCCACCGTGATCGACATGCGCTTCGTGAAGCCGCTGGACCATGAGGCCATCATGCTGCACGCCCTGCGGGCACGCGGCATCGTCACCGTGGAGGAGAACGCCGTGGCCGGCGGCGCCGGCGCCGCGGTGGCCGAGCTGCTGCTCGCCGCGGACATCACGCTGCCCCACCTGATGATCGGCATCGCGGATCGCTTCATCGAACACGGCAGCCGTGAAGACAACCTCTCAGCCGCGGGGCTGGACGCCGCCGCGGTGCGCGCGCGCATCTGCACCTGGTGGCAGCAGCACGTGCTGCCGCACCAGCGCGCGCTGGCCTGAGGCGGATCAGCGCGCGGTCGCGTACTCGGATTTCTGCAGCCGCTCGATCAGCGACCGCAGGAACATGCGGTTGAAGCGCAGCTGGCAGGCCGAGGAAGCCTGTTCCAGCAGGGTCGCGCCGACCTTCAGCACGGTGACATTGCCGGCCGCGCTCACGGTGGCCGAGCGGCGCACGCCCGGCACATAACTGGCCTCGCCGAAGCAATCGCCCGGGCCCAGCTCACCCACCATGCGCCCATTGCGCTCCACGATGCAGTTGCCCGCGATGATGACGTAGAAACGGTCGTCCATGTCGCCTTCCTTGACGATCTCCTCCCTGGGCAGGCACTCGTGCCAGACGCTGGCCTTGAGCACCTCGCGGATCTCGGACTGCGAGAAATCGTGGAAGAACTTGAGCTTGCGGGCCAGCGCGAACTGCTCCGACTGCTCCATCTGTCCGGCGCCGGTGCGCAGCTTCTGGTGCACGCGCGTCAGCGCTGCCGCGAAATCGAGGCCGCTGCGATAACGCTTGTCGGGATCCTTCTGCAGCGCCAGCGCCACCACCTGCTCGAGTTCCTCGGGCACATCCGGACGCAGCGTGTGAATCGGCGCCGGCGTCGCATAGACGATCTGGTGCATGAGCTTGGCGAGATTGCCGGCGCGGAACAGCCGCGATCCGGTGAGCAGCTCGTACATCACGGCGCCCAGTGAATACAGGTCCGAGCGGTTGGTCAGGTCATGGCTTTGCACCTGTTCCGGCGACATGTAGCTGGGGCTGCCGGCGATGCCCTCGATGCGCGAGATATCGGAATTGGCGACCAGCGCGATGCCGAAATCGATGATGCGCACGTCGCCATCCTGCGTGTACATGATGTTCGACGGCTTGATGTCGCGGTGGATCACGCCGCGCGAATGCGCGTAGTGCAGCGCCTTGGCGCACTTGAACACCACCTCGACCACCATGTCGATGCGCAGCAGGTCGTCCGCGCGGCAGAACGCGGCCAGCGTGCGCGCGTTGTGCACGTACTCGGTGACGATGTAACAGTGCTCGCCCTCTTCGCCGGCGTCGTAAATCGGCATGATGTGCGGATGCTGCAGCATGCCCACCATGTGCGCCTCGGAGAGGAACATCTTGCGCGCCACGCGCGCCTTGTCCGGATCGGCGCCGGCGTCGTTGTGATAGACCTTGATGGCCACATCGCGGCCGTAATACGGATCGTGCGAGAGATACACCGTGCCGGTGCTGCCGCGGCCCACCTCGCGCACAATGGTGTACTTGCCGATGCGCTCGGGAACGCACTCGGCGGAACGGGTGGATTTGGCGATATTCCTGATCATGGGGAACGCATGCTGGTGGCGGCTCCCGAAGAATAGGATTCGTCGTTGCGGGCTACTGTGATGCGCCTCGCGGATCATTCCCCGGACGGGAAATGGTCAAATCCGGTGCGCGCCAGCGCAAAGGGACTGCCGTTGCGCCTCACCCGCAGCCCCGGCCGGGCTTCGATCACACCGATGCAGGTGGCGGTGCATGCGCCAGCCGCCAGCCGCTGCGGCAGTTCCGCAAGCCGCGCCGCGGGAACCGTGAAGCACAGCTCATAGTCATCGCCGCCGGACAGCGCCTGCACCAGCGCCTGCTCCGCTCCACTGATCTCGATGAGCTCGGCGCTCAATGGCAGCGCATCCGCGTCGATGCCAAGACCGCAGCCGCTGGCCTGCGCCAGACGCAGCGCATCGGCCGCAAGCCCGTCGGAAACATCGATGCAGGCGCTGGCAAGGCCACGCAGGGCACGACCCAGCGCCAGCCGCGGTTCGGGAAAACGGAACCGCCGCCGCAGGTGCTGCGTCGCCGGATTTCCGCCACCGGGCGCCGGATCGCCGGCGCTGCCACCGGCTCCAGCGCCGGCGCCCGTTCCAGCGGCAAGCTCCAGCGCAAGGCCGGCGGCCGCCTCGCCCGGAGAACCGCTCACGAACAGCAGGTCACCGGGACGGGCGCCACTGCGCAGCAATGCCGAGCCGGGAGCCGTGAACCCCAACACCTGCACCGACACCGCCAAGGGTCCGCGGGTGGTGTCGCCGCCCACCAATGCAATCCCGCTGCGCCGCGCCAGCTGCCGCAGTCCGGCGCTGAAACCGGCCAGCCAGTCCTCGTCCAGCTCGGGCAGCGTCAGCGACAGCAGATACCAGCCCGGATCCGCGCCCATGGCGGCAAGGTCACTGAGATTCACGGCCAGCACCCGATGACCCACGGAGGCCGCGGGACTCCCGGGCGGGAAATGCCGGCCTTCGACCAGCGTATCGACGGCGCTCACCAGCATCGCGCCAGGCGGCACGGCGAGCACCGCCGCATCGTCGCCGATGCCGGTGATCACGCCGGCGGCGGCGTTGCCGCGCTCCGGCTCGCCGAAATAACGTTCGATCAGCCCGAATTCACCCGGCACGCTGGCGACCGCGACTTTTCAGTATTCGTGCGGCCGCAGCTCGCGGGCTGCGCGGTCCAGCACGGCATTGACGTACTTGTCACCGTCGGTGGCGCCGAAGCGGCGCGACAGGTTCACCGCCTCGGTAATGGCGACGCGATACGGAATCTCAGGATGAGCGCGCAGCTCCTGCACGCCGATGAGCAGCGCCGCGCGCTCCACCGGATCCAGCTCCGCGGCCTTGCGGTCGCACCAGGTGGCCAGCTGCGCATCCAGCGCCGTCTCATCCTCGCAGATGAGCTGCACCAGCGACCTGAAATGCTCGCGATCGGCACGCGGCGCATCCTCCGCAAGATCGAACTCCTGCATCAGGTCCTGCCACGGACAGGGGTTGAGCTGCCAGCGGTACAGCGCCTGCAGCGCCAGCTTGCGCGCCAGCTGACGCGCCGCATTGCCGCGCGTGACACGCGGCTTGCCGGCGGCTGCGCTCATGGCTGGGCGATCTCGCGCAGCGTCAGCGCCATCTCCAGCGCCGCTTCCAGAGCCTCGCCGCCCTTGTCCATCCTTTCAGGCAGCGCCCGTTCCAGCGCCTGCTCCACGTTCTCGGTGGTGAGCACACCGAACGCCACCGGCACGCCGGTATCACAGGCCGCGCGCGCCAGCCCGCTGGCTGCCTCGCCGGCCACGAAATCAAAATGCGCCGTATCGCCGCGGATCACGCAGCCCAGCGCCACCACGGCGTCGTAGCGCCCGGTCCGCGCCAGCGCGCGCGCCGCCAGCGGCAGCTCGAAAGCACCCGGCGTGCGCACCACGGTCAGCGCATCGGCAGCACCACCCTGACGTTCCCAGGCCGCCACCGCGCCGCGCAGCATGGCGTCGACGATATCGGCATTGAAGCGCGCGGCCGCGATGGCCACCCGCCGGCCACGCGCCGCCTCGCCGCGCGCGCTGCTGCGGCCGACAAGCGCCGCGGCGCCATCGATGATCCGGTAGTTGGACATCGCCGCTCAGCCCTGTTCCTGGCCGACGTAATCGACGATCTCGAGATCGAAGGCGGAGATGCCATGCATCTGCTTGGGCGCCGACAGCACACGCATGCGGCGCACCCCCAGATCCTTGAGGATCTGCGCGCCGATGCCGAAGGTGCGCAGCACCGAATCGTCGCCGCGCGGCAGCCGCGGCGGCGGCACGGCCTCATTCACCAGCCCCTGCACCGCATCGGCCAGCGCGCGCGGCGACTCCTGCTCGCGCAGGATCACCAGCACGCCGCTTTCGGCCGCACCGATGCGCGCCAGCGCCGCCTGCAAGGTCCAGGCGCGCCCGTCGCTTTTCACCCCGAGCAGGTCGCGCAACGTGTCGGCCAGGTGCACCCTCACCAGCGGCAGCGCATCCTTCGTCAGGTCGCCATGCGCCAGCGCCAGATGCAGGTCGTGGTTCACATGGTCTTCGTAGCAGTAGAGCCGGAACTGGCCGTGTTCGGTCTGCACCATGCGCTCGGCGATGCGCTCCACGCTGCGCTCGTTGCGCAGGCGATAGCGGATCAGGTCGCGGATGGTGCCCATGCGCAGGCCATGCAGCCGCGCGAACTCCTCCAGCTGCGGCCGCCGCGCCATGGTGCCGTCGTCGTTCATGATCTCGACGATCACGGCCGCCGGCTCCAGGCCCGCCAGACGCGCCAGATCGCAGCCGGCCTCGGTGTGCCCGGCGCGCGTGAGCACGCCGCCGGGCTGCGCCATCACCGGAAAGATATGGCCGGGCTGGCGCAGGTCTTCCGGCCGCGCGTCCTTCGCCACCGCCATCTGCACGGTGCGCGCGCGGTCATGGGCCGAGATGCCGGTGGTGATGCCCTCGGCCGCCTCGATCGACACGGTGAAATTGGTGCGGCGCTCGCGGTCCGTGTCGCTGACCATCAGCGGCAGACGCAGCTGCGCGCAGCGCGTGCGGGTGAGCGTCAGGCAGATCAGGCCGCGCCCGAAGCGCGCCATGAAGTTGATGTCCTCGGGCCGCACGAACTGCGCGGCCATGAGCAGATCGCCCTCGTTCTCGCGATCCTCGTCGTCGACGATGACGACCATCTTCCCGGCGGCAAGATCCGCCAGGATGTCCTCGATACGGTCAAAGGGGCTGGATGGATCCGCCAGTCTGGGGCCTGCGCTCATGCAGGCATTCTACCCTGCCAGCGCACGCTGCACGTAACGGGCCAGCGGATCGACTTCAAAGTTCAGCCGCTGCCCCGCGGCCAGATGCCGGAAGGTGGTCACCGCCACCGTATGCGGGATGAGGTTGACGCCGAAGCACGCGCCCTCGACCTCGTTCACGGTGAGGCTGACGCCGTCCAGGGCCACCGACCCCTTCGGCGCGATGAAACGCGCCAGCGCCGGCGGGGCCTCGATCCGCACCCGCAGGGAGCGGGCATCCTCCTCGAAGCCGGCAACCGTGGCGATTCCATCCACATGCCCGGACATCAGATGGCCGCCCAGCGGATCACCGGCCCGCAGCGCGGCCTCCAGGTTCACCTGCGTGCCGACGGCGACCGCACCGAGGGTCGTGAGCTGCAATGTCTCGCGCGATACATCGGCCACGAAGCTGCGGCCATCGAACGCGATCACCGTGAGGCACACGCCGCTGACGGCCACGCTCTCGCCCAGCGCCAGACGCGAAGCATCGATGCGCGCCGCAAGATCGCTCACGTCCACGGTCAGCCGCAGATCCCCGCCGCGCGGCGCAACCGCCGCCACCCGTCCCGTTGCCTGAATGATTCCGGTGAACATCTCAACCCCGCACTGCTGTCAGGCGCAGGTCGTCACCGACCTGGCGCACATCGGTGAACCGCAACGGCCAGCGCTGCGCCATGTCGGTGATCGCCGGCAATTCAAGCAGAGGCCGCGCGCCCTGTCCCAGCAGCGACGGCGCCACGTAGACGATCAGCTCATCGAACAATCCTTCGCTGATGAAAGCGCCTGCAAGCCGCGGCCCGCATTCCACCCACACCTCGTTGCAACCGCGCGCCGCCAGCTGCTCCAGCACCGCATGCAGGCACAGGCGCTCGCCAGGCAATATCTGTACCTGCGCCTGCCGCTCGCGCAGCGCCGCTTCGCGGCCCGGCTCATGCGCGCAGCCGATCACCAGCACCTGACCACCGCTCTGGCTGTCAGGCCCGCCACCCAGGATGCGTGCCGCCGGCGGCGTGCGCAGGGCGCTGTCGAGCACCACGCGCAGCGGCTGCCGCGAAGTGTCCGGCAGGCGCACATCCAGACGCGGATCATCAGCCAGTACTGTGCCGATGCCCGTGACCACGGCCGAGCTGCGGGCGCGGAACTGCTGCACATCGGCGCGCGCCGCCTCGCCGGTGATCCAGCGGCTGGCGCCATTGGCCAGGGCCGTATGGCCGTCCAGGCTCATCGCCAGCTTCACCCGCACCCATGGCAGCCCGCCGCTCATGCGGCGCAGGAAACCGGCATTGAGCGCACGCACCGCCTCCCTCATCAGGCCGCTGTCCACCTGGATGCCCGCCGCGCGCAGCCGCTCGAGCCCCCCTCCGGCCTCGGGGTTTGAATCACCTGTGGCGCTGACCACGCGCGCCACGCCGGCTTCGATCAGCGCCAGGCTGCAGGGCGGCGTGCGGCCATGATGGTTGCAGGGGTCGAGCGTCACATAGGCCGTGGCGCCGCGCGCGCGGCTGCCCGCCGCGGCAAGCGCATTGACCTCGGCATGCGCAGCGCCCGCGCGCTCGTGCCAGCCCTCGCCCACATACTCGCCATCGCGCAGCAGCACGCAGCCCACGCGCGGATTGGGGTCGGTGGTGTTGAGCCCGCGCTCGGCCAGCGCCAGCGCGCGCGCCATGGCGAGGCGATCCGCGTCGCTCCATGCCGGCGCCGCCGTCACTTGCGCCGCTCTCCGGTACCCGCATCGGCGCCGCCCGGCAGCAGCGACAGCTGCTCGCGGTCGGCAGGCTGCCGCTGCCGGTGGCGCAGCCGCTCGACTTCATGCCGGAAGGCTTCCACATCCTGAAAACTGCGATAGACGGAGGCAAAGCGCACATAGGCCACTTCATCCAGCTGGTGCAGCTCATCCATCACCAGCTCGCCGACCAGGCGCGCGGCCACCTCACGTTCGCCCAGGCTGCGCAGCCTGTGACCGATGCGGCCCACGGCTGCATCGATGGCCTCACTGCCCACGGGGCGTTTTTGCAGCGCCCGCTCCATGCCGGCGCGCAGCTTGGCCTGGTCGAAAGGCTCACGGCTCTGGTCGCTCTTGACCACCAGCGGCATCACGAGTTCGGCGCTCTCGAAAGTGGTGAAGCGCTCGCCGCAGGACAGGCATTCGCGGCGGCGCCGGATCTGCGCCCCGCCGCCGGCGAGACGCGAATCCGTTACCTTGGTTTCTTCATGCGCGCAGAAGGGACAATGCATCGCGCCACGCGCTCATGCCCGAGACGCGCCTCACTTGCCGTACACCGGGAAGCGCTTGCACAGCGCCGCAGCCTCGCCGCGCACGCGCTCGATCACGGCCTGATCGCCGTTGCTGTCGATGATGTCGGCGATCCAGCCGGCCACCTGCGTCATCTCGGCTTCCTTGAAACCACGCGTGGTGGAAGCCGGCGAGCCGATGCGGATGCCGCTGGTCACCATCGGCGGGCGCGGATCGTTCGGCACGGCGTTCTTGTTCACCGTGATGTGCGCCTGGCCCAGCGCGGCATCGGCCTCCTTGCCGTTCATGCTCTTGTCGCTCAGATCGAGCAGGAACAGGTGATTGTCGGTGCCGCCGGAAACGATGCGATAGCCGCGACGCTGGAAGGTCGACGCCATGGCGCGCGCATTGGCCAGCACCTGCTGCTGGTATTCCTTGAACTCGGGCGCCAGCGCTTCCTGGAAAGCCACCGCCTTGGCCGCGATCACATGCATCAGCGGACCACCCTGCGTGCCCGGGAACACCATCGAGTTGAGCTTCTTCTCGATCTCGGGGTTGGCGCGCGCCACGATCAGGCCGCCGCGCGGACCGCGCAGCGTCTTGTGTGTGGTGCTGGTGACCACGTCCGCGAACGGCACCGGATTCGGATACAGATCCGCCGCGACAAGACCGGCGAAATGCGCCATGTCCACCACCAGGTACGCTCCGACCTGGTCGGCGATGCGCCGGAAGCGCGCAAAGTCCAGATGCCGCGAATAGGCGGAGAAACCGGCGATGATCATACGCGGCTTCTCGGCCAGCGCCACCCTCTCCACCTGGTCGTAATCGATGCGGCCGTCGTCGGACTTCAGCCCATAGCTTGTGGCCTTGAACAGCTTGCCGGAGAAATTGACCTTCGAGCCATGCGTGAGATGGCCGCCATGATCGAGGCTCATGCCCAGGATCGTGTCGCCGGCATTGAGCAGCGCCAGATAGACGGCCGCGTTCGCCTGCGAACCCGCATGCGGCTGCACGTTGGCGTAGTCGGCGCCGAACAGGCGCTTGGCGCGATCGATCGCCAGCTGCTCCACCACGTCCACATGCTCGCAGCCGCCGTAGTAGCGCCGGCCCGGATAGCCTTCCGCATACTTGTTCGTGAGCACCGAGCCCTGCGCCTCGAGCACGCGGGGGCTGGCGTAGTTCTCGGAGGCGATGAGCTCGATGTGCTGCTCCTGACGCACCCGCTCGGCCGCGATGGCCTGGGCCAGATCCGGATCGAACCGGTCAATCGTCATCGAATCGGAAAACATTCGGCAACCTGGGGAGAGGAAATGGGGCCCGCTATGGTACCCGAAGCACCCCGTCCGGTGCGCGCCCCGGGGATGCTCTCAGGCCGTCAGCAGAGACTGCAGCACCGCGTTCCACCCGCGGGCCAGATTGCCGCGATTGTAGCCTCCGCCACCCAGCGCCAGCACCCGGCCATGCCCGAGCCGGTCGGCAAGCCGGCACAGATCGGCGGCCGCCCGCGCATGGCTGGCCTCGGTGAGAGCCAGATGCGTGATCGGATCCCCACCGAGGCTGTCGGTGCCGCACTGGAGCAGGATGAACTCCGGCCGGTGGCTCGCAAGGTGGTCGATCACGCGCGGCCATTCGGCCGCGAAGTGGGCATCGTCGGCGCCGGGCGGCAGGGGCAGATTGAGCTTGAGGCCCGCCGCGGCATCACGGCCGCTCTCCGCCGCATCGCCGGTGCCCGGATAGAGGTAACGGCCGTCCTCGTGCAGATCGGCAAAGATCACGCCCGGATCGCTTTCGAAGGCGTAGTACACGCCATCGCCGTGGTGGGCGTCGATGTCCACGTAGGCGATGCGCGTCAGCCCCGATTCACGGCGCAGCGCCTCGATCAGCACCCCACAGTCGTTGAAGATGCAGAAACCCGCCGCCCCGTCGCGCGCCGCATGGTGCAGGCCCGCGATCGGCACCAGCGCGCGATGCGCGTGGCCAGTCATCAGCGCCCTGCCAGCCTCGAGCGTGGCGCCCACCACCGAGCAGGCTGCCTCGTAGCAGCCCGCGAAAGCGGGCGTATCGCCCGCATCGAGGCTGCCTTTTCCCGCCACAGAGAGGCTGCGCACCAGCTCCACATAACGCGGCGTGTGGAACAGGGTGAGCTCTTCCTCGGTGGCAGGCCGGGAAGCACCGCTGACACAACGGCGGTGCAGCCCCCGCTCGCGATATTCGCGCAGGAACGCGGTCTGCCGGTCCGGACCGAAAGGATGCCCGTCGGGGAAGCCGTAGCGCGCCGTGGCCTCGTCGGCGATCACGAGCACGCGCCGATCCTCGTGGACGGCGTTGGCGGGATTGGGGTTCAAGCCGGGCCGAGACTATCACGCACCCGCTCCGATCGCGGATAATTGATGGATGGCCCAATACATCTACACCATGAATCGCGTCTCGAAGGTGGTGCCGCCCAAGCGCATCATCCTGCGTGACATCAGTCTGTCCTTTTTCCCGGGCGCCAAGATCGGCGTGCTCGGACTCAACGGCTCCGGCAAGTCGACCCTGCTGCGCATCATGGCCGGCACCGACACCAACATCGACGGCGAGGCGCGCCCGCAGAGCGGCATCCGCGTCGGCTACCTGCCGCAGGAGCCCGAGCTCAACGACGCGCACACCGTACGCCAGGCGGTGATGGAGGGCGTCGGCGAAGCCTTCCGCCAGGTCGCGCGCTTCAACGAGATCAGCGACCGATTCGCCGAACCCATGTCCGACGACGAGATGAACGCGCTGCTCGAGGAGCAGGCGAAACTGCAGGACGCCATCGACGCCGCCGGCGGCTGGGAACTGGAGCGCAAGCTCGAGATCGCCGCCGACGCGCTGCGCCTGCCGGAATGGGACGCCCTCATCGGCAAGCTCTCCGGCGGCGAGAAGCGCCGCGTCGCGCTGTGCCGGCTGCTGCTGTCGGCGCCCGACATGCTGCTGCTCGACGAACCCACCAACCATCTCGACGCCGAGTCGGTGGCGTGGCTCGAGCGCTATCTCGAGGAATATCCCAGCACCGTTGTCGCCGTCACCCACGACCGCTACTTCCTCGACAACGTGGCCGAGTGGATCCTCGAACTGGACCGCGGCCACGGCATCCCGTGGCATGGCAACTACTCCTCGTGGCTGGAGCAGAAGGATGCGCGCCTGAAGCAGGAAGAACGCCAGCAGGAAGGCCTGAAGAAGATGCTCGAGAAGGAGCTCGAATGGGTGCGCCAGAACCCCAAGGCGCGCCAGGCCAAGAGCAAGGCGCGCATGCAGCGCTTCGAGGAGCTTTCCTCGCAGGAATTCCAGAAGCGCAACGAGACCAACGAGATTTACATCCCGCCCGGCGAGCGCCTCGGCGATCTCGTCATCGAGGGCGTCGGCCTCACCAAGGGTTTCGGCGACCGGCTGCTGATCGACAACTTCTCCTTCAATCTGCCGCGCGGCGGCATCGTCGGCATCATCGGCCCCAACGGCGCCGGCAAGACCACGCTGTTCCGCATGCTCACCGGCCAAGAGAAACCGGATGCCGGCGAGATCCGCATCGGGCCTTCGGTGAAGCTCGCCTATGTGGACCAGTCGCGCCAGGCGCTGGATGACAAGAAGTCCGTGTGGCAGGAGATTTCCGGCGGCCTCGACCTCATCAAGGTCGGCAACTACGAAACCTCCTCGCGTGCCTATGTGGGCCGCTTCAACTTCAGCGGCACGCAGCAGCAGCAGCTCATCGGTGAGCTCTCGGGCGGCGAGCGCAATCGCGTGCACCTGGCCAAGGTGCTCAAGACCGGCGGCAATGTGCTGCTGCTGGACGAACCCACCAACGATCTGGACATCGAGACGCTGCGCGCGCTGGAGGAAGGGCTGCTTGCCTTCCCCGGCTGCGCGGTGGTGATCTCGCACGACCGCTGGTTCCTCGACCGCATCGCCACGCACATCCTCGCCTTTGAAGGCGACTCGCAGCTGGTGTTCTTCGAAGGCAATTACCAGGAATACGCGGCGGACTACGAACGCCGCCATGGCGACGGCGCCGCCCAGCCGCACCGCATCAAGTACAAGAAGCTCACCCGCTGATCTGCGGCCAGCCCGGAGGGAGAAATCTCTCCGGGTGTGATCTGGTTATCAGTTTTCTGATATTTCACAGATGAAATATTCAGCGTAGAATTACTTCCATGCCCTACTCACAGGTCGCGCAGATCCGCGAGGCCGCGCAGCGCATCGCCAGCCGCTGCCCGCAGATGCGCGTGGAGGAATCCATCCTGTGCCGGATCGCAATGCTGCTGGGCAGGGACCTGGTTTCGCGCCTGAACGAGCTCATCGCCCCAGCCGGCCTCGCCGAACTGGAATACCGGCTGCTGCTGATCCTGTTCTCGCACGGAGGCTCGGCCTCCCCCGGCGAGCTGTGCGGCCTGCTCACGCAATCTCCCGCCAATCTCACGCGCATCAGCAACCTGCTCACGGCCCGCGGCCTCGTCACCCGGGCGCCACACCCCGAGGACCGGCGGCGACTGGTGGTTTCGATAACACCCGCTGGTGAAAAACTGGTGCGTGACCTCATGCCCTGCCTGACCGCCGGCCTCGGCGCCTTGTTCGACGATTTCACCGCCGAGGATCGCCAGCGTTTCCTCGACTATCTGTTGCGTCTGATGCGGGCGCTGGACGAAGTGCCGCGCAGCACGCACGCGGAGCAGGTTTGATGAGCCACACGATGCATCTGAAACGCACCTCGCCACTGCTGGCCGCGCTGCTTGCAGGCTGTGCCTTCGGGCCGCCGCCCCTGCCCGAGAGTCCGCCTCTGGCCGCGGCGCCGCTGGCGATCCCTTCGGCACAGACCTCGGCGCCACCGCAGTGGCCGCAGCCCCAATGGTGGCGCGGCTATGACGAACCCATGCTCGATCAACTGATCGGGCAGGCGCTGGCCGGGGCGCCGGGCATCAACACCGCCGAAGCGCGCTTCGGCGCCGCGCGACAGAACGTGCGCGCGGCGGCGGCGGCGGCCGGCGTGAAGGTGGATGCCGAGGCCAGCTACCAGCGGCTGCGCATCAGCGAGAACGGCCTGCTGCCGACGCAGTTCCTGGGCTTCAATCAATATGGTCAGGCGGATGTGGGCATCCGCGCGCGCTATGACTTCGACTGGTGGGGACGCAAACGCGCGCTGATCGAATCGGCGCAGGACGCGGCCATGGCCAGTGCCGCCGAAACACAGGCCACGGCCCTGGCGCTGGCGGCCGCGATCGCCGAATCATGGTTCGGCTGGCAGGCGGATACGGCACGCATCGGGCTGCTCGACCAGCAGCTGACCGCACTGGAGCGTTCACTGCTGCTGGCGCAGCGCCGCGAACAGGCCGGGCTTGATCGCGGCGATGGCACACCGCGCCTGCGCCAGGCGCAGGCCATCGTGCGCGAACTGCGCGCGCAGCTGGCAGGTTCACGGCACCTGCGCCGGCTGCAGATCGCGGCACTGCTGGGCGTCGCCGAACCCTCGCTGCCCGCCTTCGAAGCACGGCCATTGCCCGCCGTCGAGGCCCGCTGGCCGGCGGACGCCGGCCTTGATCTCGTCGCCCGCCGCCCCGACATCGCGGCCAGCCGCTGGCGCATCGAAGCGGCGCGCCGCGATCTGGATGCGGTGCGCGCGGAATACTACCCGGACATCTCCATCCAGGCGCTCGCCGGCCTGTCGAGCATCGAGCTGGGCAAGCTGTTCGAGGCTTCCTCGGCCGTGCCCAGTCTGGGCGCGGCGCTGCACCTGCCGCTGTACGACGGCCTGCGCAATGCGCGGCACGATGTCGCGGCCGCCCGCCTTGCCGGCGTCATCACGCAATACAACCAGACCGTGGTGGACGCCGCGCGTGAAGTCGCCGCCGCCGCCGCCATGATTCTCCAGGCGCAGACCCAGCGCAGCCAGCGCGACGAAGTGCTCACTGCGGCGGAGCAGTTGTTGCGCCTGGCGCAGGCGCGCGAGCGCGCGGGCCTCACCGGCGCCCTTCCCGAAATCGATGCGCAGCTTGCGCTGCTGCGCGAACAGGACACGCGCGTGCTTCTCGACCAGGCCGCCCTGGTCGCCGACATCCAGCTCCAGGAAGCCCTCGGCGGCGGCTACCAGTACACGGCAGAAACCCCATGAACGACACCCGCGATTCCAGCTCACCCCAGGACGGCGTTGGCAAGGATGGCAACGGCGGTCGCCGGCGCATCCTCACCATCATCACCGTGATCTTCCTCGTGCTGGGCGCCGCCTGGCTGCTGCTCGATGTACTGGTGCTGTCCAAGCGCGAGTCCACCGAGGACGCCTATGTGGCCGGCAACCAGATACGCGTCTCCTCGCAGCTGGGCGGCACGGTGGTGGAAGTGCTGGCGCGCAACACCTCGCGCGTGGAAGCCGGACAGGTGCTGGTGAAGCTCGACCCGACCGATGCGCAGCAGGCGCTGGACCGCAGCGCCGCCGCCCTCGCCCAGGCCGTGCGGCAGGTACGCGCGAATGTGCAGAGCGCGGACCAGTTCGATGCGCTGGTCTCCCTGCGTCGCCTGGAACTGGCGCGCAGCGAGGCCGATCTCGCACGGCGCGAGCCGCTGCTGGCCGAGCGCGCGGTGGCCGACGAGGAAGTCCGCCACGCGCGCGAGGCGGTGGCGCTGGCGAAAGCCCAGCTGACGCAGGCGCAGCGCCAGGCCGCGGCAGCGCGCGCACTGGTGGATGCCACCACCGTGGCCGACAACCCGGCCGTGCTGGCCCAGCGCGCCGCCTATCGCGACGCGTGGATCGCAGTGCACCGCACCGCCATCGTGGCGCCGGTCGCAGGCTACGTGGCCCAGCGCAGCGTGCAGCTCGGGCAGCGCGTCGCTCCCGGCGAACCGCTGCTGACCGTGATCCCGCTGCAGGATGTGTGGCTGGATGCGAACTTCAAGGAAAGCCAGCTGCGCAACCTGCGCATCGGGCAGCCGGTGAAGATCACCAGCGACCAATACGGCCGCTCCGTGGTCTACCACGGGCAGGTGATCGGGCTGCAGGCCGGCACCGGCGCCGCCTTCTCGCTGCTGCCGCCGCAGAACGCCTCGGGCAACTGGATCAAGGTGGTGCAGCGCGTGCCGGTGAAGATAGCGCTCGATCCACAGGAGCTGGCGGCACATCCGCTGCGCATCGGACTGTCGATGACGGCAACGGTCGATACCCATGAGCGCGACGGCGCGGTGCTCGCCACCGAACCGGCTTCGGACGTGCGGGAAGTGACAGCGGCCTATGCCGCGGACCTCACGGCCGCGGATGCCGCGGCCAGCGAAATCGTGCGGCGCAATTCGGGCGGAGCCTGAGCAACCCATGAGCGATGCATCGGCTCCGGCAGCGTCTGAAGCGCCGCTGCCGCCGGGCGAGTATCCGCCGCTGCGCGGCCCGCCGCTGGCGTTGCTGACGCTCTCGGTGGGCGTGTCGAGTTTCATGGAAATTCTCGACATGACCATCGTCAATGTCTCGCTGCCGGCCATCGCCGGCAGCCTTGGCGTCAGCCCCACCGAAAGCACCTGGTCGATCAGCTCCTACATGCTGGCGGCGGCCGTGGTGCAGCCGCTGGCGGGCTGGATCGGCCGCCGCTATGGCGAGGTGCGCACCTTCGTGGTGTCGAACGTGCTGTTCGTCATCTTCAGTGCGCTGTGCGGCCTTGCCACCAGCATGCCCATGCTGATCGCCGCGCGTCTCATGCAGGGCGTGGTCTCGGGCCCCATGATGTCTGTGGCGCAGGCGCTGCTGCTGCGCAACTATCCGCCCCACCTGCGCGGCCTGGCGCTGGGGCTGTGGGCGATGGTGGTGATCGTCGCGCCCATCGTCGGCCCCATCCTCGGCGGCTGGATCACCGACAACTATTCCTGGCCCTGGCTGTTCTACATCAACGTGCCGATCGGCGCCGCCGCCGCCGCGGTGGGCTGGTGGGTGCTGCGCGGCCGCGAATCCGCGCGCGTCAAAGTGCCCATCGACTACATTGGCCTCGCGCTGCTGGTCGTCGGCGTGGGCGCGCTGCAATACGTGCTCGACAACGGCAACCACAAGGACTGGTTCGGCTCCACCGAGATCGTGGTCGCGGCCGTCGTCGCCGTGGTCGCGCTGACCTTCCTGATTCCGTGGGAGCTCACCGACAAGCATCCCATCGTCGACCTGCACCTGTTCCGGCGCCGCAACTTCCTGATCGGCTCGATAGCCGTCGCCGCCGGCTATTTCGCCTTCACCGGCGTCAACATCATCTATCCGCTGTGGCTGCAGACCACGCTGGGCTACACCAGCACCTGGGCGGGCCTGGCCACGGCGCCAGTGGGCATCATCGCGCTGATCATGGCGCCGGTACTGGGCCGCAACATCGCCAGAATCAACCTGCGCCTGGTGCCGTCGCTGGCCTTCATGATCTTCGCCTTCTGCCTGTTCTGGTTCGCACGCCAGACCGAAGCCGCGTCCTTCTGGCAGCTGGCGGAGCCGCGCTTCATCATGGGCGCGGGCGTCGCGATGTTCTTCCTGCCGCTGAACCAGATCATCATGGCCGGCGCCACGCAGGCGGAGCTGGCCTCGGCGGCCGGCCTGTCGAACTTCGTGCGCACGCTTTCCGGCAGCATCGCCACCGCGTACTGCATGTACCTGTGGACCGAGCGCACCGAATATCACTACGGCACGCTGGTGGAGCATGTGCGGCCCGACTCCTCGGGCTGGGTGGACTACCAGTCCGCGCTGGAACAGGCGGGCGTTCCCCCTGACCACGCGTTCGCGGCCACGGCGCAGGTCATCCAGGCGCAGGCTTCCACGATGGGCGCCAACGATGTATTCCATGCGCTGGCGCTGCTGTTCGTCGCGCTGATCCCGGTGGTGTGGCTGGCGCGCCCGCCGTTCCGCACCATCGGCACGGGCGGCGCGCACTGAGGGCCGCGCCGCGTGGAAGCCTGCGCATTCAGACCATGTTGGTCATTTGGGCTGTCTTGAACAATCCCCGACTCGGGGGCGCGGCGCGACTGGCTATAGAACAGGCCGAGCGGGTTTACATCAGCGCAGTGACAACCGTAGAGATATCGATCAAGACCGCGCTAGGCAAACTGGAAGGGCCAGAATCCACGTCCGCAGCCATGGAGAAGGCCGGTTTTGATCCACTACCGCTGACCATTGAACACGGAGAAGCCGCAGCAAAACTCCCCAGGCTGCATGCAGACCCCTTTGATCGCATGCTCATCGCCACGGCCATTGTCGAAGGACTGACGCTTGTAACGGCCGACGACAAGATCGCCGGCTACGGCATTCCCCTGCTGTCAGCGACCGCCCGCCCGCTCTGACAGCGTGCACAGGCCTCGATGTCGATCCCGAACAGAAAAATAGATCCGTCCCCATTTGGTCAGATCTCCGTCTCGTGGTCCGGTGATCTTGATGAACGGCCCCGCACCGGGAAACCGGGATAACCAGGCTAACTATTTAACACTCGGCGTCTCAGCTGAAACGTTCACAGAACTGGGGCCGGTTCAATCTGTCCCTATTTTGTGTTGGCGGGCTTGGGCACAATGCGATTTGAGGTATCGTCCGCGTACCCGGCGAAGGACATCGCTATGCTCATCCCATCCTCTCGGCAAAAAGGTGATCCGATCATGAAGAAGCGGAACTCCCAGGCAGTGAACAAGCCGGAACATGCGCATCGCAGCTGGACGCTCGCTCTTGCGGGCGTGGTCATCGCGAGCGGTGCGCTCGCAGCCAATACGCCCCTGACCCAGCCGTCGGCGCCCGCCAATGCGCCGTTCCACATGGAGGAGGTGGCCGATCTCGAAGCACCCTGGGCGATGACCTTTCTGCCCGACGGCCGGATGCTGATCACCGAGAAGGCCGGCCAGCTGCTGTTGCTCTCGGCGGACGGCAAGCAGCGCAAGACGATTACAGGGACACCGCCGGTGATGAGCGAGGGCCAGGGCGGGCTGATGGACGTGGTGCTGCACCCGGGTTTCGCCCAGAACCGGCTGGTGTACTTCAGCTATTCGGAGGCGGCCGGTCAGGACATGGGCGTCGTCCTGGCGCGCGGCGTGTTCACCGATGGCGATGCGCCGTCTCTGCAGGGCGTGCAGACCCTCTTCCGGGCTCCCAAGTACGACACCACGACCGGGCACTTCTCCGGCCGCATCGCATTCTCGGGCGACGGCAAGCTATTCTTCACTTCCGGCGACCGGCAGCAATGGGACCGGTTCCAGCGCACCACGCCTCAGGACATCAAGGTCCTTTCTGGCAAGGTCCTGCGCCTGAACGACGACGGCACGCCCGCAGCGGGCAACCCCCTGGTGGAACGCGGCGGCGATTCCGCCATCTGGAGCTACGGTCACCGTAACCTCTTAGGGCTGGCGTTCGACGCCAACGGCAACCTCTGGGAGCAGGAGATGGGCCCCATGGGCGGGGACGAGCTCAACCTGATCCTGCCCGGACGCAACTACGGTTGGCCGATTGCCTCCAATGGCGACAACTACGAGCGCCCGCCGACGAACGGCGCGGCGATCCCTGACCACCGCCCTGGCGACGGCTTCGAGGCGCCCAAGGTGTGGTGGAACCCGTCGATCTCGCCCGGCGGTTTGATGGTCTATTCCGGCAGGCTCTGGCCTCAATGGCGAGGCAGCATCTTCATCGGCGGCCTGTCGAGCCAAGCGCTGCTGCGGGTGGATGTGAACGGGACCAACGCCGCCAAGGGCGATCAGTTCGCCATGGGCACTCGCATCCGCGAGATCGAGGAAGGCCCCGACGGCGCCATCTGGCTGCTCACCGATGGTCTGCGCGGTTCCGACGGCAAGCTCGTCAAGCTCACGCCCAGAAGCTGAGCCAAAGAATCGGGACAGATTTATTTTTCATCATTCGGATATCGATCCGTCAGTTCCATCCGGGAGTCATCATGGTCCGTTATAAGGCAATTGCGGTGGTCCTCGCTTCTTTCCTTGCCCAGACCTCGTTTGCGCAGGCACCTGCGCCAGCAGTGGATCCTGCCACCCAGCCGTTTGCTGCGGGGCAGCAGCTGCGCTCGTCGTCGAATGCCAAGACCTACGGCGGATTCCATTTCGCGGAAAGCATCTCCTACGACGAGGAACGGGACCTTTACGTCGTCCCGAGCGCGGGGGTCGCACAAGACATCATCCAGAACGACGGCTATGTGTCACTGGTGAATCCGGACGGGACTACCCATACGCTCAAGTGGATCGGTGTGAACCGCAACGGTCTGACGCTCAACCACCCTCTCGGCAGTGATATCGCCAACGGGATGCTATACCTCGCAGACATCGACACCGTGCGCTGGTTCGACATGAAGACCGGTGAACCGCGCGGGCACGTGCAGGTACCGGGCGTTCTCCGCTTCAATGACATCGAAGTGGCGGCGGATGGCACGATCTACGGCACCCAGACCGGCGACACCAACAGCGAGACCTGGAAGGTGTATCGCATCAGCCCGAAAGGCGAGGCCAGCGTCATCGTTGCGGGTTCGCCGCTCGAGCGGCCCAACGGGATTGCCTTCGATCCCAATGGCAATGTGGTCGTCGTGAATATCGGGACGAGCGATGTACTGACCTTCACGCCCGAAGGCAAGCTGGTCGGTACGGAGAAGGCGGTGGATCCGGGCAACGACGGCATTGCGGTGCTGCCGGATGGCACGAAGTACGTGAGCAGCGTGCGGCAGGGCACGATCTCGCGCATCCGCCCTGGCCAGCCGGCGGAACTGGTGGCCAGCGGCATTCCGACCGCCGCATCGATGACTTATGACTCGAAGCGTAATCGTCTCGTCATTCCGATGAACAACTGGAATGCAATCACCATCGTCGATCTGAACGTGCCATATGTCGCGCCGACAGCAGCGCCTCAAGGCAGGTAGCGGCAAGGACGGAAAACGAAGATGAACGGTGCCGGGTCGAGGATTCGAGGGTATCGTGAATGCTCAGGAGTCGGTATTTCCGGTTTCCCGGCCCCGCACCAAGGCCTTGCCGCAGTCATTTCAATTGCTCGACCTGCGTTACGCGCCCGTCTTCAATGTGGAATCCCATCAGGTCTTCTCCGGCAACGAGCGGCCCTGAGTACGACTTGCGCGTATCCGCCATCAGCTGCGAGAGTTCAAAGCCTCCCATCAGGATGATGCGGGAATAGACCGCAAGCCGGGGTTTGATGGTCGTGAACAACCTCCCGGCCTCCTCGCCAGTTGTGTGGTGCTCGAAGGCACGACGGGTCGACGGGCGGGTCAGGGCGCTCTCTGTTGCGCCTGCGACCTCGTGGATGAGCAGGTCGACTCCCTGTGCGTTCTTGAGGAGATTCTGAGAGTAACGCGTGTCGCCTGAGACCAGAACGCTGTTGTCATTGAAGTCGATCCCAATAGACCAACCTGGGCTTGGCCATGTGCGGATAGTGAGCGTTCCGCCGCAAGCGCTGCCGAAATGCTCTCAGGAGTCAGCTTTCCCTGCACCGGTGGCACGGTGATGATCTTGTGTCCGGTTGCCTCGATTGCGCCGGTTTCTCGCACAACGATGTGCCCGCTGGCCGGTGCGATCACGGCTTCATGCGGGCGAAGAACACTTGAAATCGCTAGGATGTTGGCAAGTGTGCCGCTTGCGAAGGGCCGTATGTCGGGGTCGCGACTACCGTCATCCGTCTGAAACCCGCCGACCGGGTACCCGAAAACCTCCCCGCCGCCGTCAAGCGAACCCCCGGCACGTACCACCCCTGCCAGGCCACCTCCGCAGCCAGCGGGAATGCCCCCACCTTCGAGTTCAAATCAGGCGCGCCTGCTCCGGCGGCGCCCGCGCGCCGAGCGGCAACTCGGCCTGGTACTGCGCCGGCGCCGTTCGCTCCAGGTGCGCGAGGATCTTCGCGATCACCTCCGGCTCCTCGATGCTGGCGATGACCTTCAGCTTGCCGCCGCAGCGCGCGCAGCCTTCGATCTCGATGCCGAACACACGCTTGAACCGCCGCGGCAGCGCCAGACCCACCAGGTGAAATGATTCGACGATGGCGCCAGTGAGATTCAGCTCCACCTTCTCGTCGCATTCGGTCCGGCCGTGATGCGCGATGCGCTATGCGCTATGCGCTATGCGCTATGCGGCCGATCCGAGCAGGGACATGTCGATTCCTCCGCTCAGCATTGCACGGGACGCGTTATTGAATCACCCTAAACACTCATTGGCATCGCAATGGGAGAATCACGGTGAAATGCCTGCTGAACTGCCGGGGATTGGCTGCAGCCCTCGTCTGCAGCCTCGCGCTGTCCACGGCGGCTGCCCAGTCACCGAAACTGCCTCCCATCCCGCCAGCGGCAGTGGCCGCAATCGAAAAGCTGACCTCCCACGCCGGCGTCAGGCAGGCGCTCGCCTTCATCCGCGATGATGACGAACGAACGCTGAGAGAGCAGATCGAGCTTACGGAAATCCCCTCGCCGCCGTTCAAGGAAGCGGTTCGCGCCGCCGACTACCTGGAGCGGTTCAAGGCCCTGGGGCTGAGCGATGCGCGCCTGGATGCCGAAGGCAACGTGATCGCGACACGCAAGGGCAGCGGTGGCGGACCGACGCTGGTGGTATCGGCCCATCTCGATACCGTGTTCCCCGAAGGGACTGACGTCAAGGTAAGGGTCACGGACAAGCGCTACGCCGCGCCCGGCATCGGCGACGATGGGCGCGGGCTCGCGGCCATCCTGAGCGTCATCCGCGGACTGAATGAGGCACAGCTGAGGACGGTCGGCGACATCATCTTCATGGGAACCGTCGGCGAGGAGGAGCTGGGAGACCTGCGCGGGGTCAAGGCGTTCTTTCGCGAGAACCGCAGCATCGACGGTTTCATCTCGATCGACGGCATCGACATCGGCCGCATCGTGAACAGCGCCACCGGCAGCCGCCGCTACCGGATCCTCTACACCGGCCCTGGCGGACACAGTTTCCAAGCCTTCGGTCAGCCATCGGCCGCGCATGCGCTGGGCCGCGCCATCGCGAAGATCAGCGAAGTGCGTCCACCGGCCCAGCCGAAGACCACATTCACGGTCGGCACGCTCAAGGGCGGAACCTCGGTCAACTCCATTGCCGCCGAGGCCGAGCTGGGGCTCGACATGCGCTCGGATGATGCCGCCGAGCTCGCGAAGCTGGAGCGGCAGATCCTGCAGCTGGCACGCGATGCCGCCGATGACGAGAACCGCCGCTGGGGCCGGAAAGACGCGAAGGAGATGGTCAAGGTCGAATTCAAGCTGGTCGGCGATCGTCCAGCCGGAACCGGCTCTCCCGATTCACCCATGCTGGGTGTCGCACGGCAAGCGATCGCGGCCGTAGGCGGTGAAGTGAAGTCGGTGGCCAGCTCGAGCACCGATTCCAATCAGGCAATCAGCCTGGGCATTCCGGCCCTGACCCTGGGCGGCGGCGGCGACGGCGGTGGCGCACATGGTCCCGACGAATGGTATTCGCCGCTCGACGCCTGGCTGGGGCCGCAGCACCATCTGTTGGCCCTGCTGGCGCTGGTCGGCCTGGAAGGCGTCACGCAGCCTCTGCTGCTCAAACGCGGCCACTGAGAGCCGCAGCCGGAAAATGACCGTGCCCAGCGCCCACAACCCGCCCGAGATGACCACCGGACGGCGTCTGCGCAGCATCTTCAGCGGCTCGGCCGGCAACCTGGTGGAGTGGTACGACTGGTATGTCTACGCCGCGTTCTCGCTGTACTTCGCGCGCGCCTTCTTTCCCGAGGGCAATCTGACCTCGCAACTGCTGCGTACCGCGGCGATCTTCGCCGTGGGCTTCCTGATGCGCCCGCTCGGCGGCTGGCTGCTGGGCCGTTACGCCGACCGCCACGGCCGCCGGCGCGCGCTGATGCTGTCGGTGGTGATGATGTGCGCCGGCTCGCTGATCATCGCCTGCACCCCCGGCTACGCAACCATCGGCATCGCCGCGCCGGTGATCCTGGTGATCGCCCGCCTGCTCCAGGGCCTGAGCGTGGGTGGCGAGTACGGCACTTCGGCGACGTATCTGAGCGAGATGGCCACGCGTGAGCATCGCGGCTTCTGGTCCAGCTTCCAGTACGTCACGCTGGTGATGGGTCACCTGATCGCGCTCGGCATCCTGATCGCACTGCAGCGCGTGCTGCTCACCGAGGAACAGCTGTACGCGTGGGGCTGGCGCATTCCATTCGCGATCGGCGCCGTCGCCGCGGTGGTGGTGCTGTGGCTGCGCCGGAACATGGCCGAGACCGAATCCTTCGAACGCAGCGAGGCCGACACCTCCGCCGGACACCAGCGTGCCCAGGGCACATTGCGCGCCCTGCTCCAGCATCCACGCGCGGTGCTCACCGTGGTCGGGTTGACCATGGGCGGTACGCTGGCCTTCTATACCTACACCACGTATGTGCACAAATTCCTGGTCAACAGCGCCGGCATGGCGAGCCATACGGCGAGCCTCATCAATGCCTCGACGCTGTTCATCTACATGCTGCTGCAACCAGTGGTCGGCGCACTCTCCGACAGGATTGGCCGGCGCCCGGTGCTGATCGCCTTCGGCGTGCTCGGCGCCGTGTTCACCGTGCCCATCCTCGGCCATCTGCAGGATGTGCAAACCGCCTCGCAGGCATTCTGGCTGGTGATGGCGGCACTGGTCATCGTCAGCGGCTACACGGCGATCAACGCAGTGGTGAAGGCGGAGCTGTTCCCGGTGGAAATCCGTGCGCTCGGTGTCGGCCTGCCCTATGCGCTGACCGTGGCGCTGTTCGGCGGCACCGCCGAGTACATCGCGCTGTGGTTCAAGGACATCGGCCACGAGAGCGGCTTCTACTGGTACGTCACCGCCTGCATCGCCTGCTCGCTGCTGGTTTATGTGCTGATGCCCGACACGCGCAGGACTTCCCTGATCGACCGGGATGGGTGAAGGGTTGAGGTGAACCCTGCCCGGCCGTTGTTCGTGGAACGGGTCTTGGTCGGGGTCGCGACTACCGTCAACCCGCCTGAAACCCGCCGACCTGGTGCCCAGCACGCCCTCCTGACGGCGGGCTTCACCAAAAGATCTTTATTACTTGCAAAGATTCAGCCCGCGAAGCGCCGCGCGTTGCGGAACAGCCGCATCCAGCCGCTGAACTCGCCCTGCCCGGACGGATACCAGGAGTGCTGCACGGTACGGAACGAGCGCTCCGGATGCGGCATGGTCAGCAGCACACGGCCATCGGCACTGGTCACAGCAGCGATACCCAGCGGCGAGCCATTGGGGTTGGCGGGATAGCTTGCCGCGACACGCCCGGCGCCATCCACATAACGGAAGGCGATCTGGTTCGCGGCCACCAACGCAGTCTGCTGCGCACCATCGGCAAACTCCGCCCTGCCCTCTCCGTGCGCCACGGCCACGGGCAGCAACGAGCCTGCCATGCCGTCCAGCAACACTGCCGGCGAAGGCAGGATCTCGACGAGGCTCAACCGGCCTTCGAACTGCTCGCCGCGATTGCGCACGAAGCGCGGCCAGTGCCCGGTGCCGGGAATGAGGCTCTTGAGCGCCGCGAGCATCTGGCAGCCATTGCACACGCCCAGCGTGAACGTTTCGGGACGCGCGAAGTACTGCAGGAACTGCTCGCGCGTGCGCGGATGGAACAGGATGGACTTGGCCCAGCCCTCGCCGGCGCCCAGCACATCGCCATAGGAGAATCCACCGCAGACGACGAGCCCGCGGAATTCCTGAAGATCACGCCTGCCGCCGAGAATGTCGCTCATGTGCACGTCGTGCGACTCGAAGCCGGCCAGTTCCAGCACCGCGGCCATCTCGACCTGGCTGTTCACGCCCTGCTCGCGCAGCACCGCGACTTTCGGGCGGGCACCACGCACGATGAAGGGCGCGGCAATGTCTTCGGCGGCGTCGAAAGCGAGCTTCAGCGCAAGACCTGGATCGGCAGGATCGGTCTGCGCCGCGAATTCCTCGCGCGCGCATTCGGGATCGTCGCGCAGCAGGCGCATACGGTGCGAGGTCTCGCTCCACGCGCGGCGCAGCGTCGCCCAGTCACTGTCGAAATGCTGGTCACCGCAGGCGAACAGCAGCCGCAGGTCTTCGCGTGGCGTGCCGATGTCATGCAGCAGGTCACCGATGCCCGCCTCTGCAAACAGCGCGCGCAGCGCCGCGACATCCGCCGCACGCACCTGCAGCACGGCGCCCGGCTCCTCGGCGAACAGCGCCGCAGCAAAACCGTACGCGTCTGCGCCGGCACCGGCACCCGCGCCCGTCGGCAAGCGGATGTCGAGACCGCAATGCGAGGCGAAGGCCATCTCCACCAGCGTGGCGAACACGCCGCCATCGGAGATGTCGTGATAGGCCAGCACCAGATCGCGCTCGCGCGCCGCGCGCAGCGCCGCCGCAAAGGCTTTCAACGCAGCGGGGTCGTCCAGATCCGGCGCCACCGCCCCGAGCTCACCATACACCTGCGCGAGAATGGAGCCGCCGAGCCGGTTGCGGCCTGCGCCCAGATCGACGCGCAGCAGACGCGTGGGGCCGGTGTCGGTCGCGAGCTGCGGCGTCAGTGTGCACCGCACATCGCCCACCGGTGCGAAGGCCGAGACGATCAGCGACACCGGCGCGACCACGGACTTCTCTTGCGCGCCGTCGCGCCAGGCCGTCTTCATCGACAGCGAATCCTTGCCCACCGGGATCGCGATGCCAAGCGCAGGGCACAGCTCCATGCCCACGGCGCGCACCGCGGCATACAGCGCGGCGTCCTCGCCCGGCTCGCCGCAGGCCGCCATCCAGTTGGCCGACAGCCGGATGTCCGCGAGCGAGGCCACATCGGCCGCGAGGATGTTCAGCACCGACTCGGTGACGGCGATGCGCGCCGCCGCGGCCGGATCCAGCAGCGCCAGCGGCGTGCGTTCGCCCATGGCCATGGCCTCGCCGCTGTACTGGAAATAGTCGCTGGTGGTCACCGCGACATCGGCCACCGGAACCTGCCACGGCCCCACCATCTGGTCGCAGCTGATCATGCCGCCGACGGTGCGGTCGCCGATGCTGATGAGGAAGGTCTTGTCGGCCACGGCAGGATGCGCAAGCACGCGCAACGCCGCCTCGCCAATCCTCTCTGCCGGCAGATCGAATGCAGCCAGATCAGCGCGGGTGCTGCGCACATCGCGCTTCATGCGCGGCGGCTTGCCCAGCAGCACGTCGATCGGCAGGTCCACCGGATGGTTGCCGAACTCACGATCATGCACGCGAAGCACGCCGTCGTCGGTGAGCCGGCCGACCACGGCATAGGGGCAGCGCTCGCGACGCGCGATGGCCTCGAAAGCGGCCAGGCCGCTCTCCGACACCACCAGCACAGAGCGCTCCTGCGCCTCGTTGCACCAGATCTCCATCGGCGACATGCCGGGCTCGGCATTGGGGATGTCGCGCAGTTCCACGCGCGCGCCGCGGTTGCTGTGCGCAACGGCCTCCGGAATGGCGTTCGACAGACCGCCCGCGCCCACGTCGTGGATCAGGTGCAGGGGATTGTCCTCGCCCAGCGCCCAGCAGCGGTCGATCACTTCCTGCGCGCGGCGCTGGATCTCGGGATTGCCACGCTGCACTGAAGCGAAGTCCAGATCCACCGAGGACTGGCCGCTGCCCATCGAGGAAGCCGCGCCGCCGCCCAGGCCGATCAGCATCGCAGGCCCCCCGAGCACGACCAGATGCGAGCCAGGCGGCACCTCGTCCTTCTCCACATGCTCACGCCGCACATTGCCCAGGCCGCCGGCGATCATGATGGGCTTGTGATAGCCGCGTGCCTTGCCGGGCGCATACGGCTCCGGCTGCTCGAAACTGCGGAAATAGCCCGCGATGCAGGGGCGGCCGAATTCGTTGTTGAAGGCCGCGGCGCCCAGCGGCGCCTCGATCATGATGTCGAGGCTGCTGACGATGCGCTCAGGCTTGCCGAAGTCCTGCTCCCAGGGCTGCGGAAAGCCCGGGATGCGCAGGTTCGACACCGAGTATCCGACCAGGCCCGCCTTGGGTTTGGCGCCCTTGCCGGTGGCGCCCTCGTCGCGGATCTCGCCGCCAGAACCGGTCGAAGCGCCCGGAAAGGGCGAGATCGCCGTGGGGTGGTTGTGCGTCTCCACCTTCATCAGGATATCGACCGGTTCGCGATGCCCGCCGTAGATGCCGGTGGCGGGGTCCGGAAAATAGCGCGTCGCCACCGCCCCTTCGATCACCGCGGCATTGTCACGGTACGCCGAAAGCACGCCGGCGGGAGATGCCGCATGCGTGTTGCGGATCATCGCGAACAGCGAACGCTGCTGTTCCTGCCCGTCGATGACGAATTCGGCATTGAAGATCTTGTGCCGGCAGTGCTCGGAGTTCGCCTGCGCGAACATCATCAGTTCGACGTCGCTGGGATCACGATCCAGGCGCGCGAAAGCGGCGGCAAGATATTCGATCTCATCGTCGCTCAGCGCCAGGCCCAGCGTGCGGTTGGCGGCCTGCAACGATTTCGCATCGCGGCCGATCGTCGCCAGCGGACGCGGCGCGTGGCGCGCAAAGAGCGCGGCGCAGCCGGCAGGCGCAAGCAGCACCGTCTCGGTCATCCGGTCGTGCAGCACCGCCGCCAGCCGCAGCAGCGCGGCCTCCGGCAGCGGCTCGCCGGCAAGCACATGGAACGCGACGCCACGCTCGATGCGGTGGATCTGCGCGAAACCGCAGGCCTGGGCGATGTCGGTGGCCTTGCTGGACCAGGGCGAAGTAGTGCCGGGCCGCGGCGCGACCAGCAGCCACTGCCCGGCGGGTGTGTCCTCGGCATAGCGCGGGCCGTACGTCAGCAGCTGCGACAGCCGCCCCGCCTCCACTTCCGACAGCGGCGCATTGCTGTCCACCAGATGCAGATAGTGGCTGGCAAGCGAACGTACGCGCGGCTCGATGGCCTGGACCTGGGCCAGCAGTTTGGCCAGGCGGAATTCGGAATGGGCGGGACCGCCCGGCAGCTGCAGTATCACGTCAGGATTTATGACCGGTATCGGATGTGTTGGGGGTGTACAGGGTGGTCGGGAACTGCGCCACATTGCCCTCGTACTGGCTGATCTTGCTAGCGCCGCGCTTGCTCACCTCATCGATGCGCAGCACCGAGTGCAGGGGCAGATAGCTGCGCTTGACGTTCTCGAACTCGGCCTTGATGCGTTCCTCGGCCGGATCGAGCACCACGCCCGAGCGCTCGCCGAAAACCAGCTCCTCCACCTCGACGAAGCCGAGCATCGAGCCGTGGTGGACCTTGCGGGCGTAGATTTCGTAAACCTTGCCCTGGTTCACGAACAAGACCTTGAAAATGTGATGGGATGCCATAGTGACCCGGGTTGCGACGCCAACATGGGCCGCTCCCCATTATAGTTCAGGTCGGGCACCTGAAGGGTCCGGAGGATCCGGCGTCTCATGGCATTGCGCCTTGAAATCATCAGCGATCAGCGCCAGCTGCTGGCCGAGCGGTCGCGCATCGTTTTTGGCGTGACGGGCGGCAGCATCGGCCGCGCGCTGGACAACGACTGGGTGCTGCCCGACCCGCAGCGCTACCTGTCCGGGCACCACGCACGCGTGCTGTTCCGTCAGGGGGCCTGGTACCTCGAAGACACCAGCACCAACGGCGTCTATGTGAACGACGCCACCACGCCCGTCGGCCGGCGCGGCCCGCATGCCCTGCGCAGCGGCGATGTGCTGCGGCTGGGCGAATACCGCATACAGGTCAATGTCGAGACCGCCGGACCTCTGCCGCCCCCGGGCACCGGCACGCTGGAGCAGATCGCCGTGGAACAGGTCACGCCGCTGCGCACCGGCGGCAGAGCCGATGACCTGGGTGCCTCGCTGAACATCCAGGCGCTGATTCCCGCGGCGGGGGCCCGCGCCGGCCAGCCCGCGGGCATGG
>CAUJIK010000118.1 GCA_963205255.1 Pseudomonadota bacterium
CGGCGCTGGCCGCCGGCCTGTCGGTGTTCGTCGCCGCGGTGCTGTTCGCCAAACGTCCGCTGCATGAACTGGTGCGCGAACGTGTCAGCGAGCAGGAACTGCAGGATGCGCTGCTGCTGGCGGGCGCCGCGCTGGTGGTGCAGCCCCTGCTTCCCGATGAGCCCATCGATCCCTGGGGTGTGCTGGTGCCCGACCGTCTGTGGCGCATCGTGGTGCTGATCCTCGCGGTGGGCATGGCCGGTCACATTGCCCTGCGGCTGATTGGTGCGCGCTGGGGATTGCCGCTGGCGGGTTTCCTGGGCGGGTTCGCGTCCTCGACGGCGGCGGTGGCCGGTTTCGGGCAACGCGCCCGGGCCGAACCCCATCATGTGCCGGCGGCTGCCTCGGCGGCCCTGTTCGCCAACCTGGGGTCGCTGGTGCTGCTGGTCGCGGTGGTGGCGGCGGTGGCGCCGGCGCTGCTGTGCACGGCGATTCCCCTGCTGGTGGCAGCCGCGGTTGCACTGGTGGTCGTTGCCGCCTGGGGGCTGCGCGCCGAGACGGTGGAGTCTCTGCCGCAGGACAAGGCGCCGCGTGCGTTCAAGCTCAGCCATGCATTGCTGCTCGCGGGCCTGATGGCCCTGCTGCTGGTCGCGTCCGCATGGTTGCACAGCCAGTTCGGCGCGGCCGGCGCGCTGCTGGCCGCGGGAGCCGCGGCACTGGTCGAGGTGCATGCCGCCACGGTCAGCATTGCGCAGCTCTCGGTCGCCGGTGAAATGCCCCTGACGGAAGCACGCTGGGGTCTGGTGCTGCTGCTGGCGGCCAGCGCGCTGTCGAAGATCGTGCTGGCTTTCGCCAGCGGAGGAAGGGAATACGGATGGCGAGTGGCCCCGGGGCTCATTCTCATGCCTGTCGCGGCGGCTGTTGTAAATATTATTTTTACAAATAAATAGTTACGTATTTTATTTATCTTACTACATGAGGTTATGGTCTGGTGCCTGAGGTGTCTTTGCGCAGCGCTGGCCCACTGCAATTGCGCGGCTTGCGCGGTCGCGAAGCGGGTGTATATTCCTGACGTACCTCCTTGATGAGCAAGGAGGTTGATCCCGACGCACACTTCAGGCGGTTTCTGAGGTTGTGCGCCTAGCCACAAATTCGCACCGGCCATGGGCGCAGTGATGTCCAGCGACGAAATTTTTGACCGCCTGCACAATGCCATCCGCGTCCTTACCCGCGACGCGCCCATCAAGGAACGTCTGCTGCAGGCCTGGTCGCTGTATCTTTCCGAGCTGGATCTTGAGTTGCTGCCAGCCGAGATGCGCGCGCCTTACGCCGATACGCAGCGCGCATTCCAGAGCACGCGTCCCCTGCGCGGCGAGACCATGGTGCTCGCATCGGTGCGCAAGATGTCCTGTGCCGAAGCCGCGCGTCATGCGGCGTTCATCACCGATCTGTTCGCCATGCTGGTGCGCCGTCGTGTGGCGGATCTTGCGCCGCGCCGTGCGGCGGCGCGCGCCGCTGCGAATCCACAGGCGGTGGTGAGCTCGCCGGTCGTCGAGCTGCTCGCTGCCGAGGGCTGAACGCTAGTCGAGCTTGAAGTCCTTGAAGTCGTCCGGATTGAACTCGATGGTGTCGAAGCGCGCAGTGTTCTCGTGCCGGGCGAGCCGGCGGATGGCGTCGACGATGCCGCGCTCCTCCCAGTCCACCACCTCGCTGGCGCGGTCCACCAGCAGTTTCGGCAGTTCCCGGCGCGCGCCGAAATGCTGCAGCAACAGCACCGGTTTCCTCGCCGACTGCGCATAGTTCATCTGGAAGATGGTCAGGTCCGGCTGCAGGTCATACAGCGCCGGCAGCGCCACGAGGATTTCCGCCGCATTGATCTGGTGACGCAGGTCTTCGCGCAGCGCGTCGGTGTTTGCGGGGGGCGTCCCCTCCGGCGTGCTGGTGTTGCGGTAGTAGAAGTTGCGCGCGCTCTCCAGGTACTCGAACAGGCGCAGGTAGTCGTCGGAATCCTGCCAGCAGTGCGTGGCGAAGATGCGGATGGGATTGTTCTGCGACATGCGCTCCAGTGTACCCCAACACCCGATACACTAGCCCCAGGCCTGATTTTCCCGGGCTGATTCTCAGGGTATTTGCTTGCGCCTGGTCGTCTACAACATCCGCTATGCCACGGGCACGGGTCCGGCTTTTCACCTGCCCCTGCCGGGAGCGGGCTACCTGCGCAGCAATCGCCGGGTCCTCGCCGGGCTGGTGGAATTCCTTCGGGCCCAGGACGCCGACATCATCGGCCTGATCGAGGTGGACACCGGCTCCATCCGTTCCGGAATGGTCAACCAGGCCCAGTTCATCGCCGACAGCCTCGGGCACTACTCCATCTACCAGTGCAAGTACGGCGCCACGTCGATCAACCATCACATGCCCATCGTGCGCAAGCAGGCCAATGCCTTCCTGGCCGCGCCGCGGGTGCGCGGCGAGCGCTTCCACTATTTCGATTCCGGCATCAAGCGGCTGATCATCGAGCTGGAGCTGGATGATGTGTGCGTGTTCCTGGTGCATCTGTCGCTGAAGTATCGCCACCGGCAGTACCAGCTGCGCTATCTGCACGACCTGGTGCGCAAGGCCACCAAGCCGGTGATCATCGCCGGCGACTTCAACACCTTCTGGGGCACGCACGAGCTGTACCTGTTCATGCAGGCCGCGCATCTGCGCAGCGCCAACGTGAACGGCCTGCCCTCGTTTCCGTCGCGCACGCCGCGCGTGGAGCTGGACTTCGTGCTGGTCAGCGAGGGCATCGAAGTGAATGACCTGCGCATCCCGGATGTCCGGCTGTCGGACCACAGGCCACTGATCTGCGATTTCACTGTCACCGGAGCGTCGCCATGAGTGAATCGGCATGGACACTGGAGTTGGGACCCGAGGGTGTTGCCTGGTTGACCCTCGATGTGCCGGGCCGCAGCGCCAACACCCTTTCCTCGCAGGTGTTGCAGGAGCTGGAGCGCGTGGTGGTCTCGCTCGAACAGTCGCCGCCGCGCGGCCTGGTGCTGCGCTCGGGCAAGAAGAGCGGCTTCATCGCCGGCGCCGACGTCAACGAATTCACCACGCTGAATTCGGCGGACGAGGCGCTGGTGATGGTCCGGCGCGGCCAGTCGGTATGCGATCGCATTGCCGCGCTGCCCTGCCCCACGATCGCATTGCTGCAGGGTTTCGCGCTGGGCGGCGGCATGGAGCTGGCGCTGGCCTGCCGTTATCGCGTGGGCGTGGATGACGGGCGGCTGGCGCTGGGCCTGCCGGAGGTGCAGCTGGGCATCCATCCGGGTTTCGGCGGCACCGTGCGCAGCGTGCAGCTGCTGGGCATGCGCGCGGCCATGGACATGATGCTCACCGGCCGCACCATCCGTGGCGACAAGGCGCTGCGCATGGGCCTGGTGGATCGCCTCGTGCCGCTCGAGCAGGCTTCTGCGGCCTGTGCGGAACTGATCCGCACGCAGCCCGCGCCACATCGCCCACCACTGCTGCAGCGCGCCCTGTCCTGGCGGCCGGTGCGCGGTTTCGTGCGGCCGACGCTGGAGGAGCAGCTGGCCGGGCGCGTGAACCGCGACCACTATCCGGCCCCCTACGCCATCGTCGATCTGTGGGCGAAGCACGGCGCGCAGGGCCGAGCGGCCTACGATGCCGAGGCGCGTTCCATCGCCGGTCTGTTCCAGACATCCACCGCGCGCAATCTGGTGCGCGTGTTCCAGCTGCAGGACCGGTTGAAGGCTCTGGGCGGCGGTGAAGCCGCCAAGGGTCTGCGGATCGCGCATGTGCATGTGGTGGGCGCCGGCATCATGGGCGGCGACATCGCCGCCTGGTGCGCGCTGCGTGGCCTCACCGTGACGCTGCAGGACCGCACCGCCGAGCAGGTGGCGCCCGCCATTCGGCGCGCCGCGGAGCTGTTCGCCAAGCGTCTGCCGCAGGCGGATGAGCGCGAGGCGGCCGTGCGGCGCCTGGTGGCTGATGTCGAAGGCAATGGCGTGCCGCAGGCGGACCTTGTGATCGAGGCCATCTTCGAGGATCGCGACGCCAAGCGCGCGCTCTATGCCAGCCTCGTGCCGCGCATGCGGCCGGAGGCATTGCTCGCCACCAATACCTCGAGCCTGGTGCTGGAAACACTGGCGGAGGGGCTGGCCGATCCGGGCCGCTTCGTGGGTCTGCATTTCTTCAACCCGGTGGCGCAGATGCCGCTGGTGGAGATCATCGAGGGTCCGGCAACGCGCCCCGAAGCGCTCGCTGCCGCGCTGGCCTTCACGCGCCGGCTCGACAAGCTGCCGCTGCCCTGCCGCAGCGCGCCCGGCTTCCTCGTCAACCGGGTGCTGATCCCCTACATGCAGGAAGGCCTCATCGCGCTGGAACAGGGCGTGATGCCCGAGATCATCGATGCCGCCGCGACACGCTTCGGCATGCCCATGGGCCCCATCGAGCTGGCCGATGTGGTGGGGCTCGATGTCTGCAAGCATGTGGGCGAGATCATCAGCGCGGCCATCGGCCGCAAGCCGCCCCTGCCGCTGACGCGCCTGGAGTCGCTGGTCGCCGCGCGCCAGCTGGGGCGCAAGTCGGGCCAGGGTTTCTACCACTGGGTGGACGGCAAGCCGCAGAAGCAGAAGGTCGATCCGGCCGCCGTGTCGGACGAGCTGACGGACCGGCTGATGCTGACCTTCGTCAATGAATCGGTCGCCTGTCTGCGCAACCGCATCGTCGCCGACGCGGACCTGGTCGATGCCGGTGTGGTCTTCGGCGCCGGCTTTGCACCGTTTCGTGGCGGGCCGATCAACTGGGCGCGGCAGACCGGCCCCGAGCTGCTGCGCAAGCGCCTCGAAGTGCTCGCCCTGCAACATGGTTCACGCTTTGAGCCGGATCCAGGGTGGTCGCTGCTGTGAGGGAGCTGATACCATCGTTGATGGTCTTTGCGCTGCCTTGAGCGCGACTCTTATGGAGATGATGGCCCGATGAGCCAGGTCCGCCCCGCCGACGTAGCGTTGCTGCGCCGGTTCACACCACTGGACGGGATGAAGAAGGACAACCAGGCTGCCCTTGCCCGCAAGGTCAGTGTGCGGTCGATGGAGCCGGGCCGGCTGCTGTTCAAGGAAGGCGAGACCGACAAGCGCACCATCTGGCTGGTTTCCGGCAGCGTGGAGCTGCGCGAGGACGACCGCATCATCGGCGTGATCCAGGCCGGCACTCCCGAGGCGCGCAATCCGCTGGCGCCTGGAACGCCGCGCAAGTTCAGCGCGCGCGCCCAGGGCGAGGTGGAATACCTGTCCATCGACAGCGAACTGCTGGACGTGATGATCACCTGGGACCAGACCGGCACCTACGAGGTGGGCGAGCTGCAGCAGCAGCTGCAGGGCGCCGAAGGTGACGACTGGATGACGACGCTGCTGCAGAGCCGCGCCATGCACCGGATTCCGCCGGCCAACATCCAGGCCATCTTCATGCGCATGCAGCGCATGCCCTGCCGCGCCGGCGATGTGGTGATCCAGCAGGGCGCGGAAGGCGACTATTTCTACGCCATCGTCAGCGGCCGTTGCGTGGTCACGCGCGAGACGCCGTTGAACAAGGACGGCATCCGCCTGGCCGAACTGGGCGTGGGCGATACGTTCGGCGAAGAGGCGCTGATCTCCGAGTCCAAGCGCAATGCCACGGTGACCATGCTCACCGACGGCGTGCTGATGCGGCTCAACAAGCAGGATTTCCGCGAGCTGATGAACGAGCCCATCCTGCAGTGGGTCACCTCGGAGCAGGCGCAGGAGCTCGTCAAACGCGGTGGGCGCTGGCTCGATGTGCGCCTGCCGTCGGAATTCCAGAATCTCGCCATCGAGGATGCCACCAACATCCCGCTCTACTTCATCCGCCTGAAGCTCTCGACGCTCGACAAGGAGCGGCCCTACATCGTGTATTGCGATACGGGGCGCCGCAGCTCGGCCGCCGCGTTCATCCTGGTGGAGAGGGGCTACGACGCCTATGTGCTCAAGGGCGGGCTGTCGACGATGGATACGGGGCTGCGGCGCGCGCTGAGCCTTTGATGGCCTGGGGCGCCCTGCCCTACATCGTGTGCGTGGCCTTGTCGCCGGAGAGCGCGCCGGCCAGATAGTTCTCGATGCGCTTCTGCGTCTGGCCCCGGTCCTGCTCGCTGAACTGCACGCCGATGCCGGCCGTGCGCTTGCCCTGCGCGCCCTTGGGCGTCACCCAGATCACGCGGCCGGCCACCGGCAGCTTCTCGTCCTCGCCCATCAGGTTCAGCAGCATGAACACCTCGTCGCCGAGGCGGTAATTGCTGTTGGTGGGGATGAACAGCCCGCCGTTGCGCACGAAGGGCATGTAGGCCAGGTACAGCGCGCTCTTGTCCTTGATCGTCAGGGTCAGCAGGCCGGGCTTGTTGATGCCGGAACGCGAAGTAAGGTCTCTGGGCGACATGTCTATCCTGAGGTCCGCTAGCGGGCCACCGCGGCACTGACGTGCCACAGATGGCGTTCCATGGCCAGCGGCCGGTTCAGCGAGGTGTGCAGCTGCATCCGCAGTTCGCGCACCTCGTCCAGCAGCCGCAGGGCTGTGGCTATATTTATGTCCTGAAGCGCGGCTGGCAAGTGCGCTGCAGGGCGCAGTTCCCCACTTCCGCCACCGCCGCCGGCGCCTTCCAGTGCGCGGCGTGTGAGGTGGTTCTCAATGGCCGACAGGCGCAGGGGCAATTCGTCCTTCGCCCAGCGGTCGGCGACGCGCACGATGTCCAGTCGCCCGGCCACGGCCTGCTCCAGCATCTGCACGCAGTCGTCGCGCAGCGCGCGCAGGGCGGCCGGATCGTGGTCGAGGGCCGCCAGCGGCGCATTGCCCAGCACATCCAGGGCCGCCTCCCACTCGCCTGCCCCGGCCGGTCGCTGCTGCCCCAGCCACGCCAGCGCCGCGGCGCGCGTGGGCGCCGGGGCACGCAGGGTCAGGCAGCGGCTGCGTATGGTTGCCGGCAGCCGCGAGGGCTGCGAAGTGAGCA
This sequence comes from Pseudomonadota bacterium, assembly GCA_963205255.1. GTDB lineage: Bacteria > Pseudomonadota > Gammaproteobacteria > Steroidobacterales > Steroidobacteraceae > ZC4RG30. The sequence goes on from CAUJIK010000118.1 coordinate 6,998, forward strand.
GCAGCAGGTGGGCGCCGGCACGCGGCTCCTCCAGGGTCTTGAGCAGGGCATTGCAGGCCGCGCGCGTCATGGCCTCGGCCGGGCGGATCACCACCAGGCTGCCGCCGCCCTCGTAGGCCGTCATCGCCAGCAGCGCGCTGGTCTCGCGGATCTGGTCCACCGAGATCTGCCCCGACTTGAGCTCCGGATCGGGCACGATGTGGCGCACGTCCGGATGCTCGTCCTGCTGCACCCGCCGGCACCGCGCGCACTGGCCGCAGGCCTCGCCGTCCGCGGTGTGTTCGCGGCACAGCAACTGCTGCGCGAACCGCAGCGCCAGCAGCGAGCCGCCCGCGCCCGGGTCCTCATGGATCAGCAGCGCGGCCGGGAGACGCCCGGCACGCTGTGCGCCCACCAGCCGGGCTGCGGTGGCGGCCAGCCACGGAGGCAGGCTCACAGCGCCTCCACGTGCGTCAGCGCCTGCTCCAGCACGGCCTCGGGTGGCTGCGAGGCGTCGATGATCCGGATGCGGCCCGGTTCGCGTTCGGCCAGTTGCAGGTAGTGCGCGCGCACCCGTGCGAAGAAGGCGAGCTCCTCGTCCTCGAAACGGTCGCCCGCGTCCTGGCGCGAGCGGGCGCGTTGCAGTCCCAGTTCGGGAGGCAGATCCAGCAGCAGCGTCAGGTCGGGCGTGAGGCCCGGATGCGCCAGCCGCGCCAGCGATTCGATGGCGCTGGTATCCAGCCCGCGCCCACCGCCCTGGTAGGCGCGGCTGGCATCGGTGAAGCGGTCGCAGATCACCCACTCGCCGCGCGCCAGCGCCGGCCGGATCAGCTGGGCGACATGCGCCGCGCGCGAGGCAAACATCAGCAGCAGCTCGGCCGCCGCGGGCATGCCTTCGTCGCGCCGCCTGAGCACCAGCGCGCGGATGTCTTCGGCCAGCGGCGTGCCGCCCGGCTCGCGCGTGGCGCAGATGCGCTGGCCGCGCGCGACCAGGGCATCTGCGATGTGGCGCTGCAGGCTCGACTTGCCGGCGCCCTCGATGCCTTCCAGGGTGATGAAGCGGCCGCGGATCACGGTGTTCCCTCCCCGCCTGCAGGCGCGGTCTGCGGTGGCAGCGGTGTCTGGCGCAGGCGTTCCAGATAGCGCTGCACGGCGCGGTTGTGCTCGGCGAGCGTGGCGGAGAAATAGTGGCCGCCGCTGCCATCGCCGATGGCGACGAAGAAGACGGCGTCGGTGCGCTCGGGATTGAGCGCCGCCACGATGGCGTCGTTGCCGGGCAATGCGATCGGCGTCGGCGGCAGCCCGGCGCGCGTGTAGGTGTTGTAGGGCGTATCCGTGGTCAGGTCGCGGCGGCGGATGTTGCCATCATAGCGCTCGCCGAGGCCGTAGATCACGGTGGGGTCCGTTTGCAGCCGCATGCCGCGCCGCAGCCGGTTGATGAACACGCCGGCGATGCGCGAGCGCTCGCTGGCAAGGCCGGTCTCCTTCTCGATGATGGAGGCCAGCGTCAGCGCTTCATCAGGGCTTGCCAGCGGCAGATCGGGCTGGCGCTGTTCCCAGGCGCTGAGCAGCTGGCGCTGCTGCGCGTCGAAAGCCATGCGGTACAGCGTCAGATCCGTGGTGCCGGGTGCGAATGAATAGGTATCGGGAGCGAAACGGCCTTCTGCCGCGAGCTCCGGCCGTCCCAGCGCCTGCATCACCTCGGCATCACTTTGGCTCGCGAGGGTCGCGACGATGGCCGGGTTCTTCTCCACCGCTGCCCGTGCCTGCGCGAAGCGCCAGCCTTCGACGAGGGTGATCTGCTCCAGCACCACGCGCCCTTCCACCAGCTGGCGCAGGATCTCCAGCGGCGTCTGTCCCGGTGCGAAGCGGTAGTGGCCGGCCTTGATGTCCGCGCCATCGATGGTGGAATCTTTCTGGCAGCAGCGCAGGAAATACTCCAGGTGCCGCGCATCGGTGATCAGCTCGCGCTGCTGCAGTTCGCGCAGCACCGCGCGCAGCGACGTGCCGGGCGCGATGGTCATGTCCTGGGTGATGAGCGAGGCGCCGGGTGTTTGCGCCGCGACCTGGAGTGAACGCCAGTAGAACCAGGCCGTGCCGGCCAGCACCATGACCAGTACGGCGGCGGCAATGCCAAGGACGCGCGCGCGCTTACTCATCCAGTTCCCCGATGCGCGAGCTCAGGCGCGTGGCCCAGTCGTCCTGGACCAGCGGCCGGCCGTCGATGTGGGTTACGCCGAGCAGGCCGAAGCGCACATTGGTGAGACACAGGGCCTCGCATTGATCGAGCACTGTGTACGGAAGCTCCGCAGTGGTGACGCTGTGCCCGGCCGCGGTGGCTTCACGCATCACCACGGCGCGCATGACGCCGGCAATGCCGCAGCGATCCAGTTCCGGCGTCATCCATTTTCCTCCGTGGCGGACAAAGACATTCGACAGCGTGCCCGAAACCAGCCGTCCGGAGCTGTCTGCGAGCAGGCCTTCGAGAGCATCATGACGGCGCAGCTGCCGCGCCGCGAGCACCATTTCCAGGCGATTGCAGTGCTTGATGCCGGCAAGCCACGGATTCTCGCCCAGCCGCAGGTCGAGGCGCACCACCTTTGCGTCCTGCGCGGGAGCCGCCGGCGCCGCGAAGCGGTACAGCACGCAGCGCGCGCTTTCCTCGCCGCTGGGCCGGTAGCCCCGCGCAGTCGCGCCGCCGCGTGTGACCAGCAGCTTGAGCATGCATTCTGGTTCATCGGCGGCGAATTGCGCGGCCTGTCGCCACAGGCGCGCCGCGTCCAGCCCGATGTCCAGCCGCCGGCAGCCTTCGGCGAGGCGGCTCTGATGCAGGGCCAGAAAGCGGATGCGGCCGTTGCGCACCATCATGGTCTCGAACAGTCCGTCGCCGAACTGCAGGCCGCGGTCCAGCGGCCACTGTTCGGTGCTCGTCCGGCCATCGACCTGGATGGCGAGCAGCTCTTTCATGGGCGCAGCGCCAGCAACAGCCCGCGCGCGGGGGCGCGGGTGTCGGTCAGGTCGCGGGGCGGGTCCGGGGCGGCAGCGATGCCGGCGCGGGCCCGCAGTTCCAGGTGCCGGCCG
>CAUJIK010000119.1 GCA_963205255.1 Pseudomonadota bacterium
GCACCCGTGATGGCCTGCCGCCGGCTCGCCACCAGTTCGGCCGCATCGCGCACCGGCTTGTCCTCGGTGTGGACGTAGTGCATGAACATCGCCACCGTCTTGTGGCCCGTCAGCTTCATGCCGACCTTGGTCGGCACGCCCGAATTGGCAATGTCGGTCGTCGCCCGATGGCGGATGCCGTGCGTGCCGACGTGCGGCACGCCGGCGGCCTTGAGCACGCGCTTCCAGCCGCCATAGTGTTCGCCATGCGTCAGATGCCGGGCCGGGTCGTTGGGCGACGGCAGGACGTAGGGGCAGCCCTGCCGGCGCGGCGCGGTGGACAGCAGCCGATAGGCTTCCTCGCTCATGGGCTTGGAAATGCCGCCGGTCTTGCTGTCGGGCCAGACGACGCGGCGCTTTTCCAGATCAACCCAGTCCCATTCGAGCGGGCAGATTTCGGAGCGGCGGGCGGCAAACTCGAATTGCAGGCGGATCGCCAGCGGGATGACATAGTTCTCCAGCCCTTCCGCCTCCAGCTTCTCCAGGTGGCGGAAGATCCGCACCAGTTCATCGTCCACGATGAGGCGAGTTTCCTTGCCGGGCGGGTACATCGGGACGTGACGGCAAGGATTCGTACCGTCAGGGCGCAGCCCCCACACTTCGGCCAAGTTGAACCTCTTGCGCAGCACGCCAAAGGTGCGGTTGGCCTCAGCCTGCTTGTAGGCCAGCTTCTTCATCAGCGCAGCCACATCCGGGCGCTTTACGTCCTGCACCTTCATCCGGCCCATGATCGGGATGATGCAACGGTCGATGACGCCCTGATAGCCGCGCTGCGTGCTGGGCTTGTTGCGCTGCTTGGAGTAATCCTCCATGAAGGTGGTGCAATACTCCTTCATGGTCGGCGCCTTGCGGGCGGCGTTCTTGGCTGCGCTCGGATCACCGCCCCGGCGAACCTCGGCCAGCCACTCCTGCGCCATGACGCGGGCCTGCTCGACGGTCAATTCCCCGTACTGGCCCAGAGCAGGCTTGCGGCGCTCGCCGGCGTTCGTGCGGTACTGGAGCATGAACACCTTGCGGCCGGCTGGGGTGATCTTGCACAGGAAGCCGGGCACCACGGTGTCCCGGAGTTCGACGGCCTGCGCCTGGGGCTTGGCGGCATCGACGACGGATTTGGTGAGCTTGATTCTTGCCATGATGACTCCTCGGAAACCTCGGTTTCCAAGAGCCACATGGGAGCCACGCGACCGGAAGCCGGGTCAAGTTTCGGAAAGCACCGGCATATGTTGAACTCGCCTAAGCCATTGATAAACCTGCTGTAGCGGGCTTAGGCGTAGTCCAGCGAAATGCCGGGCTAGAGTCATCGTCAAACAAAAAAAACCCCGCAGAAGCGGGGTTTCCAGTCTGTCGTATGCCCTAGATCAATCTGCGCGGGTCGCCGCGCGCCCGCCATGGACTCGAAAGCTTCGCCGGTGGTGCGTGGGATCTTGCGATCCGACCCTAACTGCGGGTCCTGGCGTCAATTCGCCGGTCTGCCGCACCGCAACCAACCTAAAATGGGGTTTTGTTGCGTGCCGTGCCCACTCTGACTGCCTGGGTTTCTACTGTATCGTCGACCCAACAAAGGGTCGATTCTTCAAGAATTCCAGTCTGTTAATTGCTGGCTTTAGGCCACCAACCAACGTGGATCGACTATAGCGCTGCTTTGTTACAAAAGCACTGTCTCTCGCGCGCGACAAATGTGATGTGCGCCGCAAATAAGGAGAGCGGAGATTTGTGCGGCGAAGAAGCTGCCGCGACAGAGATTCTAGAAGGCGCTGTGGCCGGTCAGTGCGCGGCCCACCGAAAGCTGGTGGATGGTCTCGGTGCCTTCGTAAGTGATCACGCTTTCGAGGTTCAGCATGTGGCGGATGGGCGCGTACTCGGCGCTGATGCCGGCGCCGCCGAGCAGGTCGCGGCAGTCGCGCGCCACGTCCAGCGCCATGCGGCAGTTGTTCCACTTGGCCATGGAGACCTGCGCTGGCGTCATCGCGCCGGCTTCCTTCAGCCGCGCAAGCTGCAAGGCGAGCAGCTGCGCGGTGGTGATGCGCCGGCTCATGTCGGCGAGGCGGATCTGCACGGCCTGGGTGGCGGCCAGCGGGCGGCCGAAGAGCTCGCGCGTCTGGGTGTAGTCGAGAAGCTGTGCAAGACAGGCCTGCGCCGCGCCGATCGCTCCCCAGCTGATGCCGTAGCGCGCCTGCGTGAGGCAGGACAGCGGACCCTTGAGCCCTACGACGCCGGGCAGCACCTGGCTTGCGGGCAGGCGCACGTCATCGAAGAACAGCGCGGCGGTGATGGAGGCGCGCAGGCTGAACTTGTTCTCGATTTCGGTGGCGCTGAAGCCGGGGGTGCCGCGGTCGACGAGAAAGCCGCGGATGCCTTCGTCGGTGCGCGCCCAGACCACGGCCACGTCGGCGATGCTGCCGTTGGTGATCCACATCTTCGAGCCCGACAGCAGCCAGCCATCGCCCGCGCGGCGCGCCTGGGTGCGCATGTTCGCCGGGTCCGATCCGCCCTGGGATTCGGTGAGACCGAAGCAGCCGATGCATTCGCCGCGCGCCATGACGGGCAGATAGCGCTGCTTCTGTTCCTCGCTGCCGTAGCGGTGGATGGGGAACATGCACAGCGAGGTCTGCACCGAGGAGAAGCTGCGCAGTGCGCTGTCGCCGCGTTCCAGCTCCTGCGAGATGAGGCCATAGCACACGGCGTCGAGGCCGGCGCAGCCGAAGCCCTCGAGCGAGGCGCCGAACAGGCCCAGCGAGGCCATCTCGCCGATCAGCTCACGCGGGAAGCGGTGCTGTTCGAAGCAGTCCCTGATGATGGGCAGCACGCGTTGATCGACGAAGCGCGCCACGCTTTGCTGAACCTGGTGCTGTTCCTCGCTGAACTGCGAGGCGACGTCGAAAAAATCGGTGGGATCGGCCGGAGCGCTCATGCCGGCATGATGGCTCACGCGCGCGAGCGGCGGCAATTGCCGCGCGAAAGGCCGCGCGCAGGGTCCGCGCAGCCTTCCACGGTCATGGCTCGAGGGGCGGTTTCAGGCCGCGAGATTGCGGCGCAGCTTGCCCAGCGCGGCGGCTTCGATCTGCCGGATGCGCTCGGCCGAGACCTGGTATTCGTCGGCCAGCTCGTGCAGCGTGGCCTTTTCCTCGGTCATCCAGCGGCGGCGCAGGATGTCCTGGCTGCGCGCATCGAGGTGCGCCACGGCGCCGGCCAGGCGTTCGCGCATGTCCGCGTCCCATTCGGCATCCTCGGCCTGCAGCGCCGGGTCCGAGTCGGGAGCGGGCAGGTACACCGAAGGACCGTAGGAATCCTCCTCGTCCGCGTCCGGCGCCGGGTCGAAGGACAGGTCGCGGGCCGCCAGGCGCTGCTCCATTTCGGAGACTTCGGCGGGCGTCACGCCCAGGTCCCTGGCGACGGCCTGCGTCTCGTCGTGCGACAGCCAGGCAAGGTTCTTCTTCATGCGCCGCAGGTTGAAGAACAGCTTGCGCTGCGACTTGGTGGTGGCGATCTTCACCAGACGCCAGTTGCGCAGCACGTAGTCGTGGATCTCGGCGCGAATCCAGTGCACCGCGAAGGAAACCAGACGCACGCCCATGTCGGGCTCGAAGCGCTTCACGGCCTTCATCAGGCCGACGTTGCCTTCCTGCACCAGGTCGCCCATGGGCAGGCCATAGCCGGTGTAGCCGCGGGCGATGTGCAGCACGAAGCGCAGGTGCGACATGACGAGCGTGCGGGCGGCTTCGAGGTCATTGTCGTTGCGGAAGCGGCGGGCGAGCTCCAGCTCTTCCTCGCGCGAGAGCACGGGGATGCGGCTGATGCGCGAGGCATAGGCCTCGAAGCTGCCGAGTGGACCGGGCAGCAGGGCGTCGCTCTGACGGGCAACCAGGCTGTTCGCGTTGCTCAAGTTTCCACCTCCCCAAGGGGTATTGGCCGATGTTAGCACTCTTGATATTGGAGTGCTAAAGAGCGCGGAAGTTCGATCCTGGAGGTTGGAATTTTCCTAACTGATTCAGTGGGATATTAGGCCCTGGGTTCGATCCGGGCGAGGTGGCGGGCGGTGGCCATCCAGGCGCCGACCATGCCCAGTGCCGCGCCCACCCCCACAAGGCTCCCCACCTCGCGCCAGCCGGGCGAGAGCAGCCGGAAACTGCTGCCGTAGCTGGCGGCCAGGCGGCCCACGGGGGCGCCGAGCAGATGCAGCGCGATCAACAGCAGGACGGCGGCCAGTGCGGCGCCCAGCAGGCCATAGAACAGGCCGGTGTAGAGGAAGGGGCGGCGCACGAAGGCATTGCTGCCGCCGACCAGCTTGGTGACCTCGATCTCGGCGCGACGGTTGTAGATCTCGAGGCGGATGGTGTTGCCGATCACGGCCAGCACGCCCACGCCGAGCAGCGCGGCCGTGCCGGTGACCAGACGGCGCAGCAGCTCGAGGATGGCGTTGAGGCGGATCACCCACTCGCTGTCCACCTGCACCAGCTCCACTTCGGGCCAGGCGGCAAGATAGCGGCGCAGTGCTTCCATCTGCTGCGGTGTGGTCGCTTCGCTGTTCGGCCGGATGTCCAGCGCATGCGGCAGCGGGTTGTCGCCCAGCACGTCGAGCGCGGCGCCGAAGCCGCTCTGCTCGCGGAAGGACTTGAGCGCCTCGTCGGCGCTGACCAGCGTGACGCGATCCACGCCGCTGCGTTCGCGCGCGCTCTGCGCCAGCTGCTGCGCCTTTTCCAGTGTGACGCCCTGCTTGAAATACACCGTCACATCCACGGCGCTGGCGAAGTCTCCGGTGGCGGTGCGCACGCTGGCGATGACGAGGCCGAAGGCCGCGGGCAGCGTCAGCGCGATGGCGATGACCAGCAGCGTGAAGCCGGTGGCCAGTGGCGCGCGCGTCAGGCGGCCGGCGGCAAACAGCATGGCCTGCAGGTGGCGCGTGAGCCAGCCGGTCATCGGTGCGCCTCCATGTGCGGCAGTTCGGGCTCCGCGCCTGGATCGCGCACGCGGCCATTGGCGACCACGATCTCGCGCAGGCCGGAGGCCTTCACGATGTCGAGGTCATGCGTGGCGACGACCACGGTGGCGCCCACATCGTTGAAGCGCCGGAACAGGTCCATGATCTCGAGCGACAGGCCCGGGTCGAGATTGCCGGTGGGCTCGTCGGCGATGATGAGTTTGGGCTTGCTGACCACGGCGCGCGCAATGCCCACGCGCTGCTGCTCGCCCACCGAAAGCTCCATCGGCAGCGACGCGGCGCGATCGAGCAGGCCCACCTGGTCGAGCGCGGCGCGGGCGCGCTTGTCGATCTCGCGCAGCGGCGCATGCGCGGCGTAAAGCGGCAGCGCAACGTTGTCGAAGAGGCTCCGTTCGGGCAGCAGGCGGTGATCCTGGAACACCACGCCGATTTCGCGGCGAAACGCCGGAATCTTGCGCGCCGGCAGCGAGCTGGTGTTGTGGCCGTTGACCAGCACCAGGCCGCGCGTGGGGCGCTCGAGCAGCGCGATGAGCTTGAGGATGGTGCTCTTGCCGGCGCCGCTGCGCCCGGTGAGGAACACCATCTCGCCGGCGGAAATCTCGAAGCTTGCGGCGCCCAGCGCTTCACGGCCGTTCGGATAGCGCTTGGTCGCCCGGTCGAAACGGATCATGAGGGCGACTTTACACTGCCGGCGGAACCCAGGAGGGCGTCGGTGAAAGCGGCGGCGTCGAATTCGCCGAAGTCCGCCGCCTGTTCGCCGATGCCGATGAAACGGATCGGCAGGCCGAGCCGGCGCGCGATGGCCACCACGATGCCGCCGCGCGCGGTGCCATCGAGCTTGGTGAGCACGAGGCCCGTGACGCCGACGGCGGCGTGGAACTCCACCGCCTGCGTCAGCGCGTTCTGGCCCTGGTTGGCGTCGAGCACCAGCAGCACTTCATGCGGAGCGCTGGCGTCGCAGCGCTGGATCACGCGGCGCACCTTCTTCAGTTCTTCCATCAGATGCGACTGGCTGTGCAGGCGGCCGGCCGTATCGGCGAGCAGCACATCGAAGCCACGGCTGGTCGCCGATTGCATGGCGTCGAACACCACGGCGCCGGGATCGGCCCCGCCGGTCTGCTGCTGGATGGCAGCGCCGCTGCGCTCGGCCCAGATGTCGAGCTGTTCGGCGGCGGCGGCACGGAAGGTGTCGCCGGCGGCCAGCAGCACCTTGTTGCCCGCGGTGGTGAGGCGCGTGGCCAGCTTGCCGATGGAGGTGGTCTTGCCCGAGCCATTCACGCCCACCACCATGATGACGAAGGGCTTGTGGGCGCGATCGATCACGAGCGGCTTCTGGCAGGGGGCCAGGATCTCGATCAGGCTGCCGCGCAGCGCGGCGAGCAATGCATCGCCGTCGGCCAGCTCGCGCCGCGCCACGCGGCTGCGCAGGTCGTCCAGGATCTGCGTGGTGGCTTCGATGCCGACGTCGGCGGCCAGCAGCCGGGTTTCCAGCTCCTCGAGCAGCTCGGCGTCGATCTTGCGGCCGGTGAACAGGCCCGCGAGGCCATCGGTGAGGCGGCTGGCGCTGCGCGACAGGCGCTCGCGCAGCCTGCCGAAGAAACCGGGTTTGTCCTGAGCGTCGGCCAAAGCAGAACCTGCATGAAAAAAGAGGGCCGCGCATTGTAATCGTCCCGGCAGCCGATAGGCTGACGCGCCATGAAGCAGGGAACCCGGGAATTGCGCATCGTGGGCGGCAGCCTGCGCGGCCGGCGGCTGCGTTTCCCGGACGCGGCCGGGCTGCGGCCGACGCCGGACCGTGTGCGCGAGACGCTGTTCAACTGGCTGGCGCCGCATATCGGCGGCATGCGGGTGCTGGACCTGTTCGCCGGCAGCGGCGCGCTGGGCTTCGAGGCGCTGTCGCGGGGCGCCGCCGAGTTGACGCTGGTGGATGCCGGCGCGGCGGTGTGCCGGCAGCTGCGCGATACCGCGGCGGCCTTCGGCGTTGCCGCCGCGGCACGCGTGGTCACGGCCGACGCGCTGGATTTTCTGCGGCGCGAGCCCGGTCCCTGGGATCTGGTGTTCGTTGATCCGCCCTTTGCGGCGGGGCTGCAGGCTCCCGTGATGGCGCAGCTGGCCGCCTCCGGGCAGCTGGCCCCGGGAGGCTTCTGTTATGTGGAAGCCGCGCGCGACACCCCGCTGCCGCCCCTGCCGGCGCGCTGGAGCCTGCATCGCAGCGGGATGGCGGGCGAGGTCGGGTATCATCTGCTGCATGAATCGGGGAGCGATCTATCCAGGGACGTTTGATCCCATCACCAATGGTCATCACGATCTGGTGCGGCGTGCGGCAGGTATGTTCGACCGCGTGGTGGTGGCCATTGCCGCCAATCCCGGCAAGACACCCATGTTCACGCTGGATGAACGCGTGGCATTGGCGCGTGAGGTGCTCTCGGGCATCCCGAATGTCGAAGTGGCCGGCTACACCGGCCTCACCGTGGATTTCGCGCGCAAGCTGGGCCTGCGTTTCGTGGTGCGCGGGCTGCGCGCGGTGTCGGACTTCGAGTTCGAGTTCCAGCTCGCCAACATGACGCGGCATCTGAGCCGCGAGATCGAAACCGTGTTCCTCACTCCGCAGGAACAGTTCACTTTCATTTCCTCGACACTGATCCGTGAGGTGGCGCTCTACGGCGGCGACACGTCCGAGTTCGTCGCCCCCGCTGTGGTCAAGGCGCTGCGCGGCAAGAAAGTCACGACATGAATCGCATCCTGCTGCTGTGCCTGTTGCTGGTATTGCCCGCGGCGCTGCCGGCCGCGGAGCGCGCGCCGGGCGTGGCCGCCATCGCCAGCGCGCATCCGCTGGCGACCGAAGCCGGCCATGAAGCGTTGCGTGCCGGCGGCAATGCCTTCGATGCCGCGGTGGCGGTGAGCGCCGCGCTGATGGTGGTGGAACCCAGCGGCTCGGGGTTCCTCGGCGGCGGCATGTATCTGCTGCACCATGCCGCGGACGGGCGCAATGTGGTGATCGATGCGCGCGAAACCGCGCCCGCTGCGGCTTCGCGCGACATGTTCCTCGACAGCGACGGCAACCCGGTGCGCGGCATGTCGACGAACACGGCGCTGGCGGCCGGCATTCCCGGCGAGCCCGCGGGCCTGGCGCTGCTGCAGTCGCGTTATGGCCGGCTCACGCTGCGCGAAACACTGAAGCCTGCGATCCGTCTGGCGCGCGAAGGCTTCGAGATGTATCCGCGCCTTGCCGCGGGAGTGGCCTTCAAGCGCGCGCAGCTTTCGAAATCGAAGGAAGCCACCGCCATCTGGCTGCGCAATGGCGAGCCGCTGCCGATCGGTGCGCGCGTGAAACAGCCGCAGCTGGCGCGCACGCTGGAGCGTCTGGCAAAGGAAGGCTTCGAGGATTTCTATCGCGGGCGCCTGGCCCGCGCGCTGGTGGCCGCGGTGCAGAAGATGGGCGGCCTGTGGACGCTTGAGGATCTGGCGGGCTATCAGGCCATCGAGCGCGAGCCCATCATCGGGTACTACCGCGGCGCAACCGTGATCTCCGCGCCGCCGCCCAGCGCCGGCGGCATCGCGCTGGTGGAAGCGCTCAACGTGCTCGCCGGTTATGACCTCGCGAAGCTCGACGGCGTTACGCGCAAGCATCTCATCATCGAGGCCATGCGCCGCATGCATCGCGACCGCGCGCTGTATCTGGGCGATCCGGCCTTCACCGACGTGCCGGTGCAGCGCCTCATCGATCCGGACTATGCCGCGGGGCTGCGCACCTCCATCCGCTACGACCGCGCCACGCCCAGCAGCTCGCTGGAAGATGCGCCCGATGCGGCCGCCGCCGGCATGAACACCACGCATTTCTCGGTGCTGGATGCCGCGGGCAACCGCGTCGCCGGAACCATCACGCTCAATGCAGGGTTCGGTTCCGGCCTGATGGTCGATGGCACCGGCATGCTGCTCAACAACCAGATGGACGATTTCTCGATCAAGCCCGGCGTGCCCAACATCTACGGGCTCATCGGCGCCGCCGCCAATGCCATCGCGCCGGGCACGCGCATGCTCTCCTCGATCACGCCCACCTTCGTGGAGGGTGAGCGCGGCCACATGATCGTCGGCAGTCCGGGCGGCAGCCTCATCACCGGCATGGTGCTGCTGGCCACGCTCGACTGGCTCGATGGCCGCAGCGCGGAGCAGATCGTCGCGGCGCCGCGCATCCATCATCAATACCAGCCCGATGTGCTGAGCTACGAGCGCGCGGCGCTGACTCTCGAGGAGGTCGCATCGCTGAAGCAGCGCGGCCACGAAATGCGCGAGCGCGAGAGCTGGGGCAATCTTCAGGTGATCACCTTCGACGCAGCCACCGGCAAGGTGGACGCGGCGTCGGATCCGCGCGGGGTAGGGACGGCCGGGATTTACTGAGGCCGCGGCCTCGTCCCAAGGCCAGGCTTCATTGCGAAGCCCGGTCTCACTCCTTCGGTTTCACGATACTCACGCGCGGCGCGCGCCCGACACGCGGCGGCAGCACGCCCTGCTGGTGCATTTCCACCGCGCGCCACAGATGCCAGGCCGCCGCCGAGCGGTAGGGCTGCCAGCGTTCACCGAAGGCGGCCAGCGCGCGCGGCTGCGGCAATCCCTTCAGTCCGTAGGCGAGGCGAAAGCCATTGCGCACGCCATAGTCGTCCACCGGCAGCACATCCTGCCGGCCGAGATGGAACATCAGCAGCATCTGCACCGTCCAGCGGCCGATGCCGCGCACGGCGGTGCAGCGTTCGATGATGTCCTCATCCGTCAGCAGCGCGAGTGCGGCATCCTCGGGCAGCCGTGCGTCGAGGCTGTGCGCGGCCAGGTCCTTCAGGGCCGCGATCTTGGCGAAGGAGAACCCGGTGGCCCGCAGCATGTCCGGCGTCGCCGTGGTGATCTGCTCCGGCGTCGGAAAGCGGCCTTCATGGGCCTCGATCAGTCGCTCGATGATCCGCCGCGCCACCAGGCCCGACAGCTGCTGGCTCGCAATCGACCGCGCCAGCACCTCGAATACCGTCCGCTGCGCCTGCTTGCGGCGAACTCTCGCAGGGCTGAGGTCATATTGTTTCGTATTTGAAACAAGATTGACCATTACAGGGTCAATTGTCTTGAAATGACTCAGCAGACGGGTGCGCA